>JAYZDP010000202.1:0-5188 GCA_036337765.1 Acidobacteriota bacterium
CATGGCCGCGGGTCCTGCGCTCCAAAGGTACTGAAACACGGTCAGTGGCAGGGCTGAGCGATCTCTGGTGGGCCTGCTCGTCCGATGCGCTAGCTCTAGACTCGGTGCCGCGTCGGCAGAAGCTAGCCAACGAGCGTCGGATCGACGCTGCCATGGATCAGCTCGAGGCTCGCCTCAGCTCGATTGCATCCGAGCCTGAAGCCATCGAAGAGTGGAAGGGACACCTGCGCTGTGCCGGGGCACCGGACGGCGTGTGCCCCCGCCCCGGAGGGGAACACCACTAGTGCGCCCGTGGTAGCGACCACGGGTTGCACTAGTGGCAATGGCCGTGCGACTGCGACCAGCTTTGTCCCGGCGGGCAGGTCGGATTCTCTCCGCTTCCGGCCGAGCGGATGTAGGAGATTGCCAAGAGGCCTGCGACCAGGGCCACGGCCGTGATGACCAGCCACTGCCTGGTCGTAAGACCGCGCTGCTCGACGCCGCCGCAGCAGGCCTTGTACTTCTTACCGCTGCCACAGGGGCATGGATCGTTCCGCCCGACCTTGGTCGCAGTCGCCATCTCAAACGCTAGAGCGAGAACACCCAGATCGCGGCGCCGCCTTTTGGCGGGCCGTCGCTCTCGCCACCGCCACCGAGGAGGCTGCCAAGGGTTCCCGCCAGGGCGCCGATGTGGAAGTTGTTAACTCCGGCGACGATGGCGACGTACTGGGTGCCGTCGACGCTGTAGGTGATGACGCTCGAGCTCGGGTTGTCGTCCAGTGCCTTCTCCCAAAGCATCTCTCCCGTCGCATCGTCGAATGCCTTCAGCGACGGCGCGGTATCGCCGACGAAGACGATGCCGCCGGCGGTGGCGAGCGCCCCGGTCGAGACCGCACCTTCGAGCTCGACGAGCCAGGCCCGCTTGCGGCTTGCGAGGTCGATCGCCTGCAGTCGGCCGACCTTGCCGTCTGCGCTCTCGGGATGCGTCGCCCCCGAGATGCCGAGCCCGGAGGTCAGGAGTCGCCCTCCCTCCTTTCCCATGTGCATGCACGACTCGGTGAGGGGCAGGTAGAGCATCTGGGTCTGGGGGCTGTAGGAGGTCGGCGGCCAGCTGCGGGCGCCGAAGGCACTCGGGCAGACGTCGAACTCCTTGTCGGGACCCGGCCACAGCGCCAGGTCGTACGTCTTCTCGCCCGTCTCCGGGTCGATGTCGGTGATGACGTTCTGGATGCCCGCGTCGACCGAGAACAGGTACCGACCCGTCTTCGCATCGACCGCCTCGACGATCGCTACCTTGCCGACGTTGAGCACCACCCTGCGCGTTTCTCCCTTGAGCGGGAGATCGATGATCTGGCGCTCGAAGACCCAGTCGAGGTCCCACTGGTCGTTCGACATGTGCTGGTAGTGCCAGACCAGCTCGCCGTTGTCGGGGTTGATGGCGATCGTGCTGTTGGTGTACAGCGCCTCGCTCGACACACCAGCCTTGTCGACCGGGTTCACGAGCGGACCGGTGTCGTAGGTGGGAGCGGTGCCGTAGAAGACCATGTTCAGCTCCGGATCATAGGAGCCGGTCTGCCAAATCGAGCCGCCACTGCGCTTGTCCAGCGGCACGTCGTTCCAGGTTTCGCCGCCCGGCGTTCCCGGTCGGGCGATGGTGTGGAAGCGCCACGCTTCCTCGCCGGATTCGATGTCGATGGCGACCAAGAAGCCTCCCTTCGGCACGAAGCTCGCCGTGACGGGCTGGATCAGCTTGTCGCCGACCACGAGCGGTGCGCTGCGCAGGTTGTAGCTCAACATCGCTGCGGGGGCGTCGGATTCGCGCCGGATGGTGTGGTCCCAGATCAGCTCCCCGGTCTTGGAGCTCAAGGCGAGAACGTGCAGGTCAGAGGTCGGAACGAGGACCTTGTCGCCCGCGAGCGCGATCCCCAGCTTCTGACTCGACGGTCCGTCGGGCTTGTACTGGTGGCGCCAGAGAATGTCGCCGTTGGTCGCGTCGATGGCCAGTACGGTGTCGGGGAACGAGTGCAGGAACATGATCCCGTCATGAACGACCGGCATCGGCATGCTGACGCCTGCCCGCAGCGGCTGGCGCCAGGCGATCGCCAGGTTGGCCACGCTGTCTTTGTTGATCTGCTCTAGCTTGCTGAAGGTCTGGGCGTTGTAGGAGGCCTGCGTCTGGAGCCAGTCTTGTGGCGCCGGGTCGCGCAGCATCGCCGCCGTCACCGGCGACATGTTCGCGAGTCGCTCGGATTCCCCCGCGGCGACCTCGGGAGCGTCTGGCTCGTAGTCGGCTCCCGCGAGCTGGGGAATATCGATGTCGTCCAGATCAGCGACCGCGGTCGGCAGCGCGTCGCCCGCCTCGAAACCATTGGACTTGAGGATGTAGGCGAGGATGTTTGCGTAGACCTCGTCGCCGAGGGTGCCGGCACGAGGATCCGGAGGCATGCGCCGCAGGTGAAACGCGAGCACGCCCGCAGACTTGTCGCGCCAGGTCACGTCGAATCGGCTACCGACCAGAGGCGGCGAGAGATGCTCGCCCTCCAGTCGCACCCCGTGGCACTCGGAGCAGCTCTTGTTGTAGGCCGCACGGCCCTTGCGGGCCTGTTCCTCCGAGAAGCTGGCGTCGGCAGCCAGACCCGCGGTCGACCCGCCGAGCAAAAAGGCCGTCACCACACAAGCGATACCGCGATCTCGGATTCCCATCATGCGTCTCCTCTTCCCATACGGTGCGTACGCGCATCCTACCCGGATGTTCTCGGTTCTCAACGTCGGCTCGGAGCCTCGATGTCGACGCTCTCACGTGGGTCCTTGGCGAAAGGAAGGGCCAACTGGCGGAGATACCCCTTTGGGAACTGCGCGTCGCCGAGGCCCATCGAATCGGGCCACGCGTCACCGGGAAGGTGGTAGGTGCCGAAGACCCGGTCGATCGCGCGCATGTCGAGATACGAGTACGAGCCATGACTCTCATGATCGGTGGCGTTGTAGAGGTGGGCAGTGCGCTCCGGTGCCGGAGCGTCAATCGTCGGTCGGAGGAAGTAGCTCAGATAGACGAACGCGCCAACGGTGGCGCCGATCGCGACGGCCATCGTCAGGACGACGAGCAACACGAATCCCGGCCGCTTGCGCAACGAGCGTAGGGCGTATCTCAGATCTTGAAGCCACGTCATTGACATCAACCTCTGCCTCCACCGAGAATGCGGGTCCTGTATCGGCCGGGAAGACCTCGCCGCTGTTGAGTTCTACGCCAATCGATCATCTTCCGTCCACCCAGGGCTCCGTCACGCATGCAGACGCGCCCTGCTCTCGGACTGCCCGCAAACCCTGCACACGAGTCGGTGAAAACCCCGTCCCGATCGTCTGCGACATCGCGGGACGACAGGACGGGTACGAAGCCGCGCCGGTCGATTCGCCGATCCGGGGTGCCTAATATCGCCAGCTCTTGGTGTCGGCACCGGCGGGCGCGGTCTCACGAATCCGTTCGAGGATTCTGGGGACGTACATCGTGTTGTAGCGCAACCGAGAAATATGGTTGCCGTTCTCGTGATCACCGTTCCAACAGTGCTCGGCCCGGTCGCCGTAATCCACCACGCCGGCGTAGTAGGGAGAGGTGGTGCCCTCGAGGAAACGCTCGGTGCTGTAGACGGCGTTGTTCAGGTAGTAGTTGTCCATGTCGCCGCAGTAGATGTGCAGCTTGCCTTCGAGCTTGGGGCCCAGAGTCTCCCAGTCGCGTTCGAGGATGTACCGGAGATCGTAGTTCTCGCGCCAGTACTGCGCGACCTCTTTGTCGATCTCGCCGGTGATCTTGTTCCAGATCGGCTTGGGGTAGCCGTCTTCGCCCTGCGGGGAGTACACCGCTTGCCAGATGTCCAGCTGATCACCAGAACGACCCTTCCTGCCTTTCACCAACTCCATGTAGGCCATGTCGCGGATGGTGGCGTCCACGTCGCCGAGGTAGTTGCGATGGGCCGGCCGCAGAGTCCGCTTGAGGCGGCTCGGGTAGAAGTAGGCGTTGTCGTCCTCGTAGAGGTTGACCGTCATGTAGGAAGTGAAGTCGATCGGGTCAGGACAGGCGATGAACGCACCGTTGATGTCATCGGGGTAGAAGACCTGCGCCGCCATCGCCTCCCATCCTCCCGTGGATCCACCGTAGGTGAATCTTGCCCAGCCCTCACCGATACCGCGAAACTCCTTCTCGATATGGGGAATCAGCTCGTGCATGATGGCGTCGCCCCAGGGCCCCATGCTGGCCGAGTTCACGGCGTAGGAATCGTCGTAGTAGGGCGTTGGATGCTGTATCTCGACGATCAGAATTCTGGGAAAGTCGGCTGAAGTCCACGTCTGGTAGAAGCGCCAGGCCTCCTCTTGCTGGATCCGGTTGTATCCGCTGACACCGAAACGCGCGCTGTAGTCGGGTTCCAGGTCCGGATCGGGAGGAGTGGTACGAATGCCGCCGAAATCGGACGGGAAATGGCCATGGAAGATGGCCAAGGGAAAGCGGGCCTCTGGGTGTTCCGCCCATTCATGGGGTACCAGGACGTGGGCACCGAGGTGCATCGGGCGGCCCCAGAACTCCGTCAGTAGATCGCTGTGAACGGTGACGTGCTTGACCAGGTCTGTGTCTTGTGGAGGCGCGATCGGCGCGATCACCTGATCGACCGTCAGTCGGTGCGAACTGCCGGGGCCGACCTGCACCGAGACCGGGAGTGAGTAGACATTACCGGGCGACCGATTCCACTGTTGCCCTTCGCCTCGATCCATGGGTAGCTTGACCGTGTGCCCGGTACTGAGCTCGAAGGTGTCGTAGACGTGCAGGGTTGCCTGTGCGTAGTAGCGCCCTTCAGGAAGCTCGGCTGTCGTCGGGCGCGGATAGCCGAAAGCGGCGCCGTCAATCACCAGGGGCTGCGACGGGTCGTGCTCGTCGACTTCGATACCGAAGATCGCGGCGCTGTCGAGGCCGAATCCGGTCTGGAAGCGTGGCTCCCGGGAATCGTCTTCGGCCAGCGCCAGGATCAGACGGCCGCTCACCGTCTCCCCGAGGCTCTCTAGGACAGAGCCGTCGAACTCGATCGTGAACTCGGTTGCCGTGGGTGCCCCGTCAGGGCCGACGCAGCCCGGGCTGGCCAACAAACACAGCCCGGTCGTCAGGGCGCGCGCGGCTCGGGACTTTGCTTGCGAGAGTCGGGGGATCGGGCTCGATATCAACATCGTT
>JAYZDP010000203.1:0-32832 GCA_036337765.1 Acidobacteriota bacterium
TTCCGGCCTCATTTTCCAAGTGCGGTCGGCGTCTGAATCGGGGGACTTGTTGACGCCTGTTTGCTAAGTTCGTTCAGGCAAGAATGCAAACTGCGGGAACTGGATCCTCGCAGGACGGATCAAATCTGTAGAGGAGGGTAGAAGTGGACATCGGAGGAACTTTTTGGGGTCTGATGCAGCAGGGTGGCGTGATCATGTGGCCTCTGCTCGCCTTCTCTATCGTCGCTGTAGCCGTCTCAATCGAGCGGTTCATCTCTCTTCGCCGGGCGAAGATCAACGTCAACGAGTTTCTCGCCAAGGTGCGCAAGGCCCTCGTCGTCAACCGGTCGATCCGCGATGCGATCAAGGTCTGTGAGCAATACCGCGGACCCGTCGCCTCCATCATGAAGGCCGGCCTACTCAAGTACGGTCAACCCAAAGAAGACGTCGAAAAGACGATCGAGAACGCCGCCCTCTTCGAGATGGGGCGCCTCGAGCGGTTTCTAGTCGTCTTGGCCACGATCGCGAACGTTGCCCCCCTCCTCGGCTTCTTCGGCACCGTGACTGGAATGATGAGGTCGTTCGATGCGCTCGCAGCCGCCGGTCTCTCCAACCCCGGCCTCGTCGCCATCGGCATCAAAGAGGCCCTGACCACCACGGCCGCCGGTCTCGGCGTCGCCATCCCGGTGCAGCTGGTCTACAACTACTTCATGAGCCGCATCAACAAGTTCGTGCGCGACATCGAGACGTCGACGAACATGCTGCTCGAGACGTTCGGCGAGATGGAGCGCTCGGGGATCGCACCCGAGGTCGCCACCGGCGCTCCGGGCGATGCAGGTTCCAAGGACACACCCGCTGCCAACTAGGGCCGCTGACGGAGCCGAGCCATGAGACTCAAAGCAAGAATGCAGCACGAGGGAACGATCCCGACGGCCTCGATGGCCGACATCGCTTTCCTACTGATCATCTTCTTCATGCTGACGATCACCTTCGAGGTCGACAAGACCCAGGTGGCGCTACCCAAGACCGAGCTGCGTTTCGAGGTACCGAAAAAGGCCGCCTTCGTGTCGGTAGACGACAACGGCCAGCTCAGAGTCTCGGACGGTGAGGAGATGAGCGCGGTCGTTCCCGGCGTCGACGACGTCCTGTCGTTCGCCGCCGGAGTGGTCGCGACCGATCCGGGCAAGGCCTTCGTCGTGAAGGCCGGCACCGCGACTCAGTACCAGCATGTCGACAAGGTCATCGATGCGCTCAAACGAGCGAAGGTGGAGATGATCTATCTCCTCTCGGACCAAGAGACGATCGCAGTGGCCGGAGGCTAGCCATGGCTATGAAGATGAATAAGCGGACGGTCTCAGACGAGATCCCGACCGCTTCGATGGCGGACATCGCCTTTCTCTTGATCATTTACTTCATGGTCACGTCCACCTTCACCGCCACCCGCGGTCTGGACTTCGCGCCGCCGAAGGACGACGACAATCCGCCGATCATCGAAAAAGAGGACTCCGTCCTGATCGAGATCCGGTCCAGTGGCGACCTCGTCGTCGATCAGCAGCCGATGAGGCTCGATGACATCATCGACTACCTCAAGCCCAAACTGGAACGGAACCCGGAAAAACCGGTCATCATCCGGCCGGATCCGACCGCCCCCTACGGCGCCATGGTCGATGTGATGGATGAGCTTCGCCAGGGCCAGAACAAGGGCTTGAAAGACGAGGTGCGGATCTCACTACCGACCCAGCGCGAGATCGACGCGCTCTGGTTCTAGAAACTTCGCCTCCCGAAAACGGAATCCCGGAGTCAACATGAGCAAGAAACCCGAAAAGGCTGCTGCCGGCGCGACGAAACAGCTCACCAAGGAGGAGATGTCGCTCGGCGAGTTCAGCTCGTTCGCCTTGGAGCAGAAGGAAGACAACAAGGTTCTGAAGTGGGCCTATGGCGTCGCCTTCATGTTCCACCTGGTTTTGCTCATCATCAATTTCCCGACCTTCGCGCGGGAGGCCACAGGGGAGAAGCAGAAGCCGAAGGTCTACGTCATCCAGCAGGTGCGCTTCAAGCCGCCGCCACCGAAGCAGGAGCAGCAGATCCCGAAGCCGAAGGCCAAGAAGGTTCCGATCCCGGATCCGACTCCCGACGAGCCCGAGCCCATCCGCATGCCCGAGCCCGAAGAGGACCTCGAGATTCCGGATGTCGACGACCTCGTCATCGCCGTACCCGAAGCGCCACCCGCGCCCGAGGCCTCGGGTCCGATCTTCGTCACCGGCGACGTGCAGAAGCCGGAGAAGATCTCCGACGTCCAACCGCAGTACTCCGAGATCGCGCGCAAGGCTCGCATTCAGGGTGTCGTCATCATTCAGACCATCATCGACAAGGACGGCAACATCACCGACATCACGGTGTTGAAGGGCCTGCCGATGGGCCTGACCGAGGCGGCGACGAGCGCGGTGGAGCAGTGGAAGTACAAGCCGGCGACGCTGAACGGCAAGCCGGTCTCGGTGTACTTCAACCTCACAGTGAACTTCCAGCTGCAGTAGCGCAGCCTACGAGAGAGATGACCCCAGCCGGCTCTCTCGACGAGCTTCCGCTTCTCGACGTCCTCCAGCTTCTGACGGTCGCCGGCCGTAGCGGTACGTTTCGCCTGGCGGACGGTTCGCACCAAGGCCACATCGTTCTGAGTCACGGCGAGATCGTCGAAGCTCGCATCGAGGAGCTATCGGGCGAGGCGGCACTCAACGAACTGACCCTGTGGTCGACCGGCCGCTTCGAGTTCGAGGCCAGCGAGGTGGCGTTCGAATCTCCTACCATCAAGCGGACGACGACAGCGCTTCTAGCCGACGCTGCCCATCGCCTCGACGAGTGGCAGGCGATTCGCAAGACCGTTCCATCGGTCAGCTCAACGCCGTGTTTCGTCGAAGATGCGCCGGCGTCCAACATCGTCTTGACCCCGTCCGAGTGGGCGGTGGTGCGGAATATCGACGGCGCGCGAACCGTTCGACAGGTAGCCGACGCCGTGAAGAAGAGTCTCTTCGAGACCTGCTCTTCTCTGAGACGACTGGTCGATGGCGGCCTCGTCGTTGTTGCCGAGCAAGAATCGGAGGTCGCACCTCGTGGAGAGGTTGCTCTCGTCTGATGCATTGATCGAGTCTCGAGGCATTTACCAGAAGGGTCACCACCATGCAGAAAACACTCTGCCTTCTTCTCACCCTCTCGTTGTCGCTGGTCTCAGCGTCCGCCTTCGCCGGCTGGGACGAGGGCGTCGCCGCCTACACCGCGAAGAACTACCAGGAAGCCATCAACCAGTTCGTGGCGTACCTCGACGAGATCGACCAGCTCGGCGGTGACCCGAAGGAGGCGCAGTACCAGCCCGCCTACTTCATGATCGGCGCTAGCCAGTTCCGGCTGAAGAACTACCAGGAAGCGATCGAGTCACTCAAGACTTCGCTCGAGATGAAGGCTGGCGACCTCAACACACAGCTCACCCTGGGCCAGGCCTACTTTCGCAGTGGAGACCACAACAACGCCGCGTCGACGCTGGCCAAGCTCGATGCCGGTTCGCTTCCGAAGGCGACCCAGGCAACTATCGCGAAGATGGTGGCTACCTCGTACCAGCAGAGCGGCAACACCTCGATGACCCTGCGCGGATGGGAGAACGCTGCGAAGCTCAACCCCTCGGACGCGGCGTCGCAGTTCAACTACGGCACTCAAGCGTTGGCCAACGGCTACACCGACGACGCCATTGCTGCACTCACCAAGGCCTCCAGCCTCGACGCTAAAGATCCCGTCAAGCATCGCGCCCTGGCTACTGCGCTCCTGCGTAAGGGCCGCGAGACCAAAGACCCGGCCGCAAAGAAGTCTACCTATACGAAGGCTGTCTCGGCTGCCCAGAAGCTGGTGCAGGCCGAATCCAACTTCGACAACCTGCTGCTTCTCGGTGAGACGCAGCTTGGCGCCAAGCAGTACGACGGCTCGATCTCGAGTCTCAACCAGGCGACCACCAAGAACTCGAGCGACTGGCTCCCCTACTACTACCTCGGCCAGGCCCACACCGCGAATGGTGACTACGCTGCCGCGATTGACCCGCTAGAGGCGGCCCAGGGCAAGCCGAAGGCCGACCAGAAGAAGATCTTCTCGCAGCTCGGCTTCGTCTACGAGAAGCAGAAGAAGTACCCGGAGGCGAAGGAGGCCTACGGCAAAGCCGGGGACCAGGCCGGGCTCCGCCGCGTCCAGGAGAACCAGGACATCGCCGAAGAGAACAAGGGCATCGAGGCCCAGAACAAGCAGATCGAGGAGCTGGAGCGCCAGAAGAAGGAGCTCGAGCGAGAGATGCAGGCTCTGCCCGGCACGCAGTCGAAGCCCGAGGAGTAAGTCGCGCTTCTTACGTTCCCGGGCTAGCTTCGCGGCGCAGCGACAACACCGCGCCGAGCAGTCCCACCAGCGCTCCACCGACGAGCAGGGCCCCGATCTCGATCGGGCCCGCAGGCTCCGCCAGGAAGAGCTCCACCCACAACGGGTCGCTCTGGGCGAAGGGTAGCGCACGAAAGCCGATCATGAGCGCCAGGATCGCGAGGGTCGCGCCGGCGATTCCCTGAAGAAGCCCCTCCAGGTAGAACGGCCCCCGGATGTAGAACTCGGTGGCTCCCACGAGGCGCATGATGGTGATCTCCTCTCGATGCAGCTGCGCGATCAGCCGTAGCACGCTCGAGGTGGTCAACGCCGCAGCGACGAGCAAGATGAAGCCTAGGGACCAACCCACCGGCCCGCAGGACCTCGAGCGCCAGCATGAGCTGGTCCAGCCAGTCCTGGTCTGCCTCGACCATCAGCGCGGCGGGGTGTGCGCGCAACACCTCGAGCCAGTCGTCGAACTGACCGGCCTCGATAACAGTCGCGTCGAGAGCCGCCTCGATCGACGGCGGAAAGAGCTCTCCCTCCCATACGTCGCTGAGCTCGGCGAGGCGCGGAAACGTCGCCCCGAATCGCTCGGCGGCCTCGGCGCTCGTCACGTCGCTGAGCTCACCGACCCAACGTGGCGCGCTCATCGAGAAACGCAGATCGTCGACGTCGGCGGCGCTCGCATCCTTCGCCAGGTAGACCACAACTGCGACCTCCTCGCGCCATTGCGCCAGAGTCGTCGAAAGGTTGCGAAACCCGACCATGAAGCCGCCGGTCAGGAACAGGCTGACGCCGATGGTGAAGCACGCGACCAGGCTGGTCTTCCAGCTGCGGCGTAAGCTCCGGCCAGCCTCGGCAATGATGTGGCTGGCGACGCGTGCCAGCCCGCCCACGCGCTCTCCTCGGTGGCGGGGCTCGGGTCCCCTTCCATGGTGGCCAGGCCGGTAGTGTCAGACGCCAAGCGGCCCCGGTGTAGGAGCAGCACCCGGCGCGACATGGAATCGAGGATTCGCTTGTCGTGGGTCGCCAGCACCACCGTGGTACCACCCTCGTTGATCTCGTCGAGAAGGTCGAGGATCTCCTCTGAGATCTCCGGGTCGAGGTTCCCGGTGGGCTCGTCGGCGAGCAGGATTCTCGGATGGCAGACCAGTGCCCGAGCAAGGGTAACGCGCTGCTGCTCGCCGCCGGAAAGCTGTTGCGGAAAGGCGTTGAGCCGGTGGGCGAGGCCGACTCGGCGTAGGGCACGCTCGACCATGCTCTGCTGGTCGGCCGGGGACTTGCCGAGAATACGGGGTAGGTAGGCCACGTTCTCGAAGACGGTTTTGCGCGGGATCAGTCGAAAGCTCTGAAAGACGACGCCGATGCCGCGGCGCAGAAACGGCACCCGCCGGCGCGGCAGCTCGACAACGTTGCGACCGCCGACACGGATCGAGCCCTCGTCGGGCAACTCCTCGCGATAGACGAGCTTGAGCAGCGTCGACTTGCCGGCTCCGCTCGCCCCTGTCAGGAGTACGTACTCCCCTCGCTCGATCTCGAATGAGACGTCGACGAGGGCACGCGGGCCCGAGGGGTACTTCTTGGAGACGCTCTGGAAGCGGATCACGTTAGGACTGGAGACGTTCGAGAGACTCTCGAAGGAGATCCTGCGCCTGATGCGGGTCGGCTCGGCCGGAGGACAGTTGCATCACCTGACCCACCAGAAAGCCCAGCGCTTTGGTCTTCCCAGCAAGGTACTGCGACACCGGTGTCGGATGCTCCTCGAGCACCTCACGAATCCAGGCGCCGATCTCGTCGACATCCGACACCTGACCGAGGCCCATGCGATCCATGGCCGCAGCCGGCGGCTCGCAGGTCTCCCAGATCTCGGCCAAGAGCTCCTTGCCCCCACGGCCCGAGATACGCCCCTCGTCGACCAGCCTCACGAGATCGCCGACGTGTTCGGGCCCGAGCGCCTGCTCAACGTCATCATGGCGCGCCTTCAGCTCGCGCAGCACCTCGGTCATCACCCAGTTGGCGATGCCCTTGGGATTCTCCGGGTAGCTCGCCACCGCCGCCTCGAAGTAGGCGGCCAATTCCGGACTCGAGGTCAGAAGCCTCGCATCGTCGAGCGACAGTTCGTAGTCGCCCCGAAAGCGCTCGCGGCGCTCCCACGGCAGCTCGGGCAGGTCGGCCTCCAGATCCGCTACGCGCTCGTTCGATAGAATGAGCGGGGGCAGATCCGGCTCCGGGAAGTATCGGTAGTCGTGCGCCTCCTCCTTCGAGCGCATCGGCCGCGTCACGCCGTGGGCCGCGTCAAAGGTCCGCGTCTCCTGGACGATAACCCCGCCCGAATCGATACGGCCGCTCTGGCGCTCGATCTCGTAGTCGACAGCCTTGGCGATGTTACGGAAGGAGTTGAGGTTTTTGACCTCCACCTTGGTCCCGAGCTCTTCCTGCCCTGGCGGCCTCACCGACACGTTGGCGTCGCAACGCAGGCTGCCCTCCTCGAGGTTGCCGTCGGACGTGGTGGTGTAGAGAAGTACCTGATGCAGCGTCTGCAGGTAGTCCTGCGCCTCCGCCGCCGAGCTCATGTCAGGGGCGGAGACGATCTCCACCAAGGGTACACCGCAGCGGTTGAAGTCGACCAAGCTCTGCCCTGGAAGTGCCCCCCCGCCGGGAGTCTCGTGCAGCAGCTTTCCGGCGTCTTCCTCCATGTGCAAACGATCGATGGTGATCGACCGGTCGTGCTCGGTCAGCGGAAGCTGGCCCTCCTCGGCTACCGGCAGCTCGAACTGGCTGATCTGGTACCCCTTCGGAAGATCTGCGTAGAAGTAGTTCTTGCGCGCGAACACCGACACCGGGTTGACGCGGCAGCCCAGTGCGAGGGCCAGGCGGACCGCCAGATTCACCGCCTCGCGGTTCAACACCGGGAGGCTACCCGGATAGCCGGTACAGACCGGGCAGATCAGGCTGTTCGGCTCCTCTCCGAAGGCGTTGCGGCACCGACAGAATATCTTCGTCCGCGTGTTGAGCTGAACGTGGACTTCGAGTCCGACAACCGCCTCGTAGCTCATGGCCCGGCCTACGAGCTGGTCGAGAACCGCACGTTGCAATCACGCGACGTCCGGCTGAAACAGCGAAGGAGAGCCGAGAGCTCGGCAGATCGATGTGCGGCTCGAGGCATGCGCGGGCTAGTCTAACCGAGACGGGGTCGGGCCCAGACGATGCAGGAAGGCCGGAAGATGTCGAAGATGCAGCTCTGCCAACGCGAGGGCCATTGGTGCTGGCCCGCCGTAGCGCGCTGTGCGGAGCTGCGCTTCTATGGCAGGGCAACTTTCGGCGAGGAATCCGCAATCGAAACCGACCTGAGGAACGCTGGCCTCGCGATCGCCTACCTGCGTCAGAAGCACACCGCCAGGGTCGTCTCGGTCGCGGCAGCCGGCGATGCGGGAGCCGCTGACGCACTCATCACGACCCGACCCGGACTCGCTCTGCGAATCGCCACCGCCGACTGCGTCCCGATCCTGCTCGTAGGAGAAGGTGTCGTCGCCGCGGTGCACGCAGGCTGGCGTGGCATCGCCGCCGACATCGTCGGCCGAACGCTCGATCAATGGCCGGACAAGGCACTCCCCAGGGCCGTCATCGGTCCGGCCATAGGCCCATGTTGCTACGAAGTCGGCGACGACGTCGCTCGCGATGTCGCGGACGCGAGTACCCCGCAGGTGGTGGTCGAAGGACCCAGCGACCAACCCCACCTGGACCTCCATCGCGCTGTCATGGACCAGCTCGCACGGGCAGGCGTCGACCGGATCGACAGCGTCCCTGCATGCACCCGATGCGAGCCAGAGAGGCTCTGGAGCTACCGGCGCGAAGGGCCACGGGCCGGCCGCAACCTCGCCTTCGTCTGGCTGTCTGAGGAGGCTAAAGGTCGAAGGAATTCGGGGCGCTAGCGGCGCCGGCTCTTACGAGTCGGGTCGATTCCGATGGAGCGCAGGAAGAGCAGATCCTTGCCATCGATACGGAAGGTCGGCGCGTTGGGGGCGCGTGCCTCCGCTTCGGCGACCGCCTTCTTCACCCGCTCCTTCCTCGACTGGCCGCGGCGCCCATTTGCCCCTTTCGAATCCACCACCAGGTAGAGAGAGTAGCCGGACTGCTGCAGCTCCTTGAGGCTGTCGTTGATCTCCGAAGAGTCGGAGATCGCATCGATCAGCGCCTCGCCGAGATCGTGCAGGAGTTGTTGCAGCTTGTCTTCCAGGGGCTCGACCTCTCTCCCTAGCAGCCAGCAGGTTATGCGGGCTAAGCTAAAGCTATCAAATGGAGAAGGCTTCCGATTCCGCCCTCATCGACAGCATCGGAGGCTGGCTGAAGAGCTTGGGGATAAAGGACTTCGAGGTTCTCCCCGTGCCCGGCGACGTATCCCTGCGCCGCTACTTCCGGCTCCGCCACGAAGCCGCTCCCGCTATCGTCGCGGCTTACCCCGAAGTGTTGCGACAGACCGCGGATCGCTTCGTGGAGACAACGGCCCTGCTCGCAGCGGCAGGGGTCCGAGTACCGCGTATCCACGCCTTCGACCCCGGTCTCGGGCTGATGCTCATCGAGGATGCCGGGGCCACAACGATGTTCGAAGAGCGTGCCAAGGGCTGGGACTGGCTCTCGAGGCGGCTCGCGGCAGCTCGCGATGCAGCCGAGGAGATCCAGAGGCTCGACGCCGAGGCGGTGGCAGCCATCAATCCGCCACTCGACGCCAAGGCGCTGTTCCGCGAGCTCGAGATGACCTGGGAGCTGCACCTAGAGCCGACGGGTCTCTGCGGGCCGCAGCCTGTCGCCCGCGAGCTGCGCCGATGCCTTGTCGAGCTCTGCGATCGCCTCGAGGCCGAGGCGCTGGTTCCGTGCCATCGCGACTACATGGCCCGGAACCTGGTCTGCGAGCCGACCGGCACCGGCATAACCGTGCTCGACCATCAGGATCTCAGGCTAGGCCCGCCGGAATACGACCTCGCCTCCCTGACCAACGACAGCCTGTTCCTCACGCCGGCGCAGTGCATCGAGATCGTCGGTGAGGAGACCTGGCGCTCGGCCGGCTTTAGGAGGGCGGCTGCCCAGCGCAGCCTCAAGATCGTCGGCACATTTGTCTCGTTCTCGCGCCGCGGCAGCTCCCACTACCTGCCCTGGGTGGACGACTGCATCGCCAGAGCCTTCGGCTACCTCACGTCGCTGCCCGAGGGAGAGGCGCTCAGCGAGCCGCTACGCGCCTCGTGGCAGGCCGGGTCGCGGAGCTGACCTGCTAGACTGGCGAGACGCGCGCAGCCGCGCCGGAGAAAACGCCAATGACCATTCTAAGCACTCAACCGCTACTCGTCGGCCCGCTAGGCTTGCCGGAGCTCCTGATCATCCTCCTGATGGTTCTCGTCATCTTCGGAGCCTCTAAGCTACCTCTCCTCGGCAAGGGCCTCGGTGAGGGAATCCGGAACTTCAAGAAGGGCATCGCGGCCGACGACGACAACCAGATCGAGGACGGCTCGAAACCCGCCTCGAAGCCGGCAGAGTAAGACCGCGGTCGATGCGCTTGGACTAGGCCTAAGCGGTCGGCGGACGGGTGCGGCGGCGGCGGGGCTTGAGCCCGGCGTACTCCTCGGGAGTGATGCCGAGGTTCGAGAGTTTGTTGCGCAGGGTGTTGCGATGCACGCCGAGATACTTGGCGGAGCGTGAGAAGTTCCCCCGCGATTGCTTGAGGGAGGCGAGAATGAACTGCTTCTCAAACTCCTTGCGCGCCTGCTCCAACGTCAACCCACGATCCACCAGCTCACTGACCAACCGGTTCAGCTGACCGTTCAAACTCTCGCCCGTCACCCTCGCACCTCGCCGTCTTAGCCCCAAAGAATGGCCGACGATACCACAGTGTTCTTGGCGCCAAATCCTTCAACTCAGCCGATTTCGAACCATCGATCGACAGAGATACTCGAGCGCAGCACGTGACTCGGCCCCTTCTCAAGCGACCATGAGTAAGGTGAGCGAGCACGCGCCGCCTCGGGTGCCGTCTGCGACGCGCGCTGCTAGCTCTTCAGTTTAGGAGCGCAATGTCACCGACGTACATCTGGTGGCGCGACCGGGTGATCTTGGCAACCGATGTGTTCTCGCGCACCGACAGAATCGCGAGCTCACCCAGAACCACCAACGGGGCATCGGTCTTGGGGACCCGATAGACGGTCAGCACGTCTCCCGGCGCCAGGTCGTCGCTCTCGCCACGATCGATGAAGACCACGTGGTCCTGACCCATTACGACCAGGCCGTCCTTGGCCAAAACGATGGTCGCCGCCTCGGCCAGCTCTTCGCGGAGGGCCGGATCGGTGGGTGGGCGCATCGGGCGCCGGCGTTCCGACGGAACCGGCTCGGGGACGAAGGGCTTCAGCAGCGCGCCAACAGTGATCGGGTAGCAGCTCTGGATGATCTCGCCGATGGCCGTCGTCTCCTGCGCAGCCAGCACCCGAACCCGGCCGTGATACTGGTAGTAGCGGCCGACACGCTTGCCCGTCTCAGGGTGGCGGACCATCTGATTGAGCCCCACAGCGGTGAGCTCGTCACCGGGCTGCAGACCGCTGTCCTGGCCTCGGTTCAAGTAAAGGATGTCGCCATAGTTCAGGCCGTACTTGACGGCGTCGACGTTGCCGAAGCGAGCCTCGATCACGCCGCTTTTGGCAATGTTGAGACTCGGCTTCATCACCTCGTACTCACTGCCGGTAACCTGGTACGGGAACTCTTCCTTGGGATCACCGACGTAGCCACTGCAGTAGATATCGTCGGCCGAGCCCAGCTGCACGAAGGGATGGGTCGGGCCGGCGATGCGAACGTCCTCTTCCTCGGCACCCTCGGCGGGCTCAATGTCCTCGATCGCCTCCTCATCGCCGCTATCGGCGTCGGTCGTCTCAACGCCCTCCGGCTCGGTGACCGTCAGGCCGAGTACCAACGGATCGCTCGGGTAGATCCAGTGCGCGTCGAGGATGTATCGATTGCGCTCCCAGATCTGCGGCCAGAGGTAGGGATCGGACAAGAAGCGTCCGGAGAGATCCCAGAGAGTGTCTCCGGGCACGACGGTGTAGACCTCGACACCGTCGGGAAATTCGGTCGGGGGGTCCCAGGGAGTCCAGTGGCCATCGGCCTCCTGGTGCAAGTCCTGGGGCGGGGTCTGGGCCACTACAAAGGCGACCGGAACAAAGATGAGAAGCAGAGCAAGGGTCTTCCTGGGAATCACTGGTGGCCTCCTAGCCGTGTCGCGATCAGAACAGCACATCTAGAATGCTTTTATCGACACAAGACTATTATTCCTTTGGGCCAGGCTAATAGTGCCGCGCCTCTTTGTCAAGGCGGCTTCAACTGAGCAATTCTAAAGGGAATTCAGGCGTTCGGTCGCGCGATCGCTAGCCGGGGTGTCGGGAAACCGCTGCTGCACCTCGAGAAAAGAGGTGCGCGCTCCCTCGTCGTCACCCTGGCGCTCGAGCGCCACACCGATCTTCAACAGTGCCTCCGGCGTCTTGTTGCCATCCGGGTATCGGCGCACCGTCTGCCGAAAGGCCTCCAGCGCCCCAGGGTTGTCCTGGCGAGCGAGGCGACACTCGCCGATCCAGTACTGGGCGTTGTCCCCGAGATCGGTTTCGGAATACTCCACGAGAAAGCGCGCGAAGGTCTCCTCGGCCTGCAGATGACGCCCCTGGTGATAGAGCGAGTAGCCGCGATCGTAGAGCACCTGGGCGGCCGCCGTGACCTCCCGCGCCAGAGCTGAGCTCGCTTCCTCCAGTGGCTCCTCCAGATCGGCGACCTCGATGATTTCCACCTGACGCGGCGGTGCAACGACCTCCTCGTCGAGCCCTCGGGCCGCTTCGGCCGCGTCCGCACCCGGCCCACTTCTGCTTTCTGGTCGCGCCGACTCCAGCTGCGCGACTTTCAGTCGTAACCGCTCGATCTCGACCTGATCCATCGTGCGCTGGCGGTCGAGCTCGGCAACCTTGCACTCAAGCTCGGCGAGATCGAGCTCGAGATCGCCCGTACCCCCCGACAGAAACTGTCCGCTACAGCCCAGTATCAGCAGGCTGCCGAGCGCTATCGTCAGGTGCTTCATCCTCAACCGGCACCTCCAGATCGAGGGGAAGGCTTTTGGGGATCTTCCGTACGAGAGGGCTTTCGGGAAACTCATTCTTCAGCCGCCGGCAGTAAGTCGAGGCCTTCGCAAGGTTGAGCTCGTCCTTCGCCGTGAAGTGCAGCTGACACAGTGCCAACAGTACCTTGTCGGTTCCTTCGTAGTCCGGGTAGGTCTCCAGGATGTTCTCGAACCGGCGCATCGAGGCGAGCGGGACACGAAAACGGCCGTAGAAACGACCGACCAGGTAGTCGTGCTCGGCCTGGCGGCCGTTGAGCAGCGTGATCTGCTCGGCGGCCTGCTGGGCGTAGGTGGAGCCCGGGTAAAACCGCTCGACATCGGTGAGCGCATCGAGAGCCTTCACGGTGACCGACTGATCACGATCGGCCTTCGCCACTCTGCGGCTCAGCGACAGCCCGATTTGGAACTGGGCGTACGCCGCGTGCTCGCTGGTCGGGAAGCGATTGACGAAGTCCCGGTAGCGACTCTCGGCCTTGACGAAATTCTCCTGCCCGCCATCGAGGAACATCGAGTCGGCGGCCAGCAAGAGGCCTTCTCGCCCCGACGCCGAGTTGGGCTCGATCTCGAAGGCATGGCTGAGGAAGGGCCTAGCCTGTCGATACTTGCTCTCCGCCAGGAGGCGCTTGCCTTCCTCGAGTGCCTCGGCAGACGAGTACTGGAGGATCGGGTCCTCCCTGAGCCCGCCACAACCGACGAGTAGCGCGATCGTGGCGACGCCGGCGGCATTGCACAGGGCGCGGCGCACTTAGGCGCGCCCCTCGGCGGCCGCCAGCCGCTCACCCGACGCCAGGGCATGTAGACGCCGAATGGCTGCCACCGGGTCATCCTGGCCGTACACCTCGGATCCGGCCACCGCAACCTGAACGCCGTTGTGGGCGGCCTCGGCGATGTTGTTTCGCCCCAGGCCACCGTCCATCTCGATCTCGACCTCGAAGGATCCCGCTCGGATCAGCTCCCGCAGGCGCACCGCCTTGGGAAAAGAAGACGGAAGGAAAGCCTGGCCAGAGAAGCCTGGGTTGACCGACATGAGAAGCACGAAGTCCAGATCGCCCAGCACGTCGGTCAACACCTCTACCGGGGTCGCGGGGTTCAGGGCCACGCCGGCACGCGCGCCGAGCTCGCGGATCCGCACCACGAGTCGCTGTAGATGGGTCGTCGCTTCCCAGTGCACCGACACCCAGGAGGCACCGGCCGCGATGTAGCGGTCGAGTAGCCGGTCAGGGTTCGAGACCATGAGGTGCACGTCGAGCTCCATTTCGGTGCGTCGGCGGAGAGCCTCTATCACCGGAATCCCGAACGAGAGATTGGGTACGAAATGCCCATCCATCACGTCGACGTGCAGCAGGTCCGCCCCGCCCTCGACCGCCAGCGCCACTGCACGATCGAGATCGCCGAGATCGGCGGAGAGTACCGAGGGGGCGATCCTCATCGCGAAGCCTCCGTGGCCAGTGTGACTGCGAGAGGCGCGCCGTCGATCTGGAGCCGTCGCTCCCGGAGACCCTCACCGGCCGACTCCGGTCGATTCGGCTGGTCACGATCGTGTCCGGCGACCACTAGCGAGATCACGTCTTGGCGACCCAATCGATGCCCAGGCAGCGGGAATTGACGCAGCACGGCTCCGGGCGCCGCACCCTCGTAGGCTTCGAACTTCACACTTCCCACTCGAAACCCCCGTGCGTCGAAGAACCGGCGAACCGTCTCGTACTCGCGATAGATCAGATCGGGCATCACGAAGCTCTCACTGGCCTCGGGAAGGCGGACGAAGAGGTCGACGGTGCTAAGCGGATCCACCTCCGAGCCGGCCACCGGCTCCTGACGAACGACCCGCCCTTCCGTGCCGCCATCCGTGTAGACCTGAAGTGATCTACCGAGCGTGAGACCGGCCGCCTTGAGGTTCACGACCACGGTCTGCATCGGCTGGTCGACGAGGTCCGGCACCACCACCCGCTCGCGCCCACGCGACAGCGACACCTCGACGACGCGACCCCGCTTGACCGGAGTTCCTACCCGAGGGCTTTGGCGGACGATCGCGCCAGGCACGACCTCGTCGTCGAAACGGTCCTGATCCGCTCGATGCCGCACCGTAACCTCGAGATCCGAAAGCTGGCTCCTCGCCTCCGCGATCGATAGCCCGACAACACTCGGCAAAGTCACCTCGCCGCGGCGTACGAACCCGCTGAAAGAGAAGTAGGCAGTCGCCACGAATACGACCAACAGAACTCCCGCCCAGACCAAAACCACGAGCCCTCGAACAATTCTCTGCAAATCGAACAGACCTCGCCTAGACCATCACCGGGTCAGGAGCCTAAACAACGCACGGGGGTAAGGCATTTCCTACCAACCTCCCCACTAGCGCAGTCGATTCCATGAGTTCCGGGTCGTGAGAAGAGTGAGCGAGCACGCGCCGTCTGCGGCGCCAAAAGGCAAGAACTGATTGGACATGCTAGCGAGCATGTCCAATCAGTTCACCCAAAAAGCGACGAGCCTGTTGATGACGGCCTTGGGATAGTTCGCAGTCGGTGAATCGTCCGCCTTGACGAGCTCGACGAGCTCGGCGAGACAAGACTCCACCGACGCGACCGGGTTCGCCACCCAGGCCACCATCTGCTGCCGATCGATCACGAAGAGAGCCGGTTGGGCAACCTCGTCCTCACCCGGCGCCTCCACCCCATAGCGGGCGAGAAAGTCACGATCGTCGCGCAGCAGTGGGAAGGGAAGGCTCAATTCCGTCTGCAGCTCCTTCAGAGCCGGCATCTTCGCCGGAGCCATCCCCAGGATCTTGGTGTGGTACCCCCACAGCTCGTCGCGGCGAGCCGCGAGAGCGGTGAGATCGCGGCGCGCGGAATCGGCCTCGAGATCGCTGAAAACGTACATGATGACCGAAGTGCGAGGCACCTCGTCGCGAAGCGTCAGCAGCGCCGATTCCGTCGAGCTGAGATCGAAGTCTGGGGCGACGTCCCCCTGCGTGATGCGCTCTGCCACTTTCAGATCCCTCTTCTGAGTGGGGGCGAACAGCCCCCGCGATACGTAGCCTATTCCGTGGATTGAGACTCTGGGGCGTCGGCCTCGCGACCGGAGTCGAGCAGCGTAGGCAGGTTCTTCGAAAGGTCGAAGTATAACGCCATCGCCATCAGCATCACGATCATAACCAACCCCATCTGCGTGATCCTTTCCTTCAGCCTCAACGATAGATCCCGGCGCAGCGTGCTCTCTACCAGGAGGATCGCGATCTGTCCGCCATCGAGGATCGGGATGGGAAAGAGGTTGAAGATGCAGAGGTTGATGCTGATGAAGGACATGAAGAGCAAGAGCTCCCGGAAGCCGCTCCGAGCTGCCGCTCCGCTGACCGCGGCGATCTCGATCGGCCCCCCAATCGAGGCGCGCAACGAGATCCGGTTCTCGAGCAGCTTGTCGAGCAGAAAGAAGATCTGCCTCGTCAGATCGGCGTTGAAACGCACACTCTCGACGATCGCCTCGCCGATGCCATAGCGTTTGAAGGGCTGGCCGACGCCGATCATCGCGCCGTTCGGACTCTCGCGCGGCGCCATGCGCAACTCGACTTCCCGTCGCCCGCGAAGGAGCAGGACGTCGAGCTCTTGGCCCGCTCGATCCACGACCTGCTCGCGCAGGTGGCCGAAGCTCTCGACCGCCACACCGTCGACGGCCAGGATCGCGTCGTCGACCTGAACGCCCGCCGCCTCGGCAGCGCCGTCCGCTACCACCTCGCCCACTATCACCAGCGGGTAGATGCCGGCCTCACCAATCTGGTCGCGCTCGAGCGTGTCCGGCACGAGAGTGACGTTGCGACTGGCACCGTCGAGGCCCTCGACCTCCATCGTCAGCGCGTGCGCGGGCGAAGTGATCACCGAGAAGATCACCTCTTGCCAATTGGTCACCGCCTCGCCCTCGATCTCCACGACCAGGTCGCCCGCTACCAGCCCTGCGGTCTCGCCGGCAGACGCCGAACCCACCGCACCGACGACAGCAGGCAGGTCCTTGACGTCGCGCACCGCAAAGCCGGTCATGAAAACTACGGCGACCAGCACGATCGCCAGCACCACGTTGGCGGCCGGGCCCGCCAACAACACCAGTACTCGCTGCCAACGCGGTCGATTGGGAAACTCGGAGGGGTCGCTCGACCGCTCGCTGGGATCGTGGCCGCCGAAGCTGACGTAGCCTCCCAGCGGGATCAGGCAGACCTGATAGTCGGTGCCCCCACGGCGGAACCCCCATATGCGACGACCGAAGCCGAGCGAGAAGGTGAGGATGCGAACGCCGAACGACTTGGCGACCGCGTAGTGACCTGCTTCGTGCACGAACACGATCACGCCGAGGGCGAAGACGAACGCCAATGTGTTCGACAGGATCTGCATATCGGCTACCGGTCAGTCGCCGATGGCGGGACCGCCGACGGTCGCCAACAGCACGTAGAACACCGGCGCCGCGAGGATAATTGCATCCATTCGATCCAGCAAACCGCCATGGCCCGGAAGGATGCTCCCCGAATCCTTCACTCCCGCCGCGCGCTTGAGAAGCGACTCCACCAAGTCACCGCACTGAGCGGCGACGCCGGCTAGAAGAATCAGGGCCGCGAACAGCAGCGGAGACTCGGAATCGAGCCAACCCGCACCCACGTAGCCCACCAACCCCGCGCTGACGAGGCCCGCCACCGACCCTTCGATGGTCTTCGCGGGGCTCAGCCGGGGGGCAAGCTTGCGCCTGCCGAGGCTCTTACCGACGAAGTATGCCGCGGTGTCGTTCAGCCAAACGCTCGCCAGGAGCACGAGCAACCGGCGCGGCCCGAGTCGGTGCAGCTCGTAGATCGCCCACACCGGCAGGGCGAGGTAGGGAACGCCGAAACTCCACAGCCCCAGAGCCCTCACCGCCCCAGCGGGGTCGCCGGCACCGCGGAACGCCGCGACGGCAAGAATCAGAGGACACAGCGCGAGCATCCAGAGCGGGCGAACGGCGTCTTCGCCCAGAAGCACCCAGGCCGAGGTGGTCAACGGAACGACAACCAGAAAGGCGACGGCCGAGGAACCGGGCGCGATCGCGCGCACCAAGCCTGAGTACTCGAAGGCGATCCCCGCGAACAGCGCGACGCAGACCCACAAGACGGCCTCGCTCGAGAGAAGCCCCACGGCCAAGATCGCGACGCTTGCCGCGGCGAGGCCGGTAAGGATGCGGGTGCCCGCCTGGCGGGTGCTCATTGCACGGGCAGCACTCTGGCCGGGCCTCACGGCGCTCAGGCCGCGCCGTGCTCCTTGAGCGTCGACTCGATCGAGCCGTAGCGCCGGCTCCGTTGCTGATAGGCGAGGATGCCCTCGAAGAAGTCGCAGCAACGAAAGTCCGGCCACAGAGTGTCGGTCACCCAGATCTCCGCGTAGGCGATCTGCCACAACAGAAAGTTCGACAACCGCAGCTCGCCCGAAGTGCGGATCACGAGATCGGGGTCGGGCTGGCCAGAGGTGTAGAGATACTCCCCGAGTGTGCTTTCGTCGATCTCCACGTGCTCGCCCTGGGCCCAGTCGGTCACGATGCGGCGGCAGGCATCGACGATCTCGCAACGTCCGGAGTAGTTCAACGCTACGTTCAGCGTCATGCCAGTGCAATCGGCGGTCGCCTCGAGCGCCAGGTCCAGCTCGCGACGCACCGACTTGTCCATCTCGTCCACCCGGCCGAGCACGCGCAGCCGGATGTTTCGGGCGGCGAGCTCCTCGCGCTCCCCGCGCAGGTACTCCTTGAGAAGGTTCATCAGCGTCCAGACTTCGAAACGCGGACGCTTCCAGTTCTCCGCCGAGAAGGCGAAGAGGGTCAGAACCTCGATCTCGAGACGCGCCGCGGTCTCGACCGTCTCGCGCACGGACCGCACTCCAGCTCGGTGGCCCTCCACACGCGGCTGGGATCGGCTGGTGGCCCATCGCCCGTTGCCGTCCATAATGATGGCGACGTGGCGAGGCAGCTGTTGCAGAGAGATCTGCTTCAGCTGCCGCTCTTCGAAAGAGCCGGGTTCGGCGAGAGCGTGGAGCTCGATCATGGGCGAAACCGGCGGCAAGCTATCACGTGTGCACGAAAGTCACGAGTCCGAAGCTGACGGAGAACCACGGCGAGGGCTCACTCCCATCCGGGCTCTCCCGAGTAGAAGACCTGGACCAGACACAGCCCGCGTGCCGGCGCGTTCGGGCCGGCCTGCGCACGCTCACCCCCAGCCAGCAGACGGGCCATCTGCTGCACGTCCGACCGCCCCTGACCCACCCATAGAAGGGTCCCGGCCAGAGCCCGCACCATCCCTCGCAAGAAGCCATCTCCGATGCAGCGGAAGGTGATCTCGGTGCCGTCGTCGACGAGCTGTGCTCGAAAGACCCGTCGCCATGGCTGACGGTGCGAGCCGCCGCTCTTGGCAAAGGCCGAGAAGTCGTGCCGGCCCTCGATCAGCGCCGCGGCCTCCGCCATCCGAGAGACGTCGATGTCCGGATCGACGCGGACCACCACCGGCGCATCGGCGGGCAGCAGAACACTGCGACGACTGAGTCGATAGCGGTACTCCTTCGCCAATGCCTGAGCTCGGGCATGAAAGTCGGCGGCGACCCGCGACGCGGCCAGAACGCGGATGTCCGGAGGTAGATAGTGATTCGCGCCGCCCACGATCGAGTCCGGGGCAAAGTCGCGATCCAGGGTGAAATGCGCCACCTGGCCTTCCGCGTGCACACCCGCGTCGGTGCGGCCGGCACCTACGATCCGGACCGGTGCGCTCACCACGCGCTCAAGCGCCTCCTCTACCAGTTGCTGGATCGCCATGGCGTTCATCTGACGCTGCCAACCACCGTAGGCGCCGCCGAGGTACGCGAGCGTCAGCCGAAAGCGGACCGCAGACGCGGCCAGACGGCTAAGGTCAGTGGCGGAATCCAGACCAGCAGGAACGGCCACGGCAACAAGGCTACACCGAACAGCGTCGGGAGGTAGGCGCACAGCGCCGAAGCCGAGAGCACCAGCCACGGGACTCGACCGAGGACCGCGGCCCACGGCAACAACCACAGCAGGTACCAGGGGTGGACCGTCGCAGAAACCACAACCCATCCACCGAAGGCCCGCATACAGGCTTCGATCGCGCTCGCAGCCCGCAGCGACCAGACCAAGACCCCGATCAGCGCCAGCCCGAGTAGACCCTTGGCCAGAGCCTGCGGATAGACCAAGGAGTATGTGCCAGAAAGCGGGCCCGGATCGATACCCATCCGCGGCACCCGGTCCAGCACCCAGCTGACCCCGTCGGCGATCCTCGCCACCTCGACCGCCCTCCAGAGCGGCTCGAAGAGCGGGCCGTTGAACTCCCACGAGACCGCGTAGGTGACCAGGCCCGGCGGGACTCCGCCGAGCGGCACCAGGAAGGGGACGAACGCCGCAGCCACGATCCCGGAGACTGCCGCCACGAAAGCGACACGCCGCCCAGACAACCGAGCGAAAGCCGGAACCACGAGCACTGGAACAAGCTTCACCAGCACCGCAGCCGCGACCAGCGCCGCCGCTCGCAAGGTCGGCCCCAGCCCCAGCACAGCCCGCCCGCCCGAACGGTAGGCCGAATCGAGGATCATGGTCGCCAGCACCACCAATGGCAGACCGAGCGCATCCACATGCCCCATGCCGGCCGTCTCCAGCACGGCCAGAGGATTCCAGGCATAGGCCAGAACGCCGACCGTGGCGAGTCCCCGCGCGGCAGCCAATCGCAGCAGCAGCCAGCAACAACCGAGATCGGCGCACACGAGCATGAGCTTGAGCGCGAGGATCGGCAGCGGGAAGAGGCCTGCAACGGAAAAGAGCATCAGTGACAGCGGCGGATACACCGTCTCGACATCGCGGTGGGGGAGCCTTTCCCACACGCCGTCACGAAGCGTAGTTAGCGATTCGTCGTTCGGCGCCACCGCGTAAGGGTTGACCCCAGCCCGCACCACACTGCCGTCCCACAAATAGCGATACGCGTCATCGGATAGTGACAGCGGCAGCGGCAAAAGGAGAACGCGCAGCAAACCCGCTACGATAAGTGCGGCGGCCACGGGTGGCGACGTGCCACGCCAACGCCAGAGTAGGAGGGCCAGCGCCGCCGCCCAACCCAGAAGCAAGGAAAAGAAGAGGGCCGGCGACCGAGCCGGGTCGTAGATCCAAAAGAGGCCGACGCAGCAACCGGTCAAGACACTGGTTCCCCCACCGTGGCTCAGAAGCCAGACGCGCGATTCCGACGATCCCACACGTGATGCCTTCACTCGCCGATCTCGTGCTCTTGCTCTACTACGGGGCGCTGGGTGTGCTGGCACTCTACGGCGCGCACCGCATCACGCTCCTGATGCTGCTCCGACGCCACCACCGCCCTTCGGGGCCGGTCCGGCCCACTCCGGGGTCGCCGCGCTACGAGGCCCGGCCCCTGCCGCGGATCACCGTTCAACTACCACTGTACAACGAGCGTTTCGTCGCCAAGCGCCTGCTGAAGGCGGTTGCCGCGATCGACTACCCGAAGGATCGGCTGCAGATCCAGGTCCTCGACGACTCCACCGACGACACCACCGACGTCCTCGCCCACGAAGTCGCAGCACTGAAGCGGCGCGGCCTACGCGTCGAGCTAGTGCACCGGGCGCAGCGAGACGGCTTCAAGGCCGGCGCCCTCGAGGCCGGCCTGGCCACGGCCGATGGTGAGCTGATCGCGATCTTCGACGCCGACTTCGTTCCTCCGATCGACTTCCTGCAACGCTGCATCGGACCGTTCGAAGATCCCCGAGTCGGCATGGTGCAGGCCCGCTGGGACTACCTCAACCGCGACCATTCGCTCCTTACCCGGCTGCAGGCCTTGCTGCTCGACGGCCATTTCGTCATCGAACACGCGGCCCGGGCATCGAGCAGTCGATTCTTCAACTTCAACGGTACGGCAGGGGTCTGGCGGCGCGAGGCAATCGTCGACGCTGGCGGTTGGCAGCACGACACGCTTACTGAGGACCTCGATATCTCCTACCGCGCCCAGCTCGTGGGCTGGCGCTTCGCCTACCTCTCCGATCTGGTGGTTCCGTCCGAGCTGCCGATCGACGTGGCCGCCTTCAAGACCCAGCAGTACCGTTGGGCACGCGGTTCGATCCAGACCGCCCGCAAACTCTTGAGCTCGATCCTGCGCTCGGCCGAGCCCTGGTGGCGAAAGCTCGAGGCCTGCGTGCACCTGACCAACAACTGGAGCTACGTGCTCACCGTGCTCGTGTCGGTCTTGCTGTTCCCGGCCATGCTCGCCCGCCGCGGCGAGCCGTGGCTCCTGCTCGCCATTGACCTGCCACTGTTCGCGATCGCCACCGGCTCGGTCACCGCCTACTACGTCGCGGGCCAGCGCAACACGCCGACCGGTGAGCCGCATCCGCTGCGACTGCTGGCACCGGCGCTCGCCCTCGGCATCGGCCTGTCGCTGAACAACGCCGGGGCCGTGTTCACCGGTGCGGTTCGGCGCGGTGGCATCTTCGTCAGGACACCCAAGTACCGCGAGGTAGCGTCCAGCAGCGCCCTGCCGGCGGCCTACCTCGCGCGGGTGGGGCCGGGGTTTCTGATCGAGGGAGCCTTCGCCATCTACTCTCTGGCTTGCCTCGCCGCAGCGACATCGCTCGAGATGTGGGTTTCGCTGCCCTTCCTCTACCTCTTCTTCCAAGGCTACGCCTACATCTTCACGCTCTCCGCAATAACTCTGTGGCGGCGTCGCCGGCCTCTGCGCTCCGAGCTCAGCGAGGCCGAAACTCCAGCCTGAGCGGCCGGCACCCATCGAAGCGGGGTATGGGCCTGCGCGGCCAGCGGCCCCCGCTAGACTAGACTCAACGGTCGTGACGTCTCCAGCTTACGTCCCCGCGCCGGTTCACCTTCGTCCGGCCCGCGTATCGGATGCAGCTCTCTTTCGAGACTGGCGTGCCGAACCGAGTGTGCGCCGCCACCAGCCGCTGCGCGACATCGCGGTGTCGCAGATCCGCGCCGACGTCGCGGCGCAGAACATCGACGATCTCTACCGTTCACGCGGTGAGCGCTTCCAGTGGGTGATCGAGCTGCGCAGCACGCCGGTCGGCTGGATCACGCTGGTGGTCGCGAACTGGGAGCACGGTCTGTGCGAGATGGGTTTCGCGTTGTCCTCGCCGTACCAAGGCCAGGGGCTGATGGTGCAAGCTCTTGCGCTGTTGCTCCCCGAGATCTTCTTGCACACGTCGCTGTACCGCGTCGAAGCGCGATGCTCGGTCGAGAACTACGGGTCCCGGCGCGTGCTCGAGAAGAGTGGCTTCCAACGCGAAGGTGAGCTGCGCGGCTACTTCATGCTCGACGACCGCCGCGTCGATCACTACCTCTACTCGATCCTCCGGGACGACTGGCTCCCCTGATGCTGATTAGCATCAGAGGAGCCAGAATGTCTTTGGCGCCGCGGACGGCGCGTGCTCACTCACACCCTAGGCAGAGAGAGGGGAGCGGTCAAAGGACTTCTAAGTTGGCGAACTTGGCAACCAGCTTGCGCTTGCCGGCGGTATCGAAAAAGACCGTCAGTTTCTGAGCCTCACCCTCGCCCTCTACGCCCAAGACGGTGCCCTCGCCGAGGCTCGGGTGCCGCACCCGCCGACCCCTACCGGAGGACTTCTCAGGCTTCTGGGCCTGTGCCGGGGAGCGGCCGAAGAAGCTCGACACCCCTTGGGTCCTACCTGTATCGAACAGCGTCGGGCTCTCGGTGACGTCGATCAGCTCCTCGGGGATCTCAGCTAGGAACGGCGACGGCTCCTGATCCTGAAAGCGGCCGGCGATTCGGCGGCGGCGGCAGTGCGCGAGCATCAACTTCTTCTCCGCTCGAGTCATGCCGACATAGAGGAGGCGGCGCTCCTCCTCGATGTCCTCCGGGCGCTCCTGCGAGTTGTAGTGCGGCAGCACACCCATTTCCAGGCCCAAGACGAAGACATTCGGGAATTCGAGGCCTTTGGCGCTGTGCAGGGTCATCACCGACAGGCCCCGGTCCACCTCCCAGCCGTCGAGGTCCGACACCAGCGCGATGTGATCCAGCAGATCCGTCAGCGTCGCTTCCTCGCCCGCGTTCTGCACGATCGCGCCGGCCGCGGAGAGGAATTCCTGGACGTTCTCGCGTCTGGCCTCCGATTCGGGGTCGTCGCCGCTGTATAGGTCGAGATACGCCGTCGACTCGAGGATCTTCTCGAGCAGCGCCACGACGGTATGGGTCTCCTTCGCCTCGTGCAGCGCGACCACGAGATCGCGGAACGCCTTGACCGCCTTGGCCGCGCGCGCCGGCAGGCTCTCGAACTGGTCCAGCGCCAGGTAGTCCCACTGGCTGAGCCGGAGCCGCTCGCACTCCGACTCCATGAGGCGCTGAGTGGTCTTGCCGATGCCTCGCGGCGGCTGGTTGAGGATGCGACGCATCGAGAGTTCGTCGCGCGGATCGTGAACCACGCGCAGGTAGGCGACCATGTCCTTGATCTCTGCGCGCTCATAGAAGCGGGTGCCGCCGACCAGGCAGTACGGCGTCTCGGTGCGCAGTAGCTCGTCTTCGAGCACTCGGGTCTGGGCGTTGGTGCGAACCAGGAAGGCGATGTCGCTGAGCGTCGCCCCGTCGGCGCGCAGGTCACGAGCCCGCCGCACCGCCCAGCGTGCTTCGTCGATCTCGTCGCGTGCCTTGTAGAGCTCGATCTTCTCGCCGGCCCCCGAGTCGGTCCACAACCACTTGCCGCGCCGGTCACGGTTGTGTGAAACCAACTCGCCCGCAGCATCGAGAATGGTCTGGGTCGAACGGTAGTTCTGCTCGAGCCTGCGCACGGCCGCACCGGGGAAGCTCTTCTCGAAATGCAGGACGTTGTCGAGATCCGCGCCGCGCCACCGATAAATCCCCTGGTCTTCGTCACCCACCGCGGTGATATTGCCGGTCTCGCCGATCAGCTCCTTCACCAACCGTAGTTGGGCGTGATTCGTGTCCTGGAACTCGTCGACGAGCAGATGGTCAATGCGACTGCGCACCTTCAGCGAGATGTCCTCGTGGTCGCGCAGCAGAGTGACCGGCAACACGATCAGATCGTCAAAATCGGCTCCAGACGAGCGCCGCAGTAGATGCTGGTAGCGCCGGTAGACCGCCGCGAGCCGCGTGTCGTAGAAGCCGTCGGCCTCCTTCTCGAACTCGGTCGGCGTCACCAGGCGAGACTTGACGTCGCTGATGCGGCTAAGCATCGCGCGTGGCGGAAACGAGGCCTCCGCCAGGCCTTCGTCTTTGAGCGCCCGCTTGACGAGCGCGATCTGGTCGGAATCGTCGAAGATCTTGAACGCTGGATCCAGATCCAGACGCGAGCCGTAACGGCGGAGCATTCGCAGTCCGAAACGGTGAAAGGTGCCGACGAAGCTCGAGATCTCAGGCTCGTCGAGCAGGGTCTCGACCCGCTGGCGCATCTCGGCGGCCGCCTTGTTGGTGAAGGTGACCGCAACCACCCGGTAGGGAGTGACACCCTGCTCCCGCACCAGCCACCAGATCCGATGGGTGATGACGCGCGTCTTGCCGGAGCCGGCGCCGGCCAGCACGAGCTGAGGACCGCGACCGTGAGTGGCCGCGGCAACCTGCTGCTCGTTGAGGCGTTCGTTGAGATCGATCAACCCGAAGCCTCGCGCGCGCGCAGCAGGCGATCGACCTCGGCGAGCTCGCCGGGCGTGTTGACGCCCAGCGCCTCGTCGGGGTCCTCGAGGTGCAGGCAGCGCACCCGGAGTCCGTCGGCGGCGGCGAGATTCAACGCATCCGGCAGATAGATCTCACCCTGGGCATTGTCGGGTCGCACCCGCCGAAGATAGTCGAAGACACCGGCGGCGGGAAGGGCATAGATGCCCGCGTTGACGGTTCTCACCTCGAGCTCCGCTGCAGTGGCGTCGGCGAACTCGACCGACTGCACCAGATAGCCGTCATTGTCCGTCACAACGCGACCCAGGGAACCCGGTTCGTCCAGATCTGCGACCGCCATGGCGCCCCACGAGCCGGCCGCTGCGGCGCCAAGTTCGCGGAGCGTCCGGGCGCGCAACAGCGGCACGTCGCCCGACAACACGAACACGATCGAATCTCCCGCCACCACTGACTCGGCACACGCGAGAGCGTGTCCAGTTCCGAGCTGATCTTCCTGAACCACGAACTCGACGTCGTCAGCGGCCAGCACGCCTCGCACTTCGTCGCCGCCGTGTCCGACGATCACCACCACCCGTTCGCAGGGAAGCTCGCGAGCGATCGCAACCACTCGCTCGACCAACGTCAGGCCGCTAGCCCGGGCCAACACCTTCGGCCCCTCCAACTCCATGCGAGTCCCTCTACCGGCCGCCAGGACGACGGCGACGCGGCTAGTGCCCCCCGTGGCACCACCACGGCCTGCACTAGGAACACTCATTCAGGTGTGACTCGGGACTCTTGGACCGCTTTCCCGCCACGGTCCAGGGCCTGCGCGGCGAGCGCCCCCCGGAGGGAAGACATGCTAGCTGGGGTCGTGGTATGAGCGCGCTACAACCACGACAAATCAACCGCCATGACTACCGCGACCCCAGCTAGCACTCGAAGATCGCGCCGAGCTCGGGATCTTCCCGTACCTCTGCGAAGTCTGGATCCCAGAAGGCGTGGACCCGGTTCTTGGCGTCCATCTCGATGGCGCGCTCGAGCAGACTGGCCGCTTCGGCCGTGTTTCCCTTGACTCCCTCGATCGCCGCGGCGAGATAGGCGAAGCGCTGGTCTTTCCCCTTCAGGCCTCCTCGCTTGCAGATCTCCATAGCACCGTCGTAGTCGCCGTTGTTCTTCGCGACCACCGCCTTCAGGAAGGGATCGGAATCAACCTTCTCGGCCTTCGAGCGTCGCTGCGCGCACACTTCGATCAGCTGGCGGCAACGATCGGCGAGCGGCGAGCCGCTGTTGGCCTCGGCGACCTTGCGGAACACCTTCTCGGCCGTCGCCCAGCGCCCGCTGTGGAAGTGGTCTAGTCCCTCTTCGTAGTCCGACAAGAGCCCGGCGTCCGCGCCGGCCGGTTCCACTTTGATCTTTCTTCTTCTAGCCATTCGTTCCTTTCGGGCACGCGTTAGCGCAGACCCTCAAGTCCTTCCTAGTCGGAGGCCTAGGCCGTGTCGAGGAAAGGCTTGAGCCTGCCCGCACGGCTGGGGTGACGGAGCTTGCGCAGAGCCTTGGATTCGATCTGGCGGATGCGCTCACGGGTGACGTTGAAGGAACGGCCCACCTCTTCGAGGGTGTGCTCCGAGCCTTCGCCGACACCAAAGCGCATGCGCAACACCAGCTCTTCCCGCGGCGAGAGCGAGTTGAGCACGTTGCCCGTCTGCTCGCGTAGGTTGGTCGAGATCACCGCCTCCACGGGCGAGACCGCGTTCTTGTCTTGGATGAAATCGCCGAGATGCGAATCCTCTTCCTCGCCGATGGGCGTCTCGAGAGAGATCGGCTCCTGGGCGATCTTCATGATCTTACGCACCTTCGAGGCCGACAGGTCCATGCGCTCGCCGATCTCTTTGGCGGTCGGTTCGCGACCGAGCTCCTGGACGAGCGAGCGGCTGGTACGGGTCAGCTTGTTAATGGTCTCGATCATGTGCACTGGAATGCGGATCGTGCGTGCCTGGTCTGCGATGGCGCGGGTGATCGCCTGTCGAATCCACCAGGTCGCGTAGGTCGAGAACTTGTAGCCGCGGCGGTACTCGAACTTCTCAACCGCCTTCATCAGCCCGATGTTCCCCTCCTGGATGAGATCGAGGAACTGCAGGCCGCGGTTGGTGTACTTCTTGGCGATCGACACCACGAGGCGCAGGTTGGCGACGATCAGCTCCTCGCGCGCCCGCTCGGAGATGCGCTCGCCACGACGGATCTTGGTGATCGTCTTCTCGAGCTGGCCGCGGCTGGTGCCGTAGCGCTCTTCGAGCTCCCGCTGCTTCTTGCGGTACTTCGAGATGCGCCGCCGATGCAGCGTCTGCAGCTCCTTGTTCGCCTCCTGCTTGAGCGCCGTCTGTGCGCGACGGATGTCGGCGGCGATGCGCGAGAACTCGCGGTCGATCTGCTTGAGCCAGTCGACCAGCCGGTTGCGGTTTTGCAGGCTGAAGTCGATCTTGCGGATCTCGTCGGAGATGCGGGCGGCGAGACGATCGGTCTCGCGATCGATCTCGAGGATCACGTCCTGCTTCTTCGCCTTCTGACGGCGAGTGAAGAGCTTCTCGACTTGCACATCGAACTTACGGATGCGTTCGAAGATCTTGAGGTTGCGGTCGATCTTCTTCTTGACCTCGTCGCGCAGCGCGTCGTCGAGACCGACGGGCTCGCCATCGAAGCTCAACCTGCCCTTCTGCGACAGCTCGTGCAGGCGCAGGAGCTCCCGCAGAACAACCGCGTTCTCACACAGGGCCTCGTAGACGAGCCACTCGCCCTGCTCGATGCGACGTGCGATCTCGACCTCACCCTCGCGATCGAGAAGCGGAACCGTGCCCATTTCGCGCAAGTACATGCGCACCGGGTCGCCGGTCTTCTCGTGGTCCCGAAGCTGGAAGTCGGCAGGAACGCCGTCCTTCTTGTCGAACTCCCGCGAGACCTGCTCCTCTTCGCGGCGGTTCAGGAACCGCTCGGGGCGCTCGATCGTCGGGATACCCGCCTCGGACAAGGCGTTGAACACCTGGTCCAGCTCTTCCGGAACCGCCACGATCTCGTCGGGAAGGATGTCGTGAATCTCGTCGAAAAGGACGTAGCCCTTTTCTCTACCGAGCTCGATGAGCTGCTTCACCGACGTGTGGCGGGTCTCGATGCGTGCGATGCCTCCAATGGCCAAACTATGATTCTCCGGGCTTTGTGGATGGGTGGATCGGGACTAGAGGGTCTGGGGTCCGGGCTCGACCTCGTGCAGCACCCTTGAAATGGACGTCTTTTCCTCGACGAGTGTTTCGAGACGGTCGGCGTCGCCCTGTCGCTGGGCTTCGTTGATTTCCAGCGCCAGTCTCCTCAATCGGTTTTGCTGCCAGCGTCGGTTGAGTCGACGCAGAGCCTCCTCAAGCTCCCCGAGCTTCTCCGAACAAGACTCCCCTTCTAGCAAAATTCGCGCTATCCGGTCAAGCTCCTCGCCCTGTCCGGACAATGCTGAGAGCACCGCTCCGGCTTCCGGAGGCGCAGTGCCTTCGCGGTATAGATCCAGAAAATGGCCATAGATATTCCCGCAGATTCCATCGAGGAATACGTCGACCGGGGGTAGGTCCGCCGCGGCCGGGAGCGCGATCTCACCGCTCATCAGCAGCTGCAGAGCCCGCTCCTCAAGGCTCGTCACCTCGCGCTTGCGCACCGTACGCGGCGCGGCTGCCTCCCCCGCGCTGCGCGGTTGATGGCGCTGGAAGAGAAGGTCGGGCGGCATGCCCAGTCGGTCGGCGGCGCGCCGGCCGTAGCCGAAGCGCAGCACGGGATCCGGAATCGGTCCCAGCAGCTCTCGCACCTCCTTCGCCACTCTCGCGACCGTAGGGGGGTCCGGATCGTGGCCCGGCAGAATGCGGTCGAGCTCGGAGGCGACGAAGTCGGTCGAGGCGTCGACCCTTCGGCGCACCGCCTCCTCACCCTCATCGAGGCGCACCGTATCGGGGTCCTCGCCGTCGCCCATCTCCATGCGACGAACGGCCAGGCCGCGGGCGAGAAGGATCGGTAGTGCCCGCCGGCAAGCCTCGTTTCCCGCCCGGTCCCCGTCGTAGCCGATGACGACCTCTTCGGCATAGCGGCTCAGCAGACGCGCCTGATCGGGCGCCAGCGCCGTGCCCATGGAGGCCACTGCCCATTCGATCCCCGACGCTACCGCCGCGATGACGTCGAAGTAGCCCTCGACCAAGAGCAGCGTACCCTCCTCCCGTGCGGAGCGACGCGCGAGGTCGAGGCCATAGAGCAGGGTGCGCTTCTGGAAACGGTCGGTCTCGGCGGTGTTGATGTACTTGGCCCGGTCGTCGCCGAGAGTGCGACCCCCGAAGCCCACTAGTCGTCCGGAGCCGTTGCGGATCGGGAACATCAACCGATCGCGAAATCGGTCCCACGCACGTGCGCGGTCACCCTCGTCCTTGGTCGAAAGCAGCCCCGCGCTGACCAAGTCCTTGCGCTCAAAGCGAGAGCTCAGCCTCTCGAGCAGAAAGTCGAAGCTCTTCGGCGCGTAGCCGAGCCCGAACTTCTCGATCACCTCTGCTGGAATCTTGCGCTGCGCGAGGTACTCGCGCGGGCGCGAGGCCTTGGCCAGCTCGCCGGTGAAGAGCTCAGCCGCAGCCTCGAGAACCGCCCCCAGGTCGGGGCCGTCCGAACTCCGCGCTCCGCCGCTCGTCGGCAACGGGATCCCATTCAGGCGAGCCAGGCTCTCGATCGCCGCCGGGAAGTCGTCGCCCGTCGTCAGCATGTGCAGGCGGATCGCGTCGCCGCCGGCGCCACAGCCGAAGCAGTAGTAGAGCCCCTGTGTCGGATCGACACTGAAGGACGGCGTCTTCTCCTTATGAAATGGGCATAGGCCCACCCACCGAGTGCCCTTCTTCTCCAGCCGTGTGTGCGGTGCCGCGATGTCGAGAATGTCGATCGAGTCGCGGACCGCCTGGATCAACTGGGGAGTCAGATGGACGTTCGAGAGGGCCAACGAGTCCCCTCAACGAAAAGAGGGAGCGGCCCGGCCACTCCCTCTTGAACGCGTCTGAAGGGACGCGCGCTGCCGATCGGTACCGGTCAACTCAATCCCCCACGCCGCTCTTCTTGGATCTTTCGCAGCATCTTCTTGCGAGCCTGCAGGGCCTTGCGTTTACGCTTCACGGAGGGTTTCTCGAAGTGCTGCCGCTTCTTCAGCTCGGTGAGAATGCCTTCCTTCTCACACTTGCGCTTGAATCGGCGGAGCGCGTTCTCGAAGCTCTCTTCCTCGCGTACGTGCACAACCGGCATATATCGAATCACCTCTCTCTTGCGTGAAGTCGCCACACCGGCATTACGCCTGGGGGCCGCATAGTCTGTCCGATCTCCGCTCTCCTGGTCAACGTGCCATCGGAATGGCATGTCAGAACGGCGCGGACGCCGTTCTGACGGTGATCCCTACGGGCACGTTTCAGAAGGGTTATCCGGCGCGCTCGGCGGCGGTCTTTACGGCTTCGAAGTCTAGGTCGTAGACCTTCAGCTCGCCGCCACGCTCGCGGTAGAAGACCGCCGCCGCGGCTCCCTCGTCTTTGGGGTAGAACCAGGCCGTGATCCCCTGGTCGTCGTACTTGCGCACGTTCTGGTGCTTGACCTGCCCGAGGAGTGAGCGCACTTCGTCCTGGCTCATGCCCTTCTCCACCTGCGAGAAGCGCTCCTCGTCCATGTAGCGCATCGACTCGGCGCTCGAAAGCGCCGCCTGCAGCTCGGCGTTGTCGGGATCGACGATCTTTGCGCTCGCGAGGATCTCGATCGCCTTCCCGTAGTCCCCACCTTTGACGATGTACTCCTGCGCCATGACGATGTCTTCCGAGCTCTTGAGCGTGATCGCACCGGCGACCTCGAGATGGGGCTCCTCGCCCTCGAAGCCGGCGTGCTCATTGATGAAGTTCACCAGCCGGGTCGAAAATTCGTCGGCAGCCTTGTGGACGCGCGGCGTCAGATCCGCGACTTGCCCTCCCGTCGCGGCACCTTCCTCGCCGTCGGTTTCCTCGCTCTCCTCGGCCTGGGCGGCCGCTTCGACCGCAGCCAGCTCCTGACGCAGGTCGCCGAGCGCCGCGTGATCGGTCTGTAGCGCCGCGTACTCCTCCGCACGTGCGGCCGTCCGGACCTCTTCCTTGGAGGCCCCGCAGCCGACCATCACCAAGGCAACGACCAGCCCAAGGATTACAGACCAAGGCCGTACCAAACGCATCTTTCGACTCGACATCACTACCTCCGCGGAATCACTAAAAACAGAAATCTTGGGGGCGTTGCGCTCACGCTCCATATCGCCCTTTCCGGGCCTGACGAGAGGCTCAATCTAGGTGGCGGAACCACAGACTATATCAGGCAATCGCTTGCTATACTTCGCACCCCCCGTGCCTCGGGGCCCCGGGTCCATAGCTCAGCGGTTAGAGCATCCGGCTCATAACCGGCAGGTCCCTGGTTCGAATCCAGGTGGACCCACCACAAGCGTGGGTTGGGACCAAAGCAAGCCGAGGCGCAGGTACCCACGGGGAGAAAAACGATATATGGCAACGGATCTCGACTCGCTCGTGAAACTTCAAGAGGCCCTGCAAGAGGCCGAGACGGCCAGCCGCGAGCTAGCAGGCGTCCCGGACTCGATGCGGGAGATCCACGAGCAGCACAGCGAACATCTGGAGAAGATCCAGGCGCTCGAGACCCGCATCCAGGAGGGTGAGCTGGAGCGCCGCACGAGCGAAGCAGCCGCCACTGACGCGCACGAAAAGATGACCCACTTCCATTCGCAGATCAATCGGGTCACCACCCAGCGCGAGTACGGGTCGCTGCTGAAGGAGATCGATGCCGCCAAGGAGGATATGTCGTCACACGAGGAGGCGGCCCTGGCGACCATCGAGGCGACAGATACAGCACAGACCGAGCTCGATCAACAGCGCAGTGAGTTCGAAGAGCTCGACTCGAGCTACAACGAGATGTTAGTGGGCTGGGAGAAGCAGAAGCCTACCGTGGCAGCACGCCTGAAGGAGGTCGAGGCCGACATCGAGCAGCTGACAGAGGTCTTGCCGGCGGGCCTCGTCGGCCAGTTCAAGCGCCTCTACGAGCGGCATACCGGACACGCCTTCGCCCCCGTCGCCAAGGTCGAGCCCCAGCCGCGCTCCGGTAGCGTGTGGCACTGCTCGGTATGCAACTACCGAGTACGGCCACAGGTGATCGTCGAGATCAAGAACAACGGCAGCCTCATTCCCTGCGAGAGCTGCCACCGCTTCCTCCATATCAAGGACACGCCCTGACGCCGGGACCCGAGTCCACGGCGGGGCTCGAGTCCATCACGTCGGTCGCCGATCGATTGCAACGAGTGCGCGAGCGCATCGGCGCCGCGGCTCGGCGTGGCGGTCGAGATCCCGGGTCGGTGGCCCTGATCGGCGCCAGCAAGCGACAACCCGTGGATCGGCTAAGTGAGGCCGTCGAGGCCGGCCTCGCGACCTTCGGTGAAAACCGCGTGCAGGAGGCGGCCGAGAAGGTACCGTTGCTTCCCGCCGTCGCCGACTGGCACCTCATCGGACCGTTGCAGTCGAACAAGGCCAGGCGCGCGATCGAGCTCTTCGGCACGATCCACTCGATCGACCGGCTCCGAATCGCCGATACGCTGAGTCGGCTGACGGCCGCAAAGGGGCGGCGCCTGCCCTGCTTCCTCGAG
>JAYZDP010000204.1:0-9993 GCA_036337765.1 Acidobacteriota bacterium
CTTACCCTGCTTGGCAACCTGCTCGAGGATGGGCAGGAGGTCCTTCATGGACGACACCTTCTTCTCGTGGAGCAGGATCTTGGCGTCCTCGAGGACCGCCTCCATGCGCTCGGGGTCGCTGACAAAGTACGGCGACAGGTAGCCACGGTCGAACTGCATGCCCTCGACCACTTCCATGTCGGTCTCGAGCCCGCGTGCCTCTTCGACCGTGATGACGCCGTCCTTGCCGACCTTCTCCATCGCGTCGGCAATGATGCCGCCGATCTCTTCGTCGTTGTTCGCGGAGATCGTACCGACGTTGGCGATCTCCTCGTTGCCCTCGACGGGCTTGGACTGCGCATCGATCGACTCGGCGGCGGCGCGAGACGCGAGCTCGATGCCGCGCTTGACCTCCATCGGGTTGGCGCCAGCGGTCACGTTCTTGAGCCCCTCGCGCAGGATCGCCTGAGCGAGCACGGTGGCCGTCGTGGTACCGTCACCAGCGACGTCGGACGTCTTCGAGGCGACCTCGCGGGCCATCTGCGCGCCCATGTTCTCGAGCGGATCGCTGAGCTCGACTTCCTTGGCGACAGTGACGCCGTCCTTGGTGATGTTGGGTGAGCCGAACGACTTCTCCAAGACGACGTTGCGACCCTTTGGACCGAGGGTGACCTTCACCGCATCGGCCAGCTTGTTCACTCCCCGCAGGACCGCGCCTCGCGCGTCCTCGGAGTAGGTAATCTGCTTTGCCATTTACTAGATCTCCTGATGGTTCGAAACTAATCAGCCGACGATGGCGAGGATCTCGTCCTCACGGACGATCACGTAGTCCTCGCCGTCGACTTTGATGTCGGAGCCCGAGTACTTGCCGACGAGCACCTTGTTGCCGACCTCTACATCCATGGGCTGCCGCTGTCCGTCATCGCCGATCTTGCCGGGGCCCGCGGCCACGACCTCGGCTTCCTGCGGCTTTTCCTTGGCACTGTCGGGAATGATGATGCCGCCTGAGACCTGCTCTTCTTCTTCGAGCCGTTTGATCAGCACGCGGTCCTGAAGTGGACGAATGTTCACCGTGACTTCCTCCTTCTCTCTACTGACTGGATTGGGTGAAACGACTCGTGTGCGACGCGTTGCGTTGATGGCAGTCGCGCCATTGTTAGCACTCATTTCACACGAGTGCCAAGAAGTGTAACGCACGCCACCGCAGTGTCAAGGCCTAATTGATCGTGGATTTGGTTACGATAGCGCCCCCCCCCCGAGATACCCCAGTGCCACCAACCCCAGACGCCCTTCCGTCACCGCCTCACTACGATCCCAGCAACGCGGAGCGCTGGTGGCACGCCGCCAATGCCGCGCAGCTGTACCCCTCGGCGCGCGAGTGGGCATCGCGCCATGGCGTCGCTCCGGCAGCGCAGGACACCGAGTCGACATTGCTCCTCTTGGTCGACGTTCAGCGCGACTTCTGCCTGCCCGAGGGCTCGCTCTACGTCGGCGGCAGAAGCGGCCGCGGAGCTATCGAGGATAGTCGGCGCCTTGCCGGGTTCATCTACCGCAACCTCGACCGCATCACGTCGACGGTGGCGACCCTCGACAGCCACCTGCCGCAACAGATCTTCTTCCCGTCGTTCTGGGTGGATCACGCCGGGCAGCCGGCTCAGGCACATCGTGTGGTGACGGTGGACGACGTGGCGACCGGCAAGCTGGTTCCACGGCCCGAGCTCGCCTCTTGGGTGGCGGACGGCGACGCGGGCTGGCTACGCGATCACGCGGAGTTCTACTGCCGGCAGCTCGAGGAGTCGGGACGGTACGCCCTGTACCTGTGGCCGCCTCATTGTCTGCTCGGCAGCCCCGGGCACGCCTTGGCGGGCGTGGTGGAGGAGGCGCGCCTCTTTCACGCCTTTTGCCGTAGCGCCGAGGCTGCGGTCGAAGTGAAGGGGGCGGGACTTCTCAGCGAGCACTACTCCGTGCTCGGACCCGAGGTGCTTCTGGCGCGCGACGGCGGCGTGCTCGGCGAGGCCAACGAGCGTCTGGTCCGCCGACTACTGGAGGCGGATCGGGTGGTGGTGGCGGGGCAGGCGGCGAGCCACTGCGTCCGCAGCACGCTGGAAGACCTCTGGGTGCTGGCCGAGGAGCGGGACCCTTCCGCGCTCGAGAGGATCTATGTGCTCGCTGACTGCATGTCGGCAGTTGCGGTGCGCGGCGATGCCGGCGAATGGATCGCGGATTTCACCGACGAGGCCGTGGCAGTACTAGAGCGATGCCGCGGCGCGGGCATGCAGATCGTCCATAGTGACATGCCGATGGAGGACTGGGCGTAATGAAGCTAGAAGAGATCACGGTCGATTGGCCGGCCGCGGATCGCGATCGCGTGACGGCGGCCGTCGACCTGCTCGAGCGCCAGATGGTGGGCTCCGCTGCGCTGCAGGGAGAGGTGGAGACTTTGCGCAAGGCGGATGATTCGCCGGTGACGGTCGTCGACCTACGTCACCAGGCCCAGGTCCAGCAGTTCCTCGCGGGGTCCTTCTCCGCCGATGGCCTGGTGTGCGAGGAGCCCCGCTCTCTTCAGGAGCAGGTGCTGTCGGCGGCTTCCGAGCTTTCTCTGCGCGAGTATGGCGTGGAGCTCGATGGACAGATCGCAGTGATCCCGGAACGGGGAGAGCGGACCTGGGTGCTCGATCCGATCGACGGCACGAAGGGCTTCGTAGCAGGTCGCTACTTCGCCATCGCGCTCGGCTACTTTGTTGGCGAGGAGGCGCGGTTCGGGGCGATCGGTGTTCCGGGAGGGGGAGCTGAAGGATCGGAGCTGGCGATCGATCGGGCGCTGGCGCTGGGGGTCAGTGGAGGTGGCGCCTGGATCTCAGCGGGCGGAGCAGAGGATGCGATTTGGAGGCGGCTCGAGCCCAAGCGGTCCGATGGACCTGTCCGGATCGCCGTGTCGCTCGCGCACGGCGGCCCGCTCGCGGACCGGGTTCGTGCGAGTGGCGACGTCGAGGTGGTGGCGCTGGACAGTCAGGCGAAATACCTGGCCGTGGCAACAGGGGACATCGACGCCTATCTCAGAGCGGCGCGTGACGACGGTCAATCCGATGTGGTCTGGGATCACATGCCGGCTGGGATCGTGGCGCGCGAGGCAGGGTGCCGGGTTTGTCACTTCGACGGCGGTGAGCTCGAGTTCTCACCTGAGACGGCGATCCTGTTTCGAGGCGGCGTGGCTTGTTTTCGCGAGCGGGAGGGCGGTGAGGTGGGTCGCTGCCTATCAGAGCTGATCGGACCTTTGTTCCGGGCATAGCCGGGTTCGCCTGGAATCTTCGGCTGAGACGTGAGGTGTATTCGGATGGATATGATTTAATAAGACTAAGAAAAAGTTGATAATCAAGGGTAAGGTATATATCATGTGCGACATGCGGTTCGATTCGTCATCTGGAACCGCGACGAACTAAGGAGGACTCGACATGACCACGCAAGCACTACTCAGGCAATCACGCGACTACGCCAATGTCCAATCGCTGATGAGCCAGTTCTTCGGTGACCGGGAATGGGGCACCTGGCCGAGCTTCCGCTCTGAGGGGCTGGCGAACTGGACCCCGGCAGTGGACGTCCGTGAGGGGAACGAGAGCTTCGTCTTCACGGCCGATCTGCCCGGACTCGACAAGGGCGACGTCGACGTCACCTTTGAAGACAAGGTCCTGACCATCTCTGGCGACAGGGCCCTGGATGAGAGCGATGACAGCGGACCGATCCGACGACTAGAGAGGCGCTATGGCAAGTTCAGCCGCTCCTTCTCGCTGCCCGGTCAAGTGGATGCCGACCAGGTCGAGGGTAGCTTCTCGAACGGGGTCCTGACCGTAAGGGTGCCGAAGGCCGAGGCGGCCAAAGCGCGCAAGATCAAGCTCGGCTGACGCCTCCTACATCGTCTGTTCGGCCCTGCCTTGTGCAGGGCCTTTTCTTTTTGTTCGCGGGGGTTTCTCGACCGAGACCCCATAGAATGGTCCGTCATGCCCGAGCCAGCTCCCTTTCACTCGCCCTATCGGCACGGGTTCGTCCGCGTAGCGGTCGCGGTGCCCGAGGTCTCGCTGACGGACCCGGACGCGAATGCTGCGGAGGTTTGTGCGCTCGCGGCAGAGTGTTCCGACAGGGGGGCGGCGCTGGCCGTCTTCCCCGAGCTGTGCCTTACGGGCTACAGCGCCGACGACCTGTTCCACCAGAAGGCGCTGCTGGGAGCGGCGGCGGAGGCAGTGGAGCGAGTCGTCGAAGCGAGCCGCGACCTGTTGCCGGTGCTGGCGGTGGGTGCACCGCTCGAGCTAGAGGGGAAACTCTTCAACTGCGCCGTCGTTGTTCAGCGCGGACAGATCCTGGGCGTGGTTCCCAAGAGTCACCTGCCCAATTATCGCGAGTACTACGAGGCGCGCCAGTTCGCCAGGGCTGCCGCAGCACTCGGAACCACCATTCGGCTCGGTGGTCGCGAGGTACCGTTTGGCTCGTTGATCTTCGAGGCGCAGGGCGCGTGTCCGTTCAGCTTCTTCGTCGAGATCTGTGAAGACCTCTGGGTGCCGTCACCTCCGAGCACGTGGGGCGCGCTGGCTGGCGCGACGATCCTGTGCAACCTATCGGCGTCGAACGCCACGGTGGGCAAGAGCGAGTACCGCCACGCGCTGTGCCGATCCCAGTCGGGACGTTGCATCGCGGCCTATCTCTATGCCGGAGCCGGTTTCGGTGAATCGACGACCGATCTCGCCTGGGATAGCCAGGGAATGGTGTGGGAGAATGCCGCCGTCTTGGCCGAGACCGAGCGCTATGCAACACAGAGCCAGGTCCTGGTGGCCGATGTCGACGTCGAGAGGCTTCTTCTCGACCGCATGCGGATGACGAGCTTTCGAGACCAGGTCGAGGATCACCGCAACCTGCTACGCACGATTCAGCGGGTTGACTTCGAGTTCGCTCCGCCGTCGCAGCCCCTGGCCCTCGAACGCTCCGTAGAGCGCTTCCCCTACGTGCCGGCCAGCGCCAGCTCGCTCGCCGATCGCTGTCCAGAGGTCTACAACATTCAGGTCCAGGGTCTCGCACAGCGTCTGCGGGCGACGGGCATCGAGCGCCTGGTGGTCGGTGTCTCGGGAGGGCTCGACTCGACCCAGGCGCTGATGGTCGCCGCCAGGACCTTCGACCTGCTGGGTCGCGATCGCACCGGAATTCTGGCCTACACCCTTCCTGGGCCGGCGACCAGCGAGCACACGTACCGCAACGCGTGCGAGCTGATGCGCTGCCTCGGGGTTACTGCGGGGGAGATCGACATCTCGCAGGCCACGCGCTCGATGCTGGAGAGGATCGAGCATCCCGCAGCGGATGGGGAGCCGGCCTTCGACGTAACGTTCGAGAACGTCCAGGCGGGCGAGCGAACGTCGCATCTCTTCCGGCTCGCCAACCTCCATGGCGGGCTGGTGCTGGGGACGGGAGACCTCTCGGAGCTCGCTCTCGGCTGGTGCACCTACGGCGTCGGAGACCAGATGTCGCACTACAACGTCAACGCCTCGGTACCCAAGACCCTGATTCAGTACCTGATCCGCTGGGAGGCGGCCGGGGGTCGCGTGGACGATGCAACCGCCGCGGTCCTGCGCTCCATCGTCGATACGGAGATCTCTCCCGAGCTCGTACCGGGCGACGCCGGGGCGGGTCCGTCGCAGCGCACCGAAGACGTGGTCGGACCCTTCGATCTCCAGGACTTCCACCTCTACTATCTCAGCCGATTCGGCTTCGCTCCGAGCAAGGTCGCGTACCTGTGCGAGGCTGCATGGGCCAACCTCGATGCCGGTGGCTGGCCGCCGTCGCTGGCGGTCGACCAGCGCCGCGCATACGACTTGCCGACGATCAAGAAGTGGCTCCGTGTCTTCCTCGAGCGCTTCTTCGAGTCCTCTCAGTACAAGCGCTCGGCGCTCCCCAATGGCCCGAAAGTGGGATCTGGAGGCTCCCTGTCGCCTCGTGGCGACTGGCGCGCACCAAGTGACTCCAGTGCCGCCCCCTGGCTCAAAGAGCTAGAGCGCAACGTCCCGTAAAGAGACGAGCTCCAAGCCCGACCATGACGTACCGCGTGCGCTCCGGGCCTGCGCGGCGAGCGCCCCGCGCTACAGGTAGCCGAGGTTCTTGAGTTGGCGTAGATCCTCGCTGGTCAGCTCGCCGCGGCGCTGCTCGTACTTGGGTAGCTCGCGGTACCACTGCTCCAGCTGGCGCCCCAGCGGCGGTCTCATGTCGATCGGCGAGGCGTCGAGCGGGCTCTCCTCGAGCGCGTCGGTGCGCAGATCGTAGTACCGCATGCGACGTGATGAGAAATCGAAGATCGCCTTCAGGTCCTCGGTCTGAGCGCTGATCGTCACCGGGTGGTTGTAGCTCGTCTTTCCCTTCTTAGTGATCGCGTTCCCACGCTCCCCGACGGCGAATCGCGGTTGGGCGGATGGTCCATCGGTAGCCCAGTTCGCGATCCGGCTCGTTCCGACGAGACCTTTTGGCGGATCGATGGCGAGCAGGTCCAAGACGGTCGGCAGCACGTCGATCAGAGAGACCGGCTTCGGCACGCGGATGCCGGTGGGAATACCGGGCCCAGCAACGATCCACGGTACGCGCAGGTTCGGCCAATGGGTGTTCTTGCCATGGCCCCAGTAGCTGTGCTCGCCAAGGCTCTCGCCGTGGTCGCTGAGTACGACGAACAGAGTGTCGTGGCCGAGCTTCTCCTCGATGCCGGAGAGCAGCTTACCTATCCAAGTATCGGTGAAGGCGACCTCGCTGGCGTAGCGCACTCGCTTGCGCCAGCCGCTGGGTCGAAGCTCGGGGTCGGGCTCGGGAGGGATGTGGCCCGACTGCAGCTCGTAGGGTGAGTGCGGCTCGGAGTAGTGAACCCAGAGAAAGAGGGGCTCTGTGCCCTCGCGATCGGCGAGCCACGATAGGGCATCGACCGTGACATCCCGGGCGTCGCGCTCCATCAGCCCGAACGAGTTGCGCTCCTTGTTGAAGCTCTCGTCGAAGTGATCGAAGCCGCGGTCGACACCTGCCAGTCGACTCTTCAGAGTCCAATTCGAGATGAACGCGGCGCTGCGATAACCGTCAGCGCCCAGGATCTCGGCGAGCACGGGCACGTCGTCGCGCATACGCACGCCGTTGCGTCTCGCACCATGGGTCGGCGGGTACAGCGACGAGAAGATCGACGCGAAGGACGGACCGGTCTTGCCGATCACGCTGAGGGTGTCCTCGAACACGGCCCCGCGCTCACCGAGGGCGTCGATGTTGGGCGTGATGCGGTCGGGGTAGCCGTAGGTACCGATGAAGTCGGCCCGCAGCGTGTCGATCGACACCAGGACCAGGTTGGAGCTTGCAGCTGCGTGCCCGCACAAGGCGCTCGCGGCCAGGCAGGCGATAGCGAAGCGCGGTGTGAGCCGGTCCGTCACGACTACGCGAACGTGGCGCCGAGGGCCTCGGCCTCTTCTACGGTGTCGATGTCACGGGCCAGCGACAGCGCCTTGAGCAGCGGTATCCGAATGCGACGGCCCGGGAACTTCTTGCGGTGGCGCCGCCTGACGAAGATCTTTCTCAGCGAGTCCTCGAGTTCGGCCTGCGTGGCGATGCCGCGGCGCAGGTCGTTGCCCGTACGCATGCTCGAGGTAACCACGTCGAACGTCAGGGTCGGCCAGCGGCGCTCGACCAAATGCAACAGGTCCTGAACTATCAGGCTCCACATGACGTGGCGAAGAATGTACGAGCGGCGATAACGGATCGGCCGATTCCGGGTCCGGTAGGCGAGATCGAAGAGACGGTACATGAAGCCGAGCCGCAGACTCTCTGGGTCGACGATCGTCAGATGACTCGGAAGCACGGTGACCGCTTCCTGGCCGGGCTCGGGCACGACGCGGTACTTGGGCTTCCACGATGACGCCCCGAGCTGGCGCTCCTCACCAGCGACGATCAGTGGAAACCACAGGTCCGAGGGTGCTGTTTGCCAGTAGTCGTCGACCAGAGCCTCCAGCTCAGAAACCTCGGGCAGGATGTCGCAGGTCGTGACGGCCACCTTCGAGCCGGGTAGCCGGCCGACCACGGTCTGCATGGCCGTCTGGATGTTCTGGCCAAAGCCAGCGTCGGTGTCGATCACCTCGACCTCGGAGTCGGAGTACGCATCGGCCGGACCGGCGACGAAGATCGGCTCGAAGGCGCCGCTGTTGCGGAGGCGCTCCAACAGGTGAGCGATCAGCGTGCGGCCCGCGAGTCGAATATCGATCCCCTTGCAGCCTGAGAGCGGGTGGCGGTCGCCACTCCCCGGGGGCAGCTTCGGAGGCTTACGCACCCGGCCGCCGAGGATGATGAGGGGGACTTTCTGTCGTGCCATGGCGCTTCTCGCGGAGCCGCGCAGAACATAGCGTTACCGACGAGCGCATGCAACGTCGACTGACTGCGAAGGTGCCATTTCGCCTGCTAAACTTTAGACGCCCGCCGCGACAGCCTGAGCTGAAGCTCGAACTTTCCCCAATGGACCCACGGTGCTTGCGACTCCTCGCTTGGTGATCGACTCTCGGGAGCTCGAGTCGCTCTGCGACCGTTGGCTCGAACGTGAGCTCGTGGGGCTCGACACGGAGTTCGTTCGAACGCGCACGTTCTACGCCAGGCTGGGCTTGATCCAGGTGGCCGCCGGTGACCAGGTCGTGTTGCTCGATGCCGTTGAGATCGCCGATCTATCGCCCTTCAGAGCGGTTTTGCTTCAGGATTCGTCCCGCAAGGTGCTTCACTCCTGCGGCGAGGACCTGGGTGTGTTTCTGCATCAGTTCGGAGTGGTTCCGAGGGGTCTGTTCGACACCCAGCTGGCGGCCGCGATGGTCGGCATGGGCTTCTCGCTGAGCTACCAGGCGCTGGTGGAAAGGATTCTGGGGGTTCACCTCGAGAAGGGCGAGACTCGCTCGGACTGGACCGCGCGGCCGTTGCGTGAGGCTCAGCTGGGCTACGCCGCGCTCGACGTGGCCTATCTCGAACCGGTGTACCAGCATCTGATGGACCGCCTCCTGACACTGGGTCGCGCAGCTTGGGTGGAGGAAGAGTTCGAGCGTCTGGGTGAGCGATCCCGCCATCAGGTTCAGCCCGACGAGGCCTACCTCCGCATCAAGGGGCGGGGCAGCCTGGATCAGCGCGGCCAGGCCATACTTCGTCTCCTCTGCGCCTTTCGCGAGGGAGAGGCACGCGGGCGCAACCTGGCGAGAACGTTTGTGGTGCGCGACGATGCCTTGCTCGCAGTGGCTGCGAAGCGCCCTCGCAGCTCGCGGCATCTTCGCCGCATCGCTCAGCTAGGCGGCAACGAGCGCAAACGCTACGGGGATCGGTTTCTCGAGATCGTCGAAGAGGCGCTGTCGTTACCAACGCAGGATCTGCCGGAGCGCAGGCCGGGCGGTCCTCGCGTGCCTCATCTCAGCGAGCTGGTCAAGGAACTACAGGCGCTGGTGGCGAGAATTGGTGGAGAGATGGAGATCGCCCCGGAGATTCTGGCGCGGCGTCGGGTGCTGGAAGGGCTGGTCCGCAGCTATGTCGGCAGGGGATCGCGGGAGCTTCCGGCGGAGCTCGGGGGTTGGCGTAGAGACGTCGTCGGCCAGCCTGCGCTCGAGTTGCTCGACACCGCGGCCTGACCACGGAGCTGGCCTGATGCTTGCTGTGTCTGGGAGTGGGCGCGTTCAGGCGTCGAAGGGAGGCGCTCTGGCCTGGCTTCGAGGCACACTTGCCCGTGCCGCTGCGCCGATTTGGCGCGTCTCGGCCCTGGGGTGGATGGTGATGGCGACAGCGATGACTCTGGCGGCGCAGGTCGCAACCGATCCGGAAGTCGAGGTGCAGGCCTCGGCCGCGACGCCGAGGATCGGCGAGTCGTTCGAGCTCGAGGTGGCCGTGATCTGGTCCGGCACTGAGAGTGGCGGGGAGCTCTTGCCACCGAAGATCGAAATTCCCGCGGGAGTCGAGGCGGGCGAGCTGCGCGCGACCAGTGCCGTCGGTGGCCGGCTCGGT
>JAYZDP010000205.1:0-5229 GCA_036337765.1 Acidobacteriota bacterium
CGGGCCGTCCGCGATGCGCAGCGTGCGCTGCCCCTTGTACATGTCAGCCAGCGGAGTCCACTGCGAGACGCCGGTGGCGCCGTGCATCTGGATCGCCTGATCGATGATCTGGCAGACCTTCTCGGGCACCATCGCTTTGACGGCATGCACCCATACGCGGGCCTCCTGGTTACCCAGAACGTCCATTGCCTTGGCGGCCTTGAGCACCATCAGGCGCATCGCCTCGATCTCGATCCGCGCCCGTGATACCACCTCGATGTTCTTGCCGAGCTGGAGGATCGGCCGGCCGAAGGCCTCGCGCGACAGGCCGCGCTTGACCATCAGCTCGAGCGCACGCTCGGCCTGACCGATCGAGCGCATGCAGTGGTGGATGCGTCCGGGTCCGAGGCGAACCTGGGAGATCTCGAAGCCCCGTCCTTCGCCGAGGAGGATGTTCTCCTTCGGCACGCGCGCGTTGTCAAACTTGATGTGCATATGGCCGTGAGGCGCGTCGTCGTGGCCGAAGACGTGCATCGGACCGAGGATGTGGACCCCGGGGTTGTCGATCGGGACCAGGATCTGCGACTGCTGCCGGTGGGCGGGGCCGTCGGGGTTGGTCTTGACCATGGTGATCATGATCTTGCAGCGCGGGTCGCCGGCGCCGGAGATGTAGAACTTTTCGCCGTCGATCACCCATTCGTCGCCGTCGAGCACCGCGCGCGTGCCGATGTTCTTGGCATCGGACGAGGCGAGGTTGGGCTCGGTCATTGCGAACGCCGAGCGAATCTCGCCAGCGAGCAGAGGCTTGAGCCACTGCTCCTTTTGCTCTTCGGTGCCGACCCGCTCGAGAACTTCCATGTTTCCCGTGTCGGGCGCGGAACAGTTCAGACACTCCGAAGACAGCGGATTGCGGCCGAGAATCTGCGCGATATAGGCGTAGTCGAGGTTCTTGAGGCCCTCGCCGGTCTCGGCATCGGGAAGAAAGAAGTTCCAAAGGCCGCGCTGTCTCGCCTTTTCCTTGGCGCCCTCCAGGAGCTCGAGTTGGCCCTCACCGTAGCTCCAGCGGTCTTCACGATTTTCGCCGAGTCGGTAGTACTCCTCGGTTATCGGCGCGACTTCTTTGCTGACGAAGCACTTGACCTCGTTCAGAAGCGGCCGCGCCGCCTCCGACATGGTCAGGTCGAATAGCTCTGGATTGATAGTGTCGAGGTCCTGTTCGGCCATTGCTTCTCCTCAAGATTTCTGGTCGGGGGCGCGTAACTTAGCATCCCAGCTCGATCCCGCCCAGTCCGACGGGGCGGGCTTCTGCGCCGCGTCGATAGGCGAGAAAGCAGCTCGATATGACCTCTGCCAGCGACCGCAAGGCCCTCATTCGTGAGTACAAGGAGAGCTACCGCCCGATGGGAGCGTTCCGCATCTTGAACCGCACCAACGGTCTCATGTTCGTCGGCTCGAGCGTCAATCTACCTGCGATCTTCAATCGCTTGCGGATGGAGCTGCGTGCCAACGGCTATCGGAAGCACCCCGACCTGCAGAAGGACTGGAACGCTTGTGGTGAGGAGGCCTTCGAGTTCGAGGTCCTCGCCGAGCTCGACGCGCCCGAGGCGCCTGGAGTCGACGTCAGCGACGATCTCGCCGCGCTCGAGAGTCTCTGGCTGGAGGAGCTGAAGCCATGGGGCCAGCGAGGCTACAACCGCCCGCCGAGCTGAGCGGCGGATGAGACGCGACGTCTACACCCACGGCCACCAACGGTCTGTGGTCGGTCAGCACGCGCGGCGGACCGCCGAGACGTGTGCACAGTTCCTACTGCCGCGACTGCAGGCCTCGATGCGGGTTCTCGACGTGGGCTGCGGACCCGGCACCATCACGGCCGGGCTGGCGAATCGTGTGCCCGACGGCAAGGTGATCGGCGTCGACGTCTCGAGCGAGGTGCTGGCGGGAGCTCGCGATCACTGCGCGGCCGCGGCGCTGTCGAACGTGACGTTCGAGGAGGCTTCGGTCTACGGGCTGCGTTTCGACGAGGCCACCTTCGACGTCGCCTACGCTCATCAAGTGCTGCAGCACCTCGCCGATCCGGTGGCCGCTCTCGCCGAGATGCGACGGGTGCTGCGTCCTGGTGGTCTGGTCGCGGTGCGCGACGGCGACTACTACACGATGTGTTGTAGCCCCGAGTCAGAGGCGATCGACCGCTGGCGCGACGTCTATCGCAAGGTCTCGCGCCACAACGGAGCCGAGCCGGATGCCGGGCGCTATCTTCTGAAATGGCTAGGAGACGCCGGCTTCGGCTCGATCGAGATGACCGCCAGCTGTGGGGTCCTGGCCGACGAGGAGTCCCGACGGAACTGGGGCGAGTCGTGGGCCGAGCGCTGCCTCAGCTCGAGCTTTGGCCAACAGGCGGTCGAGTACGGCTACGCCACCGCTTCGGAGATGGAGTCGATCGCGGAAGGTTGGCGCAGCTGGAGCCGAGAGCCGGAAGGCTATTTCCACTTCATCCACGGCGAGGGTATCGCCGTCAAATAGGTGGCGGCGGATCTCAGGACTGGCGAGGCCGTGAGCGTCGAAAGTCCTGCAGGACTACGAACTTGAAGCCCCAGAACAGGGTGAGCAACAGGGAGAATCTCGCGTCGAAGAGCCAGAGGAAGATCGACGAGGCCGAGTAGAGGCAGCGCACCGCCAGCGTATAGCGGCTCGAAGCGCGGTTGAGAAGCCCGCTGAGGTAGTCGGCCGCCGAGACTCCATCCTCGCTGAGAAGCTCGGCCTTGGCGCCGACCACGAGTACGAAGTGGCCAAGGTGGCGCAGCGCCGTCATGCAATAGGCGAAGGCCACTCCGAACACCGCGATCAGAAGCACCATCTTCTCGGCCAGCGCGACCGAAGCCCCGCCCTCAGTGAGAGCCGACGCCGCGCCGGGCATTCCGAGCAGCGCGTTGGCCGTGAATCCCATGAGGATTAGCGTCGACGACGCGAGCACGGTGTTGACCATTGTCAGGTTGCGCGTCTGCTGCGCCGCGAGAATCAGGTCCTGGCGCTCGACGATGCCCTCGATCCAGGACTTCCGTAGCCGATCGAACCTCGTTCGTGCCGCGCGACCCGGCGCCAGCCGCACCAGCCACGGGTACACGCCGTGGTACAGCGGAAAAACGACGATAAACGCGCCCAAGGCCAAGACGTCGATGGGCTGCTGAAACAGCGCCAGCCAGTCGAGCCTCGCCACTCGTCCAGGCTACCAGCGGAGACCTCAGAGGGCCATGGCGAAGAGACCTGCTGCGGCAAGAGATGCGCCGGTCCTGATGTGATTCCAAAGAGTCCAGCGCGAGAGGTATCGGTCCCAAAGGGCCTCGGCACCCGGGCTGTCGGGCTCCGCTGACGCAAGCCGGTTGTTCAGGGGCACGTTGAACACGATCGTCACGAGTAGGCAGCCCAGCAAGTAGAGGGCACAGCCGGAGAGTAGCTATACGCGTTGTGTGCCGGCCGCGCTCCCGAAAGCGAGAAACGCGACTGGGAGACAGACCCCTCCCGTTCCAAAGAACGCGAGAAAGAACAGGGAATTGATGACCGTTACGTTGATGGCATTCATCGCGGCCATCCCCTGATTCTTCGGAAGCTGGCCGAGAGCTCGCATCACGAACGTAGAGAAGGCGTAGAAGATCCCCGCGACCAGGCCGGAACCTAGCACTGCCGCAAAGGTCAGAATGTTCAGGAGCGGCACTATTGCTCGCCGAGCTCCACCGCGACGATTTCCTGTCGGCTGCGCGCGTAGAGCCGGGTGCCGACCAGGGTGGGGACGGTCCAGGCCAGGCTGTCGAAGAGGCGGCTCTCGGCGAGCTTCTCCATGCCGTCGCGATTCGCCCGCACCAGGCCGAGGGTGCCGTCTTCGGCCAGAACGACCAGCTTGCCGTCGCCGTAGACCAGCGAGTGCTTGGCGAAGGAGCGGTCCTGCCAGAGCACATCGCCCGACTCGATGTCGACGGCCTTCATGGGCGCGGGGCCGAAATCGCCGCTGGACGCATAGACCGTGTCGCCGACGCGGATGCCGGTACCGAAGTGGATGCGGACCTGGTTGGAGAACCACAGCTCCTCGACCCGGGTGGCGTTGCCGCTGCCTGTGAGCCTGACGACGCGTCCGCCGCCGTCGTATGCGGAGGACAGGAAGAGCAGGCCGTCGTCGGACCAGATCGGCGTCGAGATGTTGAAGGCGTTGCGGGTGGGGTGGGGATGGCTCCACAGCAGTGCGCCGGTCTCGGGCTCGAAGCCGACGATCTCGTTGGCGCCGAAGGCCGCCACCTGGGGCTTGCCGCCCAGCTCGATCAGGATTGGCGAGGAGTAGCTGGCGTCGTCGTCGCCGGCTCGCCAGACCACCGAGCCGTCGCTCTGACGAAAGGCGACCAGGCTGCGGCCGGCGCCACCGACCGACGCGAGGACCGTTTCGCCGTAGACCAGGGGGGAGGATGAGTAGCCGCGGTGCCGGAAGCTGCCGTCGAAGTCGCCGAGAAAGTCGTGCGACCACAGCTCGTTGCCGGTGTTGCGGTCGAGAGCGTGGAACTTGGTGGTCGAGCCGATGACGAAGATGCGGTTGCCGGCGACGGCGGGCGTGGCGTGGGGGCCCGGGCCGCGATCGAAGCTCCAGTCTTTGCTGCGAGTGGGGGAGTCGTAGGCGAACTCCCAGCGGGTTTCTCCGGTGGCCGCATCCAGGGCGACGACCCACTCGGTCTCGCCCTTGCGGTACATGGTGTAAAGGTCCTCGCCCACGACGACGATGGCGGAGTAGCCCTCACCCAGCGGCCGCCGCCAGATCTCGGGTGGGCCGCCGAAGCGCCAGCTCGAGGCGAGGCCGGTCGATTCGGTGGTGAAGTTGCCGTTCGGTCCGCCCCAGGCAGGCCAGTCGGCTGCGAGGACCGCACCCGCAATGAGGGTGACGGTCGCGAAGACAATGAGTCGGACTCGGTTGGGCCTCATCATGGTGGTGCAGAATAGCCGAATGCGCTGGATATCCGCTCTCGCTCTCATCGCCGCTGCCGCCATTGCCGAGGAGCCCACGGACAAGGTGGAGGAGGAGAAGAAGGGGCTACCGCTGGAGCCCGAACGAACGGCTTCCTTCGTGGTTGACGAAGGCACGTGGATCTCACTCGCTGTCTCCGCCGATGGCGACTCGGTTCTCTTCGAGCTCCTGGGCGACCTCTACACGCTGCCGATCTCAGGTGGCGACGCCGTGCCCCTGCTGACCGGCATGGCTTTCGAAAGCATGCCGGC
>JAYZDP010000206.1:0-2563 GCA_036337765.1 Acidobacteriota bacterium
CAGCGCCGCCGAGCCGCTACCCGTGCTGGTCGCCGAGCCTTCGCAGATCGCACGATGGACTCCGGCGGCGAAGACGCCGGGCCTGTGCGAGATCGCTGCGCTCTGGCCCGCCGCCCTGACCCTGGTCGTCGACATCGCCGAACCGATCGCGGCCAGCGCCGGTCAGCGTAGCCTAGCGGTGCGCGTTCCGGCTCACGCTCGCCTCCGGGGCCTGCTCGCCGACGTCGACCTGCCGGTCACCGCGACCAGCGCAAACCGCAGTGGGAAGCCGTCGCTGTGCGACCCGGACGAGGTCGCGCACCTGCTGGCACAGACCGACGCTGTAGTCATCGACGACGGACCGCTGCCCGGAGGTCCCCCTTCGACCCTGGTACGATACGACGCCGCAACCGCCGGCTTCAACGTCCTTCGGGAGGGTGCCTATCCTCCCCACCTCCTACGGAATACGGGTCGCTGAAACCGGTTTCCCCTCTCGGAGTCGAGACGAGCCGATGACACCACGACGATCCAGCGCACTGTGCCTCTGCGCCCTGCTCCTCGCCGGCGCGGCGGGAGCGCAGAACAGCGACCCGCTCAAGGAGTTCCCGCTCGAGAACGTCGAGCGCGGCGCGCTCGGCTACGGTCTGTCGGTGTTCTCCGGCACCGAGCCCGAACCCTTCAACGTCGAGGTGATCGGCCTGGTCCGAAACCTCCACCCGGACACCAGCTTCATCCTGGCGCGCCTCACCGGACACGGCCTGGAGCGCAGCGGCGTCGTGGCCGGCATGAGCGGCAGCCCGGTCTACATCGATAACCAGCTCGCCGGGGCCGTGGCGTACTCGTGGGCCTTCACTCACGAGGCGGTGGCGATGATCACGCCGATCGGCGCGATGCGCGACCTCGGCAGCTTGCCACGGGTACCCAGCGCCGCCGCTCCCGCATCGACGACCTTCGAGCAGCTCGCCACCGGCAAGATCCCCGAGGCTGAGCTCGAGCGCCATCTCGCGGCGCTCCTGCCACGCGGAATGAGCGGGGCTGGCTCGCAGCTGCAGTTCACCACCGCCGGATTCGGAGCAGCTACCCGTGCGAGGCTCGCGCAGGCTCTCGGCGCCGTGGCACCCGCCGGCTCCAGCCCAGATCTCGACACCGAGCTCACCGCCGGCAGCGCCGTCGCGGCAGTCCTGATCGGCGGCGATCTGGAGATGGCCGCCAGCGGCACCGTCACCGAGCGTCGAGGCGACGAAGTCACCGCCTTCGGCCATCCCTACCTGGGCCTAGGCACCATCCAGATCCCGATGGCGCCCGCGGAGGTCATCACCGTGGTCTCGACTCAAGCCAACTCGTTCAAGCTGACCAACGTCGGGCCGGTGGTAGGCGCCTTCGAGGAAGATCGCATGGCAGGCATCTTCGGGCACATCGGCGCCGAGGCCCCGACCATTCCGATGCAGATCAACGTTCTCGGAGGTAGCAACAGCCACTACGAGGTCGAGCTGGCGAAGCTGCTGACGACCCCTACGCTGGCCGCGGTCGCGATCCTGGAGGCGATGGACACGACGCGCGGCCAAAACGGCGACCAGGACATTGAGATGCGAGCCCACATCGAGATCGCCGGCCACGACCCCATCGAGCTCAGCCAGCACTTCTCCGGCACCTCGGCGTCGATCTCCTCAGCGCTTTACCTGCTCTCGATCGTCGGCTTCGTTCACAACAACGGCACCGAAGAGGCCGAGATCGAGCGCATCCAGGTCGATCTCACCCAAGCATCCCAACCGCGGACCGTGAGCTTGATCGCCGCGCACGCCGCGAAGCGCAACGTCAGGCCGGGAGAGCAGCTCGACATCCACCTCGACCTGCGGCGATATCGCGGCGAGACGTTCCGAGAGACCGTGACGGTCGAGCTGCCAACCGACGCGCCGAAGGGGCCTTACTACGTTTTCATCGGCGACTCCGCAGCCATCGACAGCGCGCGCCTACAGATGCAGCCGCGTCAGCCTCAGGACTTCAGCGAGTCACTCGAGCTGCTGCGCTCGTTCCACGGTCCGGACGAGCTTGTGATACTCGGCGTCGTTCCGGCCCGTGGGTTGATCGTCGACGGTGAAGCACTGCCGAGCCTGCCGGGCTCGATCCGCTCGATCTGGGCCGCCGCCGGCCCGCGCGCTGCCAAAGCAGCCAACCTGGCGATTAGGGACCAGCAGACCCGGCCGCTGGGGTATCCGCTGGCCGGTGCCGCGCGTATCGATCTTAACGTCCTCGCGCCGCTCGACTGAGGGGCCTTGTGTTGCGACGGCTGACAATGGTGCTCGCCTGTGTGCTGTCGGCACTCGTAGCTCATCCCCGGGCCAGCGGCGCCACCGAGGTCAAGCTCTTCCTGACCCAGACCCAGGACGCCTTTCTCGAAGGAACGCTGGAGTCGATCAGTGTCGACTCACTCGGCGTGCTGCGACTCGCGAGCCGGGTAGAGGTCGTCGCGAGTATCGACGAACCCTTCCTGCTCTCCGCCAGCCGCCGATTGGACGGCTGGGTGGTCGGAACCGGCAACGCCGGTCGGGTCATCGCCGTGGACCCAGCCGGCCAGGCCGAGATC
>JAYZDP010000207.1:0-39071 GCA_036337765.1 Acidobacteriota bacterium
GTGCATGACGTGGTCGTCATCGGCTCCGGCGCGTCGGGAGGCATGACGGCCTACAACCTCACGAAGAAGGGCGTCAAGGTGCTGATGCTCGATGCCGGCTCGAAGTTCGACCCGGACGGCTTCTGGAGCCACGTCTCTCCCTACGAGTCGATCGAGCGACAGCAGAACGGGGAGTCTCCGCCCAGTGCCTACTTGTCGACTCGTGAGCAGCCGTACTTGACGCCGGAGGGCAAGCCCTTCGATCTGGTGCGGGTGTGGGGCTGGGGCGGCAAAACGAACGTCTGGGGCCGGTTGTCACTGCGCATGTCGGATCTGGATTTCGCGGCCGCCGAGCGCGACGGGTGGGGGATCCCCTGGCCGATCCGCTACGCAGACATCGCGCCGTACTACGACAGAGTCGAGCAGCTGATCGGCATCTGTGGCGGCACCGACAGCTCCGACTCGTTGCCTGGCAGCAAGCACTATCTGCCGCCACCTGCGTTTCGCTGCGCCGAGGTGATCGTCAAGAATTCGGCCCAGGCCATGGGGATTCCCGTGGTCCCTGTGCGCCGGGCCGTTCTCACGCAGCGCCACCGTGGCTTCCCGCCGTGTCATTACTGCGGCGCCTGCGGTCGCGGCTGCCGGACGTCGTCGTTCTTCAACGCCACCGACTACCTGCTGGCGGATGCACTGGAGACCGGACGGCTCCAGATCGTGTCGAACGCGGTCGTGGCTCGGGTGCTGGTAGACGACGAGGGTCGGGCGAACGGCGTGCAGTACTTCGACCGCACCTCCGGGCACGAGGAGCAGGTGCGGGCCCGGACCGTCGTCGTGGCGGCCTCCACCATGGACTCCACCCGCATTCTGCTCAACTCGCGCTCGCCCCAGCACCCGAATGGCCTCGGCAACGGCTCCGATCAGGTAGGGCGCAACTACTGCGAGCAGGTCCGCACCCACGTCAAGGCCTTCCTGCCGCAGCTCTTCGACGCCGGCTACTCGAACGATGACGGCATCTCGAGCGGTCACGCGTACATTCCGCGCTTCAACCACCGGCTCGGCAAACTCGACTACCTGCGCGGCTTCGGTATCCAGATGTGGGCCACCGGCTGCCGCACCACCGGCGAGGAGGTCGCCTCGGCGGTGCCGGGGTTCGGTGCCACCTTCAAGCGCGAGGTGAAGAAGAAGTACCCGTCGCTGGTGCAGCTGCACCCCTACGCCGAGACCTTGCCGACACCCGACAATCGCGTCACGGTCGATGAGTCACAGACCGACGCCTATGGCGTGCCGCTGATGAAGATCTCGGTCTCCTTCGGCGAGAACGAGCGCAAGATCACACGACACATGGTCACCACGTGTCTCGAGATCCTCGACAACGCCGGTGCCGAGATCATGCCGACCGATCTCGAGAAGGTCGACGTGGCCGGCTCCGCCATCCACGAGCACGGCACCTGCCGTATGGGTGACGAGCCGAAGCTTTCGGTGGTCGACAAGTTTCAGCGCATGCACGAGGTGCCGAACGTCTGGGTCGCCGACGGCTCGGTCTTCCCGAATGCGTCGGAGAAAAACCCTACCCTTTCGATCCTCGCGTTGAGCTGGCGAGCGTCGGACTACCTGGCAGAGAGCCTGAGGCGCGGCGATGCCTAGAGGCCTACCCCTCCTGCAGGTACCGCCAGACTGCGGCGGGCTGGCAGGCGTCCTCATCGATCGTCCATTGCGGGATCGAGAGCCCCTCCGCGACGTCGACGAAGGCCATTCGTACCCGTGTTCCGATGCCGACGGTGCGAACCACTTCCGGCGGAGCGAGCTCGCCGTCGGGCGTGACGAGGTTGCCGGCTACGCGCAGTGCCTCGTGCTCGGTGGGCTCGCCCTTCTGGGTGTCGAGGTCCACCAGCAGAATCTGGTAGGGGACCTTGTCGCGGAACGCGGGCTGGATGGCGTGGTGGACCTCGGTGTAGGAGTGAACGGCACCTTTGCCCTCGACCGAGACCCACTCTGCCTCGCGACCGCCGGTCCAGGGGCAAGCGGTGGTCGGCGGGTAGCGTAGGAGTCCGCTCTGAGTACCCCGCTGCAGGCGGAAGTCGTGCTGTGCGCAGTAGCCGAAGAAGGCCAGATTCTCGGCGTCGAGATCCTCGATTGTCAGGGCCATGCCAAGGTACTCGCCGACGATGCTCATCGCGCGTCCCTCGCCATGACCATCGACGAGGCTCCGCCTGGGGTCATCCAGCCGAGGTTGGCGGTCAGCTCGACGTCGGGCACCTGCCGGCAGCCACCCTCGGAGTAGTCGTGGGAGTGGATCCGGCGCCCGTCGGGTCCGAATGGGCAGGAATCGTCGACATCGCCGCGCAGCTGGCGCGTGTTCTCGATCACCATGTTCATGCCGTGCGTGTAGCCCTCACAGAGGTGCCCGCCGGACGTGTTGTTGGGCCGCTCACCGCCGAGCTCGATCGCGCCCGAAGACACGTACTCGCCGCCTTCGCCCTTGTTGCAGAAGCCGTAGTCCTCGAGCTGCATCATGGTGGTGAACGTGAACGCGTCGTAGGAGCCGGTGACGTCGATGTCCACGGGGCCGACGCCGGCGTTGGGCCACAGGATGTCCTTGGCGTAGTGGCCCGCGACCGTCGAGATCGGGCCATGCTGGTAGTGCATGTCGCTACGCGGCTTGAGCACCCGACCCGCCACCGACTGGATGACGGCCGGCGATTGCGGGCAGTCGCGGGCCCGCTCCACCCGGGTGACGATGACGCAGGTCGAGTTGTCGGTCTCGACGCAGCAGTCGAGCAGGTGCAGCGGCTTGGTGATCATGCGCGAGCTCAGCACATCGTCGATCGTCACCCGGTTCTTGTAGAAGGCCTTTGGATTGTTCGAGGCGTGCCTCGAGTGCGCCACCTTGACCGCGGCGACCTGCTCGGGCGTCGTGCCGTAGTCGGCCATATGTCGCATGAAGCTGGGGCCGAAGTTCTGCCCGGCGCTCTGCCAGCCGTAGGCGCGGGTGTGGATCTGATCGCCGACGATGGGAACCGCCGAGCGCGCCCCGGTGCCACCGATGCGCACCTGGCTGAAGCCGTTCATCGAGCGGTAGACCGCCACGGTCTTGCACATGCCGGCCTCGATGACCCCCATGGCGATCCCGATCAACGCCTCAGTCGAGGAGCCGCCGCCCATGCAGTCCATGAAGAAGTTCAGACGCAGGCCGAGGTCGCCAGCGACGTGAAGCGACGACGCCGAGTCGCCGAGCGAGTAGCTCAGCATGCCGTCGACGTCAGCCGCGCTCATGCCGGCGTCGGCCATGGCGTTGGAGATCGCCCAGGTCGCCAGTGCGCGGGTGGTCTTGCCCGAGCCGCGCGTATAAGTGGTCTCACCCACGCCGCAGATGGCGTAGCGGCCGCGCAGGTGCTTCGAGCTCGTTGCGTCGACGTCGCCCATCCTTCACGACGCTCGATCTACGACCCGGGAGCGTCGTCGGTCGCCTGAAGCTCCCGGTCGGCGATGGCGCGCGACACCACGTAGGACTGCACGGCCGCGACCTCTTCCTCGCTGAGGGTGTCGGCGAAGCTGGCCATGCCGACCGACTCCATGTCGCCGCCGAGGACAATGTCGCTCCAGGCCGCGTGCCCCTCCTGGTCCATCAGACGAAGATCGGCGATGACGCCCGGACTGAGGGCGAGCACGCCGTGACAGATGGCGCAGTAGTCGTGGTAGATGTCGTGACCGAGATCGATCTCCGCAGTCGAGGCCGCCAGCGGCGGTTGCTCGGGGATGGCGAGCTCGCGCTCCCGTACCGGGGGTGCGGTGGCATTGCCGCCGAGCTCGAAGACGAACAGTCGGCCCACGTTGACGAACGAATAGGCCGCCGTGATCGCCACGTCGACTCCGAAGTTGACGGCGCCGCCGAAGCCCGCCAGAACGGCTACGTACTGGGTGTCGTCGACGGAGTAGGTGATGGCCGGCGCGACGATGCCGACGTTCAGCTGCTGGCTCCACAGCTTCTCGCCGCTGTCGGCGGTGTAGGCCGCGAACTCGCCTTCCGAGGTGCCCTGAAAGACCAGGTTTCCGGCGGTCGAGACGATTCCGCCGTTGTAGACGCCGGGCATCTCGACGTCCCATGCCACCTCGTTGCGCACCGGGTCCCAGGCGCGGAGGTAGCCGACCGCCGCCGGCTGCGCCATCTCGAGCGACAGCCGCGCGAACTTGGGCATGTCGAGGCCGAGGTTGAGCCGCCGCTCCACGTACTCGAAGCTCTCGTCCTCCGGGTAGATGAACGATGCGTCACGTGCCGGGATGTAGACCAGTCCGGTGTCGGGGCTGTATGACTGGGCGTGCCAGTTGTGTCCACCGAACGGCCCCGGCAGGACCACCTTGGCCTCATCGCTGTAGTCGGCGGCGGTGACCTCGACCGGGCGTCCGGTCTCCATGTCGACGTGCGAGGCCCAGTTCTGCTTGACGTACGGCTCGGCCGACAGAAGCTCGCCGGTCACCCGGTCCAAAACGTAGAAGAAGCCGTTTTTCGGCGCCTGCATCAGGACCTGACGCTGCTCGCCCCCGATCTCCAGGTCGGCGAGCGTGATCGGCTGGACGGCGGTGTAGTCCCAGTTGTCGCTCGGAGTGGTCTGATAGTGCCAGCGCAGACTGCCGGTCGAGATGTCGATGGCGAGGATCGACGATAGGTAGAGGTTGTCGCCGCCCTCCGGGCTGCGGTGCACGCGCGTCCACGGAGCTCCGTTGCCGGTGCCGACGTAGACGAGCTCGAGCTCCGAGTCGTAGGCCATCGAGTCCCAGGCGGTGCCACCGCCGCCGACGGTCCACCACTCGCCGGTCCACGTAGCGGCGGCGACTTCCATCTCCGGGTGCTCGAAAGGCTCCGACGGATCGCCGGGAACGATGAAGAAACGCCAGGCTTGATCGCCGGTATCGGCGTCGTACGCGGTGACGTAGCCGCGCACCCCGAACTCCGCTCCGCCGTTACCGATGACGACTTTGCCGTTGCCGACGCGGGGTGCGCCGGTGATGGTGTAGTGGCGATCCGGGTCGGTGGTCTGGACGGACCAGACCTCCTCTCCCGTGCCGGCATCGACCGCGACCAGCCGACCGTCGATGGTACCGACAAAGACCTTCCCCTCCCAGATCGCAACACCGCGGTTGACCACGTCGCAGCAGGCCCAGCGGGCGTAGGCGCCCGCAACGTCCGGATCGTAGGTCCAGAGCTGTTCTCCGGTACGGGCGTCGATGGCATGGACGATGCTCCACGATGAGGTGAGGTACATGACTCCATCGACCACCAGCGGGGTGGCCTGATGGCCCCGACCCTTGCCCGTGTCGTAGGTCCAGCTTAGGCCGAGCTCCGAGACGTTACCGTCGTTGATCGAGGTGAGCGGCGAGAAGCGCTGCTCGCCAAAGGTTCGCCCGTGGGCCAGCCAGTTCCCTGGCTCTGAGTCGGCATTCGCGATCCGAGCCTCGCCGACGTTGCCGGCCGCGGCGTCCGGAGCTGGCTCCGAACCGCCGCCGCAGGCGCCGAAGACGAGCACGACTATGGGTGCCAAAGACTTAGAAACGCGCATCGCAGCCCTCCTGAGAGACCGGCCCAGCGGGCCTTTGATTCCATGGAAGTGAGGGGGGAGCGTAACAGAGGAGGGTGCGGCGCCTGACACTTTCCTGATGAGGGCCGCCTACCTGACTCTGGTAGAGACCCGACGTGGCTCGACCCACAACGGAAAGGGAGGCCAGATGCCGTTTCAGCGTGTATCCGCTTTGGAGGGAGCCGGTCGAGTGTTCCTCGCCAACGGTGACTCGCACGCGATCGATCGCCATAGCCGTGGATGGCAGAATCGACAGACTCAGCGCTGGACTCTCACGCACGGAGCAGCGGTTCCGTCATCAGAGCTGGCCGGCGGCCGGACATGCTTCGCTCGGGCCGGCCGGCGCCAGCGGCGCCGCCGACCCACTGCCCGATGGAGCACGGGTGCGCATCCTCGCGGGCACTGACGGGGGCGGGCTCGAGATCGATGCGGTAGTCGCCGACAAGGCACGGCCGCCGACAGACCGCGGCGCGGCTTCCGCACACTTGCTGCGACCGGCTTGCCACGAGCGATACGATGGGAGCATGGCGAAGCGTGATGTAGCGACCTTCTGTCGCGTCTGTGAGCCGGCCTGCGGCCTGGTGGCGACTGTCGAGGACGGCCGTCTGATCCAGCTGGCAGGGGACGCTGAGCATCCGGTTACCCGAGGCTACGCCTGCCACAAGGGCCTGGCAGGCGTCGACATTCACGTCGATGCGGATCGTGTGAATCACCCCCTCGCGAGATCGGCCCCCGGAGAGTTTCGTCGCGTCGGATGGGACGAGGCTCTGAGCAGCATCGGCGATCGGCTACGGGCGATCGTCAGCGAATCGGGGCCCGACGCAGTTGCGAGCTACGTCGGTAACCCATCGGGCTTCAATGCGCTCGCGCGCCCCGCTTTCGACACATTCCTGCGCCATCTTGGAGTCGATCGCACCTTCGGCTCGGTGACCCAGGACTGCGCCAACAAGTTCGCCGGCTCAACGGCGATCTTCGGCTCGCGCACGATCCACCCGATCCCCGATATCGAGCGCACCGACTACCTTCTGATCCTCGGCGAAAACCCCGCCGTGTCGCACATGAGCTTTCTCGCCATCGCCGATCCGATGGCTGTGCTGCGTGCGGCAAAGAGGCGGGGAGCGAGAATCCTGTTCGTCGATCCGCGTCGCCACGAGTCGATCGGTGACTCGGTCGGCGACCACGTCGCGATCCGGCCCGATACGGATCTGTATCTGCTGGCGGCGATGCTGTGCGAGATCGACGCGACCGTGGGCTTCGACTCCGCGTCGGCCCGCCACGGCCGGGGAATCGAAGAGCTGCGTCGCTTCGTGCGGCGCTCTCCGCCGGAGCGAGCGAGCGCCATCACCGGCATCCCCGCCGACACCATCCGGGGTCTGGCTCGCGACTTCGCCACCGCGTCGTCGGCGTCTATTCATATGTCGACCGGCGTCAACATGGGCCGGCAGGGCACCCTCTGCTACTGGCTCGTGCACATGCTGGCTCTGGTGACCGGCAACCTCGATCGGGAGGGCGGGCTGGTGCTCTCGGAAGGCTTCTACTTGAACGCGAAGTCCGGGCGGGCGCGCTTCGAAGACGGCTTTCGCAAGACCACGCATGGCTGGTTGCGCCGCGGTGCCATGCCCGGGACCCTGTTGGCCGACGAGATCCTCGACCCTGAGAGGCCGATTCGCGCACTCTTTGTCTTGGCCGGGAACCCGATCCTTTCGATGGCGGGCGAAGAGGGGATCCGAAAGGCCTTCGAGACTCTAGATCTGGTGGTCTCGGTCGACATCTACCGTAATGCCACCGGTGAGCAGTCGGACTTCGTTCTGCCAGCGACCGACATGTTCGAGCGTCAGGACGTCAACCTGAACAGCCTCGGCCTGCAGCATAAGCCTTACGTGCAGTGGACCGACCGGGTGGTCGAGCCCCTCCACGAGCGTCGCGAGGAGTGGTGGATCTTCGCAAAGTTGTCTCAGGAGCTGGGGCTTCCGAGTGTTTTGGATGGTGGCTCGGAAGAACTCCACGATCGGCTGTGGGGCAAGGTCGCCCACATGTTGCAGGGGCGTGGCCACAGCTTCGACGAACTGGTCGAATCGGGCCGCGGTATCACCTACGGCGAGCTTCGGCCTGGACGGTTCTTCGACGAGCACATCCAGACCGAGGATCGGCGTGTCGACTGCTTCCCGGCCGCCTTCGAGTCGGCGATCGAGCGCGCCGAACGGATCTGCTGTGAGCTCGAGTCCGGCTCCGCGGACGGCGATCTGCTGCTGGTGACGCGCCGCGACCGCTACATGCACAACAGCTGGTACGCCAATCTCTCGTCGTTGAAACCGTCCCACCACGACCGGGTGTTCGTCTATATACATCCCGACGACGCCCGGCGGCTCGCTCTGGCGGAGGGCGAGGACGCCCGCGTCTCCAATCGCTACGGTGAGATCGTCGCGCAGGTACGCCTTGACCCGGCGCTGATGCCGGGAGTGGTGGCGGTGCCGCACGGCTGGGGCAATCGCGACACGCCCGGCATGCGGGTCGCGCACGCCCACCCCGGTGAGAACGTGAACCGGGTTCTTCCCACGGGCCCGGAGAGCTACGAGCCGCTTTCCAGTCAGTCGCACATGACCGGAATCCCGGTCTCGGTGGGGGGAATCGGCGGGTGAGACGGAGGTTGCGCGTGCTGCCGATGCTGGCGGCACTCGCCGCGAGCTTGGTGGCCGCGGCGCAGGGCGTGCCCTCGGGCAACGTTCGCTGGTTGCGCGTGGAGGGACCGAACTTCACGGTCATCAGCGATGCCAAGGAGAAGGCCGCGCGCGAGGTCCTCGACAGCCTCGAGGGGCTGCATCAACTGCTCTCGACGGTGACGAGCGAGCCTACGACGATGCCGGTTCGCACATTCGTCTTCGCCTTTCGTGACCAGGAGTCGCTGGCTGCCTACAGCCCATGGCCGAAGCGCCTGGATGTCGCAGGCTTCTTCGTCCCCGGCGCGTACCGCAACTACATGGGAGTGGACGCCTCGACGCTGGCCTCGCCGGCCGGCGTGGCTTATCACGAGTATCTGCACTTTTTCGCTTACGCCAACTTTCCGGCCGTGCCGCTGTGGTTCAACGAGGGCCTTGCCGAGTACTACAGCACCTTCCGCATCGAGGGGCGCCAGGCGCAGGTCGGCAGGCCGCGCTGGGAGCATCTCGAGTGGCTGAAAGCCAACCGCCTGATTCCCTTGAGCGAGCTCCTGGCCATGGACACGCGCTCGCCGCTTTACAACGAGTCGAACCGCGTCGGCGCCTTCTATGTGCAGGCCTGGGCCATGGTTCACTACCTGTTCTCCGACGAGGACAGGGCGGCGGGCGTAGCCCGATTTCTCGACCTTTTGGCCAGAGGTCAGCCGGTTGAGCGCAGCTTCGGCGAAGCCTTCGGTCAGACGTTCGACGAGTTCGAGAGAGGGCTGCGCGCCTACATCGGCTCGCGTGTTTTCAACTTCCTTCGCACGCCGGTCGAGCGTCGGACCGAGGTCTATTCGGTGGAGATTCTCGACGTGCCGGAGGCGCTGACGATCCTCGGAGACTTCTTGGCCAACCTCGGCCCCGAGCGGGCGCAACAGGCTCGACGCCACTTCGACGAGGCGCTGCGCCTTGATGCGAACTGGGCTGCGGCGCAGGTCGGCCACGGGTGGCTGTGCCATCAGATCGACGATCTGCGCTGTGCCATCGAGCGCTACCGTCGGGCGGCAGTGAAGACCGGCAGCTCCGAGATCGGCCTGTTTCTGCTCGGCGAGGCGCTGGTGGAGCGGCTGGAGGCGGAGATCGGCACCGGCCCGCTGAGCTCAGAACAGCTGAGCTCGGTGAGCGAGGCTCGTCACTCGCTGACGCGCGCGCTAGAGCTCAATCCGAGTTTCGCGCCCACGCAGGTGTCGCTGGGCTGGACCTACCTCCACGACGGCGATCCCGACGCCGGTTTCGTCGCTTTGCGCCGCGCGCTCGAGGTCGCGCCGGCGGATCCGCGCGTGCTCTTCGGCCTTGCGGTACTGCGCGCGCGCGGCGGTGAGTTCGGCCGCGCCTGGGCGTTGACCGACGAGCTTGCTGCGCAGGAAGGAGCCAAGCCAGTCTCGCTCGCCCGGCCGGAGCTGGTGGTTCAGCTTCGCGCCGCGGTCGCGCGCGAGCAGGCCAACCGTGCCACCGAGGCCGTGAACGACGGCGACGGTGAGAGGGCGATCGAGATCATTCTCTCGCTGCGGCCGCGGCTGGAGGCCTACCGACTGAGCGAGGAGCTGCGCCAGGCAGACGAGGTCACCAAGCACGCACGACACAACATCGCGGTAGACGCGATCCGCCAGGCCAGGCGGCTGCGCAACGAGGGTGAGATCCAGCAGGCCCTCGAGCTGGTGGACAAGGCGATCCCGGCACTCATTGGGCGATCGGCGATCCTGCAGGCCACCGACCTGAAAGCAAGCCTCGAAGAGAAGCTAGCGGACTAACGGGAGTACGGGGAGTCGAGCTTGGCGGTGCCGGCCAGCGAGCCACCGCCGAGAATGTCCTGCACTCCGACGACCACCTTGTGATCTCGATTGCGGATCTCGAGCAGTGTCGAGTAGGTGTAGAAGGAGCCTTCGGCCGGGGGACCTTCGCCCTCCACGGACAGAGCACGCACTTCACTCGATGCCTGGTTGCCCTCCTTGTCCATCACCGAGATCCGCACCTCCAACTCACCGACGAATGCGCCGGCGGTCTCGACCATTGTCACCGATTCCAGTGGAATACGGACATCGAGCGGTACCTCCAGCTTGCGCTTGTACGGCTGAAGAGGAACGCCGAGCGAGAGCTCGAGCGGGCTGGTGCCGGCGAAGCTGTCGAAGAGCAGCGCGGCTTCGACCTTCTGGTCTCCCTCAGCCTCGGCCGAGAGGTCTATGAACCCGGTCCTGGACCGCACCTCGACGCCCCGGCGCAACACCTCGATCTCGATCTCGTGGTGCAGATCGTCGTCCTCGCGATCTCGGCTGAAGCCGAGCCAGTAGTAGTCGCGGGTATCCGCGTAGACCGTCGGGAGTGCTTGTAGTCGCTGGGCGTTGATCAGCGCCTCGCCGCCGGTCTCGTCGGCCACGAAGTCGAGCTAGTCGTGGTGGAACAGCTCTCGATTCCGTTGGGGGACACCGAGGTCGGTGGGCTCTGGCTCGTCGATCGTGACGGGCGAGTCTCCGGTCGCTCCGTCTCCGATCCGGTCGGCCCGGCGGAAGCCGGGGACGGCGATCGGATAGAGGGTGTAGCCGAGCAGATTGGCCGCATCGGTCATCGGCACCAGTGGATCGTCGTCGTCCATCTGGGCACGCGTCAGGCTGGCGTCGATCATCATCGCCGCCGATTGAGTGCCGTCGCTGATCGCGTACTCCAGTGCCGACGACGGCCAGCCTCCTGCGAGCAACAGCATCGCCTTGCGCCCGTGCGCGCCCGCAAACTCCCGCATCGCGGCTGCGGCCGCGAGAGAAGTGCTGCGGATCTGGCTGGCCACCATGTAGGAGTAGTCGACTTCGGCGCCCCCTGCCTTGTGCAGGTGGAGATTCTTGAGGGCATCGAAGGCTCGTTCGATGTCGGCATCGCCCTGGGACAACTCGTCGCCCTCGCCGGCGCCGAACGGGTTGCCGGAGCCGGCGCCGCCCGTGCGTGCGACGAGGAACTGGATGCGCTCGTTCTCCAGATCGCGCCAGTCGTCGATGACGCGAAGCTCGGCCAGGCGGTGCAGGCCGTAGGTGGGTGCAGAGCGCGCCTTCTCGAAGGCTTCCGCCAGCTCGCCGGGATCGCGCTCCCAGCCACTGAGGAGGGTCAGTTCGTGGCCATCGAAGGCGACGATCGCCATCGTGTCGTAGGCGCCGAGCTGGTCGAGTGACTGCTCGAGGGCATCGAGCACCTGGTTGCGATAGTGGCCGACGGAGAACAGATTGTCGACGAACACCAGGAAACGGGTCGGAACCGGATCACCCTGAACTACGGGTGCCGAGCTCGGTGCTTGTGCCGAGACCTGCACCAGCGAGGTCGTAGCCTGGCCGTCGGCGACTTCGGTGAAGAAGTCGATCGGGGTCTCGATTCCGTCGACCCGGACCCGGAAGTCCTCAGGACCCAGGTTGGGAACGCGACGGCCGCGGTCTGTCACGACGACCTCGACGTCGATCACGCGGACGTCGACGGTCTCGAAGAAGACCGGCGGTGGCGAGGAGTCCTGGCTCTGTGCCCGAGCCGCTAGCGGGGGCGCCATGACGAGCGCCAAAACCAGCGCGCCGGCGACAGCTCGCCGGAGTGGGGTAGCAGTGGCCATCGGCGATTCTCCTTGGTTAGCTTGCGCAACCGTCAATGTACCAGCGTTTCCTGCCGGGTCGGGTTTAGATAGCCTGCATAGGCATGCTCGGACGCCGACGCCCGCACAGGCACACAATCGCGCTGCTCGCCATCGCACTGCTGGCTGCCTGTACCCCACCCACGACGATCGACCTCGTCGATGAGCTGCCGGGGGCCCAGGTCCACTACACCCGCGAGATGGTGGACATCGGCACAGCCGAGGCGCGTCAGTTTCTGGTTGACGGCTGGGGGGCGAACGAGACCTGGGACGACGGGTCGACCGTGGTCTGGAGCGTGGGGTCGGAGTCCCGCTTGCGGTTCTTTCTCCACCAGCCTGCCCGGGTGCGCTTCGTCTTTCGCGGCACTCCGGTGCGTTTCGACGGAGCGCCCCCGCAGAAGATCGCCGTGGCGATCAACGGCAAGCTCCACCGTGAGATTCCGGTCAACGGCGAGCGCGTCGGCAGGCCGATGCGAGCACCGGCATCTGCAGTGCGTGCCGGGGTCAACGAGCTCACCCTCACGTATGCGTACACGCGGTCTCCAGCCGAGCTCGGCCGCGGCTCGGACGAGCGCCAGCTCGGCGTGGCGTGGGACTGGATCCGAGTCGAGGGGGGTGGCGGCGGAGACGTGGAAGTGGATTCCAGCGCCAATCTGACGATTCCAGTTGGCACGCGTGTCGACTACTTCTTCAGCCTCGAGGGGGCCGCGCGGTTCGAGACTTCCCGCCTCGCCTCGCCCCGATCGGGGCCGCGGCAGCTCGAGCTCGAGGTCGAGCTCGAGGGAGGCGAGGTGACGCGCGAGATCTTCGAGGTCCGTGATCCCAGCGAGGTCTCCGCCGAGATCGGGGGTCCGGGGCTGGCTCGCCTGTCACTGACAGCCAAGGGTGCTGCGGGCGGCAGCGTCGAGCTGAGCCGTCCGTTGCTGTCGGTCGACGCGCGTCGTCGCCGTGAGTATCCCGCGTCCAGCGGCGACGCGGGTGCGGAGTCGCTGAACGTACTCGTCTATCTTGTCGACACGTTGCGTGCCGATCACCTCGGCTGCTACGGGTACGAGCGTGACACCAGTCCACATCTGGATGCCTTTGCCGCCGACGCGACGCTGTTTCGCAACGCGATGGCCCAGGCGCCGTGGACCCGCCCGGCGGTGGCGTCCATCTTCACCGGGCTGACGCCGATCGCCCACGGAGTCAACACGAGGGAGAGCCTGCTGCCCCCGGAGGCGCTGACCCTTCCCGAGCTCTTCCAGGCCGCCGGGTACGACACGGTGGGGATTGTGACCAACCCGAACCTCGCGGAGCAGGTCGGCTTCAGCCAGGGTTTCGGCGAGTATCAGCTCACCCTCCCCAAGTACGCGACGGCCGAAGAGCTGGCCGAAGTCACTGCCGAGGACGTGATCGATCGTTTCGAGTCCTGGGTCCGCTCGCGGTCGTCGGTCGACGGGCCCTTCTTCGCCTATCTGCACACCGGCGAGCCGCATGGTCCTTACGAGCCTCCTGCCGAACTGCGTGAGCTCTACGGGAAGGTCTCGAGCGACCGTGTCGGTAGCAAGGGAGAGCTACGCCAGCTGGCGAACGGCGAAGTGTCGGCGGACGCGAATCACGTTGCAGAGCTTCTGCGCCTCTACGACGCGGAGATCTTCTGGAACGATCGGTCTTTCGGCCGGCTGATCAGGCTGCTGCGCGATCGCGATCTCTACGACCGGACGATCATCGTGTTCGTCTCCGACCACGGCGAGGCTTTTCTCGACCACGGCACGTGGCAGCACGGCAAGGTGCTCTACCGCGAGGTCATCGGCGTTCCGCTGGTGATCCGTTTCCCTGGCCACGGCCAGGGCGAGCGGGTCGAGGCGATCGTGCAGCACGTCGACCTCATGCCGACACTCCTGGCGGCGGCCGGGATCGCCTCGCCCGGTGCGCTCGGCGGGCGAGACCTGAGTCGCTTCATCGGTGATGGCAGACCCGCCGTCGCCGCCGCGACAGGGGCCGAGATCGTGAGCATGCTCCAAGGTGCCTCGGGTCTGCGTACCGCCGCGATCTCGACTTCCGAGTGGCGACTCCTCGAGCCGTGGGCGTACTCGTCTTTCCCTGACCCCGAGCTCTACAGATGGGTCGACGACCCGGCTGAAGCCCGCGATGTCGCGGCCTCACACCCCCTCGTCGTCGGCTACCTGCGGGCTCGGCTCGCCAAGCGCAAGGCGGCCGAAGACGGGTTGATAGCAAACCAGGAGATCGAGCTCGATCCGGACATCGAGAAGCAACTGCGCGCCATGGGCTACCTCTAGTTGTCGGTTGCCCTCGGCCGGACGATTCCGAGGCGCTTCATGCGGTACTCGAGAGTGGTGGGTTTGAGCCCGAGGATGGCAGCCGCGCCACCGCGCCCGCGGATCCGCCAGTGGGTCTGCGTGACCATTTCGCGGTCGCGACTACGTAGGAAGTAGCTAGCCGTCTAGGCCCTGTGTCATCCGACCCGGCGCTCGTGACCCTTCCAGTAAGGCTCGCGGAGGTCCTTCTTCAGCACTTTTCCGCTGGCGTTGCGGGGCAGCTCGGCGATCATGTCGACGGAGCGAGGGATCTTGAATCCGGCGAGCTTCTCCCGGCAGTGGTCTATCAGCCCCTCGGGCTCCAACGTCTCTCCCTCCCGCAGCACGACGATGGCCTTCAATGTCTCGCCCCACTTGTCGTCGGGAACACCGATCACCGCCGCGTCGGCGACCGCGGGGTGCTGGAAGATGACCTCTTCGACCTCGCGCGGATACACGTTCTCACTGCCGGTCACGACCATGTCCTTGACCCGGTCCTGGATGAAGACGAAGCCCTCGTCGTCCATGGTTCCCGCGTCGCCAGTGTGCATCCAACCGCCCTCCAGTGCCTCGGCGGTGGCCTCGGGCTTGTTGAGATAGCCGCGCATGAGCTGTGGCCCGCGGGCCGCGATCTCGCCAATCTCGCCGTGCGGGACCTCCTCGTCGTTCTCGTCGACGATGCGAAGCTCCGTGCCCAAGACGGCGCGGCCCGCAGAGAGCAACAGGTGTCCTTCGCCCGCGAGCGCGCGTTGGTGCGCCGACCAGGGCAGGAGCGTCAGCACAGCGGTGGTCTCGGTCATGCCGTAGCCCTGAACGAAGTCGCAGCCGAAGACCTCGATCGCCTGGCGCAGGGTGGCCTCGGCGATCGGCGACGCGCCGTAGGCCACTAGGTCTAGACTCTCGAACTTGCGCTCGGCGATATCCGGGACCATCACCAGGCAGGCCTGGATCATTGCGGGCACGAGCGTCGCGGCACTGACGCTGCCGTCATCGAGGGCGTTGACCACCTGATCGGGGAAGAAGTCCTCGTGAATGACGCCGCAGGCCCCCTGGGCGACCGTCGCGAACAGCGAGACACCGGCAGCCGCGTGGTAGAGGGGGGCGACGATGAGGTAACCCTGGCCCTGTTCGAGAACCACTGTGCCCGTCCACTGGATCAGATTGGAGCAGACGGCGCGATGGGTGAGGATCGCCCCTTTCGGGTGTCCCGTCGTGCCAGAGGTGTACATGATGTAGACGTCTTCGCTGTCGTCGATCTGGCGGTCAGGCCGCGCTCCCGAAGCGCCGTCGAGCCAGTCGTCGAAGGCCTCCCATCCCGGTGGTGGGTCGGCATCGAGGGCGTAGCGCAGCTCGACCGTTTCGAGATCGTCCATCACTTGGTCGACGGCCTCGGCCAGCTCGCCCCGGGCGATGATGCCTTTGATGGCGGCGTCGTTGATGATGTACGCCCACTCAGGGCCGGCGAGGCGGTAGTTGAGCGGCACCGTGATGACGCCCGCCTTGAAGGCACCGTAGTAGATGAGCACGTAGTCGAGGCAGTTCTTTGCCAGGATTCCGAGCCGATCGCCCTTTTCGAAGCCGCTCTCGGCGAGCGCGAACGCGATGCGGTCGGTCGCCACGGCGGCCTCGGCGTAGGTGCATTGCTCGCCGTCGAAGGTCGCGAACGTGGCGTCGGGTGTCTCGCGGGCATAGAGGTCGAGGTAGTCGTGAATGCGCATGATCTCTCCTTCGGGCTGAGCCAGCGAGACTACATGACGCTGGGCTGGAGCTTCCAGTGTCCGGCCCGGAGCCTTCGCGGCCAACGCCCCCCGGAGGGATAGCAACAACTCGGGCCCCGTGGTACGACCACGGGGCCCGAGTGCTATAAAGCGCCTTCGACCAGGAGGGACCATGAGCTTCGAGAATAAGGTGGCGCTGGTCACCGGAGGTAGCCGGGGACTGGGCAGAGAGATGGTGTTGGCGTTCGCGCGCGAGGGAGCGGACGTGGTGATCGCCAGTCGGAAGCTCGAGAACTGCGAGGCGGTGGCGGCCGAGGTCGAGGCGCTTGGTCGACGGGCCCTGCCCGTGGCGTGCCACGTCGGGCATTGGGTCGAGTTGGGCGATCTCGCGGATCGTGCCTATGAGGAGTTCGGCAAGGTCGACATCCTGGTCAACAACGCCGGCATGTCGCCGCTCTATCCGTCGCTGGAAGAAGTGTCGGAGGAGCTCTTCGACAAAATCATTGGCGTTAACCTCAAGGGTCCCTACCGGCTGAGCGCCATCGTCGGCAGTCGCATGGCCGCCGGCGACGGCGGAGTGATTCTCAACATCTCCTCCACCGGGTCGATCCACCCGAGCCCGAACGCCGAGCCGTACGGGGCCGCCAAGGCGGGCCTCAACGCCCTCACCCGCTCGCTGGCGTTCGCCTACCGGCCGAAGGTGCGTGTCAACTGCATCCTGGCCGGCCCGTTTCTGACCGACATTTCGAAGGCCTGGGACATGGAGGCGTTCGAACGCAACGCCTCCTCCTCGATTGCCCTCGGTCGCGGTGGCGAGCCCGACGAGATCGTCGGAGCGGCACTCTACCTGTGCTCCGACGCGGCCAGCTTCACCAACGCCGCCCTCATCAGCGTCGACGGGGGAGGAAGATAGGCGTTAGAAGGTCACCACTAGGGAGGTCGTCAGAACCAGGTCGGTCCTTTTCTTGCGCACGTTGACGCGGCCGACCAGGGTGCCGTCGATCTCGACCAGGTCGATGGTCTCGAGCGCCGGATCGTTGTTGTAGAGCCACTGCAGGCTGAGCTTGATCGCCAGCCGCTTCGACATCGAGACGGCGACCGCCTGAGTCATGTCGGAGGTGTAATCCGAGAAGTCGGAGAAGTTGGTGTTGATCCTCCAGTCGTGGGTGACGGTGGTCACCGCCCCGAGCTGGCGTTTGTAGAACGACTGCAGTCGCGCGCCGCCGAACGTGTCGTCCTTGGCGGGATCGGGAGTGGTCTCTTCACGATCGGTGTACGAGAGGCCATAGGTCGTGAAGAACTCCTTCCGGTCGTCCTTGTGCCACAGGTGGCCAGTCCCGGCAAAGAGTACGTAGCGGTTGAGGATGCCAGCGTCCCGGTTGCGGTCCCATGTGATGCCTGTGTTCCCAAAGACACGACCGTCGCCGACGCGGCGGTCGTAGCTGTTCTCGATCAGGTACTTCTCGACGTCGGGGCGGCTCGAGGGCTCGACGACCGCGAAGCCGCCGGGGTCGGTGGGGTCGACGACGGCGAAACGCTGATCACGGGTGCTCGCCCGAACGCCCTCGAGACGCAGGCGGTACCGGCTGCGCTGCCAGGTGCGGCCGAGGGCGTGCTTGAAGCCGAAGGTCTCGGTCGAGGAGTTACCCTCCGTGGCGACCAGGCTCAGCTCGGTCGCGCTGGTCATCCCGAGCTCCTCGAACTCGCCGAACTGGGCGACGACGGGAGCCGCCGCGAGAAGGCTCAGCCACGCTACGTATAGGGTTCGCCGCATCCGCATGACCTGGACTACTCGATTGCCGAAAGCAGGAATCGCAGCTCTCGGTCGATCTGGGTGGGGTCGACGACCGGGCGCGCGACTTCGTCGCGAAGTAGCCCTCCGAAACGCTTGCGCATGCGGTGTACCGCGACCTTGACGGCGGACTCGCTCATGTCGAGCTCCTCACCCACTTCGCGATAGCTGATGTCGTCGCCGTCGGAAGACAGGAAGATCGACAGCCGTCTCGCCCGCTCTGGGTTCGCGCCCTCTTCGAACTCGGCGTGCGGCTTGCGATGGGTGTGATCGAGGACTTCGAGCGCCCAGCGCTTGGCGAAGATCCGGTCGGGGTTCCCCTCCGGCTCGGCTTCCAGCTTGTAGCGGCTCTCTGCATCCTCCATATCGAGCGACAGTGCCTCCTGGCCGCCGCCGCGCTTCTTGGCGGTCGCGCGGTCGTACTCGTCGGAGAGGTAGAACTTTAGTGCGGTCAGCAGGAACGAGCGAAACCGGCCGCGGTCCCGATCCGCGGCCTTCAGAGTTCCCTTCTCGAGAATGTGGGGAAAGAAGCCCTGGGCGAGATCCTGCGCATGGTCGGCGTTGGCACCGCGGCGCCTGACGAAGGCGTAGACCGGGTACCAGTAGTTCTCACAGAGGATCGCGAGCTCGTCGTGGAATCGAGGATTCTGGCTGTCGCCGGCGGCGACCACCATGCTCCACAGAGTGGTCTTGAATCGAGCTCGCTCGCTCATCGGCGGCCAAGCATAGCCCGGAGCTCGAGGCGCAGATACGCTTTGAAGATGTCGAGACGCATCGTTTTGCTGCGACACGGCAAGTCCGACTGGGGCGCCAGCTATGGGTCGGACCACGATCGGCCGCTGGCGAAGCGCGGACGCAAGGCGGTGCCACACGTGGGTCGGTTTCTCTCTGCGACCGGCTGGACGCCGGACCGCGTCGTGACCTCGACCGCGATTCGCGCCCGCGACACCGCGCGGTTGGTCACAGCGTGCGGCTCTTGGCAGTGCGAGCTGGTTGAGGAGCCGGCCCTGTATGGAGCGTCGCTCGACACACTGGTCGAGCTCATCCGCGGCCAGCGCTCGGCGGTCGAGACGCTGCTCCTGGTCGGCTCACGAACCTACATGGTCCTGGGCGGTCAGCGAACTGACTGGAGGTGGAGGAGTCCGCATGCCCACCGCCGCCGCTGCCGGTATCGGGTTTGCCTGCGATCTGTGGCCCGACGTCACCCCGGGCCAGGGGGAGCTCCGCTTTCTCGTCACGCCACGCTCGCTGGCCGAGCCCTAGTGTCACCGGGCTGAGGCGAGTCAGGTTATCTGCAGCGCGAGGCCGGTGGGCTCGAGAAGGTGCGCCTCCTGCTCGAGATCGGCCGCAGTCAGCGGATGGGCCGCCAGGTAGTCGGGCGGAAAGCGCAGTGAGAGCTGGTTGTTGTCGCAGCGGAGCCGGATCTCGGGTAATGGGGCGTCGGAGCGGCTGCGGTGCAGCACGATAGCGAGGCGCAGCAGTACCGCCATCCGGAGCCCGCCCTTGGGCTTGCCGGCGAACGCTTCCAGTGGGAACTTTCGGCGGTGCGCCAGAACCAGATCGGAGACCAGTTGTTGCTCGGCGAGCGAGAACCCAGGGAGATCGGCGTGCTCGACGATGTAGGCGCCGTGATGCTGGTAGTGGGAGTGGGCGATGTCGAGCCCGATCTCGTGCAGCAGAGAGGCCCAGCGGACGTGATGCGCCGCATCGCCACCGTCGAGCTTCCAGCTCCCGGCGGCCTGGTTCAGCAGTTCCAGCGCGGTGTGCTCGACCCGCGTGGCATGCGCCTCATCGACGTGGTAACGGTCCATCAGCGCGAGCACGGTTCGCCCGCGCGTGTCCTCATGGTGGATGCGGCCCAGCAGGTCGTAGAGCACTCCCTCGCGCAGGGCGCCGTCGGCGACGTCCATCCGTTCGATGCCGAGCGCTTCGAAGATGGCGAGGACGATCGCAACTCCGCCCACGAAGACCGGTTGACGTTGCTCGCTCAGTCCGGGGAAACGGATCTCGTCCAGACGACCCGCCTCCACAATCGCCTCGCGAAGCTCGTGCAACGACGCCAGAGTGATCCCGCTCGGGCTCCACCCGGCCTCTCGGACCACGTCACGTACGGCTCGGATCGTGCCTGAAGAGCCCACCGCCTCCTTCCAACCCAGGTTGCGGAAGCGCGCTGCGACTGGCTCCATCTCCTGCAGGGCACCCATGTATGCCCGTAGCCAGGCGCTCCACGACACCCGTCCGTTGGAGAAGTGGCTCAGCGTCGACGCCACGCAGCCCATGTGGAGGCTCTCCATCGCCAGCGGGGTAGAGCGCTCGCCGACGATGAGCTCGGTCGAGCCGCCGCCGATGTCGACCACCAGCCGGCGCCGATCGTCGACGCCGAGGCTGCGGGCCACACCGAGGTAGACCAGCCGTGCCTCCTCGATTCCGGAGATGATCTCGATCGGGTGGCCGAGAGCCTCGGAAGCCTGATCGAGAAAGCCGTCCTTCCGAGCGCGACGTAGGGTGTTCGTACCCACTGCGCGAACGCTCTCGGTCGGCAGCGCGGCCACCTGCTGGCCGAACCGTCGCAGGCAATCGATGGCGCGCTCCGCCGCCTCGGGTCCAATCCGGCCTGCCTCGTCCAGACCCGCCGCGAGGCGCACCATCTCGCGGTTACGGTCGAGCATCGTCAGCTCTCCGGCGGTGTTACGCGCCACCACCATGTGGAAGCTGTTCGAGCCGAGATCGACCGCCGCGACAGTACCCTCGGGCCCGGTGTCGCCGCGTTGAGCGGTCGTGGTTTGCATCGTCGCCTCTCAGCCCTCGACAGCAGCAGGTTCTTGGCCCGAGCCCTGGCCCTTGGCCCCGGGTAGGTGCACCCGGAAGACGGACCCGCGCTCGAGGTAGCTGCGGACTTCGACGGTGCCGCCGTGAAACTGGGTGACGTGCTTGACGATGGCGAGCCCCAGTCCGCTGCCCCCCTCGCGGCGGCCGCGCCCCTTGTCGACCCTGTAGAAGCGCTCGAAGACTCGTGGCAGCTCGTCTTCCGCAATTCCGTAGCCGTCGTCCTCGACCTCCAGGGTGATGCCGTCCTCGGATTCCTCCATCCGCAGCCGAACCGTGCCGCCGGGACGGTTGTATTGCACTCCGGTCACCAACAGGTTCATCACCAGGCGCTCCAGCGCTGCCGGATCCCCCTCGAACGGCGTCACGTCTCCGAGCTCGACCTCGATCGAGACCTGTTGGCGTTCTGCAACGGACTCGACCAGCTCCCGCGCTCGTTCGCAGATTTCCACGAGATCGACGACTTCGGTTTCGCGCGAGGCCTCCGGGCGCTCCAGACGAGACAGGGTGAGGAGGTCTTTGAGCAGGTCTTCGAGCCGGTAGATCTGCTTGACGATGATCGACACGAAGTGCTCGATCGCGTCGGGGTCGTCTTGCGCCCCTTCGAGGGTCTCGGCGGCCCCGCGGATGACTGCAAGTGGCGTCTTGATCTCGTGCGACAAGTTGGCGACGAAATCGCGACGCATCTTCTCGACGCGATTCGCCTCCGTGACGTCTCGCACCATGAGCAGGATCCCACCGAGGGCTTCGATGCGGCGTGCACTCACTGCCAGGTCTCGCTCCTTGTAGTGGTGGTTGATCTCGACGACGTCTGCCGCCCCGCGAACTTCGTCGACGTCCTGCGCCTCATCGAGCGAAGCCTGGATCTCAGGGGCCTCGAGGAACTCGGCGATCCTCTTGGTATCGACGAAGCGCATGCCGAACAGCGCCTGCAGGGTCGAGTTGGCGTACAGCAGCTCGCGGTCGGGCCCGATTACCAGAACGCCCAACGGCACGCCGGCCAGAATCTCCTGTAGCCGGTGGCGTTCGAATTCCTTTTCGGCGATCTGCTCTTGGACACGATCCGCGAGACGGTTGAGGCTGCGCGACAGGACGGCGAGCTCCTCGACCGGCGGATCCGGGACGCGGTAGGACGAGTCGCCCGCGATCATCAGGTTCTCCGCCTCCTCGAGCAAGCTGGCGAAGGGGCGCAGGAAGCTGGCGCGGAACCAGAGCAGAACACCGACGACGACCCCGCCCGCGGCAACGGCGGCCAACCCGAGCGTGGCGAGCAGCCGCCGATCGAGGGTGAGGTACGGCAGTAGGGCAGCCAGGAGAACGATCGCGACCAGCAGTGCCGCCAGGCCGGGCGCCCAGAGCAAGAATCGAAGGCGAGGTCCTACGCGATGGGCCATGCTGCGTTCCCCCCGACTAGCGACTCAGACGATACCCGACTCCGGTCACGGTCTCGATGCGCTCGCCGTCGGCGCCGAGCTTCTTACGCAAGCGGCGTACGTGGGTGTCGACGGTTCGACTGTCGACGTTTTCGGCGTAGCCCCAGATGTCCGAGAGCAGGCGTGAGCGGGTCTGGGTACGGCCCTTGCGCTCGAGCAGGAAGCGCAGCAGGCGAAACTCGGTCGGCGTTAGGAGGATCTCGGAATCGCGGCTGAAGACCTGGTGTGCCTCGGGGTCCATGCGCAGATTCCCGGATTCGAGCCATCGGGCTGCCTCGCCCTCGGAGCCGTGCGCCCGGCGTAGAACCGCCTGAATGCGTAAGACGACCTCGCGCGGGCTGAAGGGCTTGGCGATGTAGTCGTCGGCGCCGAGCTCGAGCCCGACGATCCGATCGAGCTGCTCGCTGCGCGCGGTCAGCATGAGGATCGGAATGCGGGCGGTATCTGGTTCCCGCTTGAGCCGCCGAGCGAGCTCGAGGCCGTCCACGCCCGGCAGCATCAGGTCGAGGAGGATGAGGTCGGGCGGCCGCTCCCGCAGCCCGTCCCACGCGGTGTCTCCTCGGGTATAGATGTCGGTCGCGAAACCCGCTCGCTCGAGGTTGTACTGCAGTACCTCGACGAGGGCCGATTCGTCTTCGACCACCGCGATCCGCGGCGCGCTCATGTAGATCGGCAGGCTAGCATTCCTTCCCTCCGGGCCTGCGCGGCCAGCGCCCCCCGGAGGGATAGCAGGCTAGTGCGGCCCGTGCTACTTGCACGGGTTGCCCTAGCACTAGAAGTCGATCTGGGCTCGGACGACCATGAAGTCGGCTTCACCGACTCTGTCGAGGTCCGGATGCACCCAGTTCAGCATCAGACGAGTGACGGGATTGGGGTGCCAGTTGACTGCCGCGGTGATGCCGTCCAGCTCCCCGCCGATGATCTCCGAGTCGCTCAGGTCCGTGTGGGAGTAGCGCAGAGCGATTTCCCATGCGCCGGCACCGCCACCACCCTCGAAGTTGCTGGCGGGTCGGGTGCGGTGGAAAGCGGCGCTCGACGTCCTGTAGCCGCGGCTCTCACCCGTGAGGAAGTAGCCCGCCTGGGCGTAGTAGCCGCCAAAGCCGAGATCTCCCCGCATCGGCCGCTCGACGGTTGTGTTCAGGTGCTCTGCTGCAAACCAGAACGGGCCGTTGACGCCAGCGATCTCCAGGCCCACAACGTCTTGGCCATCGACGGCGAACCCGCCGGTATTGGCGAGGCGCGACCCGATGTGGACCTCGGGCCGCGCCCGGATCTCACTGTTGAGGCCCGCGCTGTCTTTCGAGGTCGCGCCGAGCCCGATGTGTAAGAACCTCTCGCCCTCGTCCTCGTAGTAGGGGCGCCAGACTACGCGGCCGGTGACGTTGCGTCTCCCCTCGCCCGATGAAGATGCGAACTCGTCGGACTCGCGAAAGACGCCGGCCCCCCAGGTGAAGCGGTCGTTGCTGTCGTGGAACATGACGCCCATGTTGCGGCCCGGCGCGAACACCACCGGCAGGGAGCGCTCGATGAAGGCGATGTACTTGGACGAGGTGAGCGTCTCGAGGCTGAACGGCTCCTTGTAATGACCGAGGCGGATGTTGCCGGCCGGCGTATCGAGAAAGCCGAGGTAGATGTCGTTCGCCTGGGCGTCGCCACTGGCGAAGTCGTACTGGATCTTGAACTCCACCTTCTCGTAGAGGGTTCCCTCCATGAACAGTCTGGCGCGCCGCAGCTCGCTGAAGTCCTCGAACTTCCCGAAGCGCTGCTCGAGGGCGTCGGACTGCGAAACGGCGAAAGCATAGTCGGCCTGCACGCGGCCGCCGATCTGGAGCCTGAATCGGTCGTCGGCCGACTCGATGCGCGTCCCCTCTTTCCAGGTCACTTCCCATGCATCGTCAGCCACGATCGGCGTCGAGAGATGGACGGATATCGCTGCCATGGCAAAGGCGACGCCCATGTGAATTCGCATTTCCTTCATTTCCTTCAGCTACAGACAGATTAGCTTGCGCGGCCGACACAAGAGTGCCCCGGTGTTCCGATCACCATTCCGATTACGATCGACGCCGACGTCGACGCTCACATTCCTCTGCTGGGTCTGCAGGGAGACGTGGAGTTCGCCGCCAAGTGGCACTTCGGAGGCAGCATCAAGATCATGGATGCCTCCTACGACGACATCAAGGGGTCGTACGTCGAGTTCCAGGCCAGCATCGAGCACCACACCTTCCAGCATCTTGGTTTCGGCATCGGCTTCTTCGCCGACGAAGTGGACGCGCGTGAGGAGACCCCTAGAGCACTCGTGCTGGGCGACTGGAACCAGACCCGCGACGGTGTGCTGCTCTTTCTCAGGGCCCGGTTTTAGTCTTCGATCGCGGCATAGACGAGCGCCCGGAGCTTGCCGTGGTCGTCGACGGCGCCGGCCGGAATGATCTGGGTCAGATATACGACCACCAGCTCCTCGGCCGGGTCGACCCAGTAGCTGGAGTGGTAGGCACCGCCCCAGCCAAACTCACCGACCGATCCCGGCACGCCGCGAGCGCCGATGTCGACGACGACGGAGAACCCCAGGCCGAAGCCCGAGCCGCGGTTCCACCCGAACTTCTCGCCGACGTGGTTGGTGGTCATCAGCGCCACAGTGGCGGGCGAGATCAGCCGCTGGCCGTCGAGACTGCCGCCGTTGAGCATCATCTGTAGGAAGCGTCCGTAGTCGCCGGCGGTCGACAGCAGCCCGGCGCCGCCGGAGAAGCTGGTGCGGGGACCTTCGAGGTATGCACCCTGCCCGACCATGTGTCCGGGGTCCGGGGCGCGTTGAAGCCCGTCCGCGCTGGCGGAGTAGACCGTTGTCAGGCGGTCCTTCTTGTCCTTCGGCAAGTAGAAGTGCGAGTCCTTCATGCCCAGCGGGCCGAGCACACGCGCGTGGAGGAACTCAGCCAGCGTCTGGCCGGAGACCACCTCGACGACGGCGCCGAGAATGTCGGTGGAGTAGCCGTAGACGAAGGCCTCACCCGGCTGCGCGTCCGCCGGCAGGCTTGCCAGGCGGTTGATGGTCTCGACGACCGGCTCTTTGCGATCGGCGAAGTACCACCCTTGGATCCCCGCCTGATGCCAGAGCGCGGCCGCGGGTCCGTTGCCGTAGCCGAAGCCGGAGGTATGGGTCAGGAGGTCGCGCAGGGTGATCGGACGGTTGGCTGGCACCACGCCGTAGTCGTCGCCGACGGCGATCGCGACCTTGTGATCAGCGAAGGCGGGGAGGAAGTCGCTCAGCGGCTGCCCGATCAAGAGCTCCCCGTCCTCTTGCAGCATCAGGATCGCGAGCGAGACCAGAGCCTTGGTCTGCGAGGCGATCCGAAAGATGTCGTCTCGCCCCATGGCTGCGCTGGCCTCGCGATCGCGGTTGCCGAAGGCCTCGTGATAGACGAGCTTGCCGCGCCGCGTCACGAGTGCGACCGATCCGGCGAGCCGATCGTCGTCGATGTAGCTCTGGAGCACCTCCGACAGGCGCTCGAGCCCCTGCGACGACATGCCCACTTCTTCCGGCTTTGCGGTGGGTAGCGGCGGCTCGGCCGCGATCGGGTAAGCGAGAGCGGCGACGAGAGCGAGAGCGCCGAGGCGCAGGGCTTCTGTCTTCATGGTGAACCTCCAGGGAGGCCGATTGTAGTGGCACTGGCCATCGCCAGGTGGTATCCGTATGTGAGAGGAGGACTCCATGGCCCTACCCAGAATCGCGATCAACGGCTTCGGGCGCATCGGGCGTACCGTCACGCGGATCGCCAAGATGCGCCACCACTTCGACGTCGTCGCGGTCAACGACCTGGCACCCGCCGACGACCTGCTCTACGCCTTCAAGTTCGACTCGATCCACGGTCGGTACCCGGGCGAGGCGACGCTGGACGGCGACCGGATGACGATCGACGGCGATCCGTTCCTCATCCTCTCCGAGCGCGAGCCCGCCAAGCTGCCCTGGAGGGAGCTCGCTATCGACTACGTGATCGAGTCGACGGGGAAGTTCCGCCACGTCGAGGAGCTCGAGGAGCATCTAGAGGCCGGCGCGCGGAGAGTCTTGGTGACGGTGCCGACGAAAGACGACCTCGACTCGACGGTCGTCTTGGGGGTCAATGACGAGGTCGTGACGCCGGAATCGAGGATCGTGTCGAATGCTAGCTGCACCACCAACTGCACGGCGCCGGTGGCCAAGGTGTTGCACGAGACCTTCGGCATCGAGCGTGGCCTGCTGACCACGGTCCACGCCTACACCTCCGATCAGCGGCTGCTCGATGCGCCGCACCGCAAGGATCAGCGTCGCTCGCGCAACGCCGCGACCAACATCATTCCCACTTCGACCGGTGCCGCTCGGGCGGTCGGTCGTGTGCTGCCGGAGTTGGAGGGCAAGCTCGACGGCATCGCCATGCGCGTTCCGGTACCGGATGGCAGTGTGGTGGACCTAACGGTCGAGCTCAGCCGAGACGTGACCGTCGAAGACGTCAACGCGTCCATGAAGACTGCCGCGGAGGGTGTGCTGGCCGGGATTCTCGAGTACAGCGAGGAGGCGATCGTCTCGAGCGACATCGTCGGCAACTCACACTCGAGCATCTTCGACGCGCCCCTGACGCTGGTCTTGGGCGGCAATCTCGTCAAGGTCGTGAGCTGGTACGACAACGAGTGGGGCTACTCGAGCCGGGTGGAGGACCTGATCAGCCGGCTGGCGGAGATGGACGGCCTCGACGACGTGGGGGAGCCGACTTGAGGCGAATAGGAGTCATCACTTCCGGCGGCGACGCGCCCGGCACCAACGCCTGCGTGAGGGTGCTGGTACGGCGTTGCCTTGCCGCAGGCATCGACCCGGTGGGGATCTTTGACAGTTGGGATGGCCTCTTGGCGGGCACCGTACGGGTGCTCGAGAGGGAGGACGTTGTTGGGATCGTGCAGACTGCGGGCACCATCCTGCGCTCGGCTCGCAGTCGCCTGTTTCTCGAGCCCGGCGACGCGGAGCGGGCGTTGGAGGCACTGGCGGCTCACGGCGTCGAGGGGCTGATCGTGGTGGGCGGCAACGGGTCGCTGACAGCAGCGTCGATACTCGCTGAGAGCGGCTTTCCCGTGGTCGGCGTACCTAAGACCATCGACAATGACGTGCCTGGCACCGATACGACGGTGGGATTCCGGACGGCCGTGCAGGTGGCCACCGATGCACTCGACAACCTTCGAGCGACCGCCGAGAGTCACAGTCGAGTGATGGTGCTCGAGGTCATGGGGCGCAACGCCGGCTGGATCGGAGTCGAGTCAGCGATCGCCGGCGGTGCGGATCTGGCGCTCGTGCCCGAGCGGGCGTTCCGCATGGAGGATGTTTACGACCGGCTGCGAAAGCGCCACGAGGTCCATGGTCGCAACTACAGCATCGTCGTGGTGGCCGAGGGGGCCCGGGACGAGGGCGGCATCCTTTCGCCGGTTGCGTCGGCGAAGGATCGCCTCGGCCGGCCGCGGCTCGAAGGTGTCGGCATGGTCCTTGCGCGCGAGATCGAGAGCCGACTCGGCTACCCGTCGCGCTGCACGGTGCTCGGCTACCTGCAACGAAGCACGGCTCCGGTTGCTGCCGACCGGATCCTCGCAACTCGCCTGTCTGATGCCGCCTTCGAGCTTCTCCTGGCCGGCGAGAGCGGGGTAATGGCGGGGCTCGAGGGCGGGCAGGTGAGCCCAGTCGATCTGCACGGGATTGCTGGCGGCAACCGTCGGATCTCCGACGCGGACCTCCGTCTCGCGGACGTGTTCGGCTAGTTCGGAGGTTTAGCGCTTGCGCCGGGCAATAGCGTCGAGGCTGATGAACTCGTATACCAGGTTCGCCGCCAGGAGCGATGTGATGGCGGCGGGATCGTAGGCCGGCATCACTTCGACCACATCGTAGGCGCGGATGTCGAGCCCGACGAGGCCGCGCACGAGCTCGATCGACTCGGTGCCAGTAAAGCCGGCGACCTCCGGGGTTCCGGTGCCGGGCGCGTAGGCGGGATCCACGAAGTCGATGTCGAAGGTGAGATAGGCGGGGCGGTCGCCAACACGAGCGCGGATCTGCTCGATCGTCGAGGGGACACCCTGTCGGTGGAGCTCGGGCCCCGTCAGCACCTCGAAGCCGAGCTCGGCGCTGATCGAGGCGTCGCCGGCGTCGTAGACCGGGCCGCGCAGGCCGATCTGGATCGAATGTTCGAGGTCCAGAAGCCCCTCCTCGACCGCGCGGCGGAAGGGCGTTCCGTGGGTGTCTTTGCCGCCGTAGTAGCCCTTCCAGAGGTCGCTGTGAGCGTCGAAATGGATGAGGGCCAGAGGTCCGCGAGTGGCGTGGGCAGCGCGTAGCAGCGGCAGCGAGACGGAATGGTCACCGCCGAGAAAGATCGGTGTGGCGGGACTGGCGACGATCGGCTTCGCGGCTTCGGTGATGCGTGAGTGTGACTCGGGCAGATAGCCGGGGACGACAGGAAGATCGCCGAAGTCGACGCCGCTCGATACTTCGAAGATGGCGATCTCTAGCGCGGCGTTGTAGGGGCGCAGCGTGACCGAGCTGGAGCGGATCGCCTCGGGACCGAAACGCGCGCCTACTCGGAAGGTGGCTCCGGTGTCGAATGGCACGCCGACGATTGCGAAGTCGACGTCGTCCAAGCGGGTGACATGCGGCAGTCGCATGAAGGTCCGCAGACCCGAGAAGCGCGGCAGCTCCATCGCGTCGACCGGTGCGTATCCCTTGGTGGGGGCCACGTCCGCTCCCTACCGCGTCTCGCCGAAGTTGTCGGCGAGGGCCGCCAAGTCGAGCCCATCGACGATGCCGTCGCCGTTGATGTCCGCGGCCACGATGTAGCGCCTGCGGTTCGTGGTGGAGCCGAATGCGGTTCCGAGAACCGCCAGGTCGACGCCGTCGACGCGCCCGTTGAGGTTCAGATCGCCCTCGAAGATACTGCCGCCCTCGTCGACGATAAAGAACAGGACGGATCGGTCGACCTCGTTGGGAATGGCGGCCAGATCGCGCGATACCAGATCGACCGTTACGAGGCCGGTCAGCTGTCCCTGGGGATCGAACGAGATTCGCTTGCGGCTGGCGTTGCCGCGCACGTCGGCGCCCACCTTGACCCCGTTGACCTTGATGTCGGTCGCCGACGTGTCAGCGCCGGAAATGAAATCCCAGATCTCGAGCTCGAGCGCTGTCTGCGGATCTTGCCCCGAAGAGAAGTTCTCAGGTTCGGTGAGGCCCAGCACCGGTGGCACGGTGTCGATGCCGAGGATCCCGTCGGCAAAGACCCTGGCGATGATGTCGTAGCCCTCGCTGTTGGGATGGCCGATACCGTCGCCCGGGAGATAGGCGTAGAGATCCGGCGAGAAGTCTGGGATCGTGAAGTAGATCTCGAAGACGTCGGCGAAGAGGTAGCTCCGCCGGCCCGCGATGTCGCGAATACCCTGGTTGATCAGTCGGGTCTGGAAGTTGTTCCGGTCCACGTCGGCCCACTGAAAGCGCGGCGCGAGAGTCGCGAGCACGACCTCCATTCCGCGTGCTCTGGCGCGCTTGGCCATGTCTTCGAGGTTGAAGAGCGTCGTCTCGACAGAGATTTCGTGGTGGAGGTCGTTCGTGCCCTCCATGAGGAGAAAAAACTCGCCCCCCTCGTTGAGTACGCTTGTGACGCGCACGATCCCTTCGGTTGTGTCCTCGCTCGCGAGGCCGCGATTGCGCACCCGAGCCAGTTTCACGCCGCCGGCGCGTAGGTTCGCCTGCAACCGGGTCGGGTACCCCCCCTGGTTGGTCTCGTCGCCGACGCCCTCGGTGATGCTGTCCCCGAAGGCCACGTATGTGGTCTGAGCTGCCGCTACCACGGGGACGATGAGCAGTCCGAGGAAGACCAGTACTGATTTGAGCGGTCGCATGAGCCGACTTACAGATTGTGGATCGGGCCCGGGTCGGCCGGACAAACGATGCTAGGGGCCGCCATCGCGGGGTGTCAAGTGGGACCACCGCCAGCGCGTTCTGGGTCGCGTCAGTGCGGATCGATAGGCTCTGGGCATGAGCCTCCTGCCTCTGAAGTTGCGAGATCTCTTTGGCGCCGGCCTATTCCTGGTCTTAGTGGTCTCAACTTGGACGGGGTGTGGCCTTCCAGAGCTCGAGGAATCCCCGCCAGTGACGGGTGAGGCACAGCCGCAGGATGCACCGATCGCGATGCCCCTCGTCTGGGCGGAAGAGGAGAACTTCGAGATCTCGAGCGCCTTGCGCGAGGCCGGGAGCGAGGAATGTGCCGAGTACCGCTGGGTCGCCGACGCCTTGGCGCAGGGAGAGTGGCTGGCCCAGTGCCGCCGCCCCGGCGGGGTGTGGGAGCGCGAGCTGCGGATAACCAGAAACTGGTACCGCAACAACTATCGCGTCTTCGATCAGCCTCTCGGCACTGGTTTCTGACCTCCCCGATTGGCGAGAGCTGACCTGGCCGCCCTGCTAAAGTAGCCGCTTCCAAGAGGTGACAGTGTTCATCGAGAAGCGCTCACCAGCAGTATTGTCGTCCGCTAGCGGGAAGGGGCTAGACCGTCGCACTTTTCTCGGGCTGACCTCCGCCGCCGCAGCGGGTGTCGTGCTGGGTGAGGGTTGTGTGCAACGTTCCTCCGTTGCTGAGCGTCCCAACGTTCTGTTCATCGCTGTCGACGATTTGAATGACTGGGTCGGAGTGTTGGGCGGGCACCCGAACGCCTCGACGCCGAACCTGGACCGCCTCGCGGCGCGGGGTGTCTGCTTCACCAATGCTCACTGCTCGGCTCCGATCTGCAGTGCTTCTCGAACGTCGGTCCTATCCGGTCGTGAGCCCTACAACTCGGGCGTCTACACCAACGCTCAGCAGTTTCGCGATTACCTGCCCGATGCCGTGAGCATTCCGCAGCATTTCATGCGCTCCGGCTACGAGGTCCTCGGCGCCGGCAAGATGTTCCACTCTCCCGAGCCCTCAAGCTTCCACGAGGAGTTCCTCATTGAGCAGAAGGCGCTCGGGAGTTTTCGCAGCCCCGATGACGGCTGGGGATTGGCTGGCCGCCCCAGTTTCAACTGGGGCCCGGTCGACATCGATGAAGAAGAGCTGCACGACCGCCAGCTCGCACGTTGGGTAGAGTCGGTGCTGGCGCGATCGTTCGACGCACCCTTCTTTATTAGCGTCGGGTTGGCACTACCGCATCTGCCCTGGTGGGTTCCGAGAGACTATCTGGAGCGTTTCCCTCCCGACGAGATCTCGCTGCCGTTGCTGTATTACGCAGACCGAGCCGACATTCCGGGGCGTGCCAAGGAGCTCGCTCACTTCTCTTTCCGGGCACGGCTGGTGCGAGAAGCAGGGCAGGACACGAAGGCCGTGGCCGCGTATCTGGCTGCGACGGCGTTCATGGACGACGCCCTCGGGATCATCCTCGACGCTCTCGATGCGAGCCCCTTCGCAGACAACACCGTCATCGTGCTGTGGAGCGACCACGGTCACCACCTGGGCGAGAAGGGCCACTGGAGTAAGTACGTGCTGTGGGAGGACTCGACGCGTGTGCCCCTTGCCGTGGTGGCGCCAGGTGTGACCCAACCCGGCCAGCTTTGCTCGCGACCGGTAAGCCTTGTCCACCTGTACCGCACGCTGATCGATCTCTGCGGCTTGCCTGAGGTGGCCGAGATCGACGGCGTAAGCCTGCGCCCGTTGCTGGCCGATCCTCAGGCGGCCTGGGAGTTGCCGGCCTTGTCGATGGTCGATGTCAACGTGGCGGTGCGCACCGAGCGTTGGCGCTACATTCGCTACGCCACTGGCGGAGCAGAGCTCTACGATCACGACGATGACGAGCACGAGTGGCTCAATCTGCTGTGGGGCAATCAGGATCGTCGCGAGCTCGTGGCGGAGCTCGAGAAGTGGATGCCGGAGAGCTTCGTGCCAACCAGCCAAAGGGGCTCTGGACTCGAGGAGCCAGTGTCGGACATCTAGCGTCCGCTTGCCGACGATGCGCTCCCTCGGCGAACGTCTCGGTCAGTGGCGGCCGGTGGCGACAAGTATCGCGCTGGTGATCTCACTCGGTGGCATCCGGGCCAGTGCCGCCGACCGGGTGCCGGCCGTTGTCGTTCCTGGAGTGACCGGAACCCAGCTTCGCGATCCAGCCTCCGGCGGGCTGGTCTGGGGCACCACTGCCCACATGATGCGGCCCCGCGATCTCGGCTACTCGATCGCCCTGCCGCTCGCCCCACCGTCCGACGATCCCTCGAAAGTGCATCCCCAGGCGCGCTACGAGCCGGTGGAGCCGTTGTGGGTGCTGCGGCTCTTGGGCTTCAGGAAGGAGATCTATCGCCCCCTCGCGGAGGAGTTTCAGGCCCGGGGGTTCAAGCGGGGAGATCTCGGCAGCGTCGAGCCAGAGGGTGAATTCTTCTTCTTCGCCTACGACTGGCGGCGCTCGAACGAGGACACGGTCGTGCGCCTCAGTGAGCAGCTCCACCGAATGGCCACGTTCAGAGGTGAAGGAGTGCAGGAGGTCGATCTCCTCTGCCAGTCGAACGCGGCTCGGATCTGCCGCTGGGCCGCCAAGTACGGTGCCCTGCCGCTCGCCGATGCCGAGGCCGGAGCGGCACCGGAGCCTACTCGCTTCCGCATTCGCAAGCTGCTGCTGGTCAGCGCCTCCAACAGCGGATCGCTGCGGATCCTCGAACAACTTCACCGCGGCCGCCGCTATCTCCCCGGCGTCGGCCGCAAGCTCAGCCAAGAGACGCTCTTCACGATCCGTCCGCTATTCGACGATCTGCCGCTCGGCCGCAGCGACGCCTTCTTCGGGACAGATGGACGCAGCCTCGATGTCGATCTCGGCGATGCGGCGGAGTGGGTGCGAAACGGCTGGTCGGTCTTTGGCGCCGACGTGCGGGCGCGCATCGACAAGCGCGGACGAACCGATCTCTTTGCAACGCACGCCCAGCGCTTGAGCTACCTCGAGGAGCGTCTTGATGTGGCCCGTCGCGCGGCGCGACTGCTGGCGGCGGACTCCCCGCACTTCTCAGCGGTCGGCTACTACCTTCTCGAGAATCGCTCCCAACGGACGATCGATCGCGCGCTGCTGATCCGCGACGGCAAGGGTCGCGGAACGTACTTCACGGGCGACGATCGGATCAAGTCGGTGGCCGCGCTCGATCGGCTCGCGACGTCCGGTGGAGACGGCCATGCGCCGCTGGCCAGTCAGCAGGACCTGTCACCGCAGGAGAAGGCCGCGACGGTGCGCCGAGAGACCGTCGTCGGCGGCCACTTCGAGATGCTGATCGGCGCGCGCGCGCTGGAGCTGTTGTTCTCGTTTCTTGCCGACTGAAGGTCAGGGGACTGGGTAGGGGTCCTGGATGAAGGACAGGATCTCTCCGGAGAGCCTCTTGTCGGCTCGACTCATCGCCAGCACCATGCGCCGATGGCTGTCGGTCTCGAGCGCTACGAGCTTTACGCCGGCGCCGGCCTTCACCAGCGCTTCGCGCATCAGCTGGTTCTGCCTGCCTAGGGCGGGCCACTCCTTCGACGTATAGACGAGCAAGAACGGCGGTAGATCGGGGCCGCCCAGAAGCGGCAGCACGGATGCCCGCTCGCGCCAATCGTCGCGGGCCTCGTTGGTGGCGAAGCGCTTCTCCCATGCCTTCTCCCGACCGAAGGTCTGCCAGGTCTCGCGATCGGTCAGGTCGTACCCCGATCCGCTGACCGAGATGAAGCCCTCGACGGAGTCCGGGCCGAGATCGAAGCGTTTGGCCCGCGTCTCGTCCAGGATGGCGTGAGCCGCCAACCATGCGCCCGCGGAGTGACCCGACAGGAAGAGCTCTCCCGAGCTGCCGTAGTCTCGAGCGTGCCGTTGCACCCAAGCGATGGCCCTAGCCACGTCGTCGGCCTGTTCGGGCCAACGGACCTCGGGCTGGAGCCGGTAGTTGACGACGGCCACCCCGACGCCACGCGCGGCGTAGAAGCGCCCGACGTTGCCGTAGATGTCGAACCCGCCGATGCGTAACGCCTTGTCGCCGTTTTCGAGGGATCCGCCATGAACGAAAACCAGGATTGGCCACCCGGACCCCGCCGGCCGATAGAGGTCGAGGCGGTGCTTTTCCGTGTGGGCGTCGTCGCCCTCGAAGTATGCGAGATCGGTCATTACCGATCCCGCCTCTGGCGGCAAAGGCGCCACCTGGTAGAACGGCCCGACCGCCACCTTCTCGACCGCGGTGCAGCCCTCCAGCAACAGAACCAGCGCGAGCGCTGCCAACATACGACTATTCATTGAGATTCAAGACTACGCGATCACTCGACGATGGCCTGCATCACGGCGTTGTGGAAATCAGCCCGCAGCGGCCCGCCCGGCGTCTGGACCATGAGCACGGCAGTCATGTTCTCCTTCGGATCCACCCAGAAGGTGGTGCCGAAGGCACCGCTCCAGCCGAAACTGGTAGTGCTCGACGTACTCATGGACGATGAGGCGGAGGTGACTCTCGCCGAGGGGAACCACCCGTCAATCGGTGTTTGCGACCGGTCCATTCCCCTTGGGGACGCCACTTAGGCTAAGCGATTGAGAGTGTTCTGCTCAGTTCGTAGGTCGGCGCGGCTGGGAGCAGCTAGGGCGCGTAGTTCGCTATCGTTCCTTGCTCAGACCGCGCACTAACGATCTGTCCTCGTTCGTTTATCATCTCCCAGCGGTCCCCATGGCTGGGACCCCGGAAAACTCGATGGGCGATCGCGAACAGACCGGCGATTCCAACCGGTCGGAGGAGAACGAGGCCGCGAAACCGGCACCGGTCGTACCGTCTCTGGTCGACGGCGCGGAGCATCTCGTCGATCCGCGTACGGTGAGAGTGGCGCGCATCATCGGGTTCTCCGTGGTTCTCCCCCTCTCGATGGCCCCCCTGATCCTCTCCACGATCGGCTGGGCCGTCGGAGGCATTCCGGGCCCGGCCTATCTCGCAATTCTCGGGGTTTGGCTGTTGCTCCTCGCGTCGTTCTTGCTCTGGGCCTACCGCTGGCCCGCCGTGCGTCACCGGCACTTGCGCTACCTGGTGGAGGAGGAGGGTCTGTGCATTCGCCGCGGCGTCATCTGGCGCAAGGTGATCTGGATTCCGATCACACGAGTCCAGCACACCGACGTCTCGCAAGGGCCCGTGCAGCGAAGGTTCGACCTGGGCACGCTCACGGTCCACACCGCCGGCACCGCGGGGGCGTCGATCTCCTTGGCCGGACTCGAGCACGGGATCGCCACACGCCTCAGTGACCACCTTCGACCCGCCCTCGCGACCGATGCAGACTGAAGTCCGCCGATTGCACCGCTGGTCATGGCCGTTCATCGCCGTGGGCACGATCCGAGCGCTCATCCTTCCGATCGTTGGTGCCGTTCTCGCCTCCGGCGGAGTCTTGTTGTCGCGTCTGGATCTGTTGTCCGTGCTCTTCGTCGTGCCGGCTTTCATCTCCGCGTTCATCAGGCAGCGGGTCTACAACTATCGCTTCATGGAGAGCGAGCTGGTGGTGCGCGACGGCCTGTTGACGAAGAACGTGCGGCGCATTTCCTACGATCGGATCCACAACGTCGCGCTCGTGCGCAATCCGATCCATCGCATGCTGGCTGTCGCCACAGCACGGATCGAAACCGCAGCGGGTGGCAAGCCCGAGGCATTGTTGCGGGTGGTATCGCTGGAAGCCGCGGAGGAGTTGAGGCGTTACACGCTGGCCGAAGGACACAGGGCGGCGTCGACGAACTCCGTGGAGAGAGCACGGGAGGTCAACCCGCCGCTGCAGGTTCCGGATCGCGAGCTCGTCCGCCTCGGCCTGATCAGCAACCGCGGCTTTCTTGTTGTTGCAGCCGCTCTGGGCGCCGCCGCTCAAGTGCAAGGGTGGAATCAGGGCTGGTTCGAGGACCAGGACTGGCAGAGAATCTACGAGGGTGTCCGCGCAAGGGCCCCCGGCTGGGCCAGCTGGCTATTCGATTCGGGGACCACGGTCGGCAGAGTGTTCCTGGGTCTGGCCACGCTCGTACTGCTGCTCGTCATCATCCGTGTGTTCTCGATGGCCTGGTATCTGGTGCGGTATCGGGGCTTCACGCTACACCAGAAGGGTGAGAACCTTCGCGCGGATTATGGGTTGTGGCCCGAGGTTTCGTCGGTGATACCGGTGCATCGGATCCAGCTTGTGACGGTCAGTGCGTCGCTATTGCATCGCTGGTTCAGCCGGGCTTCGATCGATCTTGAAACGGCTGGGACCACTGATAGCAACTCCGAGCTGGCCGCGGCCTCGGGGGCGGCGAGTACGCGGCTGTGGTTGGCGCCGATCATCGAGACCGACCGGGCGTATGGGTTGGTGCGGGACGTGCTGCCCGACGTAGATATCGAGGGGGTGGAGTGGAATCCGATCGAAGCGCGGGCGGTGCGGCGGATCTCTAGTCGCATCGCGATTGCGGTGACGCCGATCACGATTGGAATCGCGGCGCTGTTTGCGCTTGCTCCGATTCCGTTGAGTGGATGGCATGCGTTGTGGCTGCCGCTGGTGGTCTTGACGACGGCGTGGCTGGCCTCGCGCCAGTGGGTTCGCCGCACCGGGTACGCGCTGAGCGATTGCGCCATCTACTTTCGCAGTGGCTGGATCAGCCGCCAGGTCAGTGTGGTGCGTTTCGTCAACATACAGACGGTTTCGATGAAACAGTCACCGTTCGATTACAGGAATCGGATGGCGTCGGTGGCGGTGGATACGGCAGGGGCGGGGAGTTCGGGGCATCGGATTCATATTCCGTTCTTGGATGTTGAGGTGGCGAAGGGCATTCTGAGGCGGTTGTACGAGGAGACGCGTTGCACCGAGTTTCGCTGGTAGGTGACGAGGTTCGTGTAGTCACTACGTCCGGACGATTGTCAAGCGTCGAGTTAGTGGCGATTGTTCCGTGAGGAACGTCACAAGCCAACGCCCGCACGATGCCGTTGCCCGACGGCGAAACGCTCCGCCGATGCCGATCCGGGCCAGTGGCCCAAGTGACTTCTTCTGCGCACGGGCCTGTTCGGAATCGCTCATCTCATCCACCCCTCGCCTTGTTGCCGCACGCGATGCCCCTTCCCGGCTTCGCACTTCGGCCATTTCGGAATTCTAGGCTGTGGGTTGTGTCCCTTGCCTGCTGGCTAGGCAGCGATGCCGGCCTCGGCTGAGCGGGTAGAATCTGCTGGAACTGGCACAGCTGTCTGGACCGGTTCAGGATAGAGGTGGAATCGAAGATGTCGAGAACCGCACTCTTCGTCCTTTCTATCGGGTTGTTGCTTCCCTGGGCCGCCGTAGCGCAGCCCGAAGACCGCTCGGATCGATTCCTCCTGGCCGCCGCCGCACCGAATCGGGAGGTCGGGCCTGGGGATCGGCCCAACGTCCTCTTCATCGTGGCCGACGACCTGAATGTAGCGCTCGGCTCGTACCTCGATTCGGCCGCTCGACCGCAGTACGCCAGCGCGAAGACGCCGAACCTCGATCGGCTCGCAGCGCAAGGCATTCGCTTTGAGCGCGCCTACGTGCAGGGCCCCCTCTGCCACCCGTCGCGCACATCGTTCCTGAGCGGGCTCCGACCGTCCTCGACCGGCATCCTCGACAACTCGGCGGGACCGCGAGCCTCAATCGGCGATGCGTTGCGCATGCTGCCCGAGCATTTCCACGACCACGGCTACTTCACGGCCCGGGTCGGCAAGATCGCCCACAACACCCACGAGCACGCCGTCTCCTGGGATGTCTCGAACTTCGCGCTGTCGCGAGAGCCTGAGATGCGGTTCCATCTCCCGGGATACCTGCCCGGCAACGACCTCTCGGAGGTCCGCGACAACACCTGGGAGATAGCCGGAGCCAACGACGGGCTCTCCAGAGCGGAGATCCTGGCCGCGCTGGCACGGCCGGCGGGCCTGCCGCTGTCGTGGCGCGCGACGACCGAGTCGCCCCGCATGACGCCGGACGCAACGACGGCGACGCGGATCGTTCAGTTGCTATCTGAGAACCGCGACAAGCCCTTCTTCATCGCTGCCGGCTTCCACAAGCCGCACCAACCCTGGGTGGGACCGGCCTCGTTCTTCGACCAACACCCCGTCGACGAGATCGTTCTGCCGACGACGCCTCGGGGCGACACCGCCGACATCCCCGCCCCGGCATCTCAAGTCCGGCAGGACGACGCGGACCACACCGAGCGTCAGAAGAAACAGGCGATCGCGGCCTATCACGCGATGGTCACGATGACCGACTCCTACGTCGGCCAGCTCCTCGACGCCTTGGAACTCCTCGATCTCGCCGATTCGACAATCGTCGTCTTCACCAGCGACCACGGCTTCCAGCTCGACGAGCACGGCGGCCTGTGGCGCAAGAGCGTCCAGTTCGAGGAGTCAACGCGGGTTCCGCTGATCGTCCGTCTGCCTGACGGCCGCAACGCCGGTCGGGTGGCGACCGGGCTCGTCGAACTGGTCGACCTCTACCCGACGTTCGTCGACCTCGCCGGACTATCGGGCCCGGAACATGCGCTCGAAGGCACGAGCTTCGAGCCGCTGTTGGCCGAACCAAGTCGTCCTTGGAAGTCCGCTGCGTTCTCCGAGTCGAAGCGCGAGGGCTTTCACGGCCGCACGCTGCGCGAGCAGCGCTACCGCTACACGGAGTGGACACCACTCCCGGGCACCGAAGGCAAGACCCTGCGAGAGCTCTACGACCTCGAGGAAGACCCCTTCGAGTATCGCAACCTCGCGGCGAACGGCTCGCACGAAGCGGTCGTCGTGGACCTGTCCCGCCGCCTCGCGGCGGGGTGGCAGGCCGCCCTACCCTGAGCCGGCGGCGCCACCGCTGGCGCACAGCAGGCAGAGGTCGACTTCGAGCCCCAGGTCCGCCCGATCTTCGCCCGCTACGGCTACGCCTGCCACGGACCGAACCGTGCGACCCGCGAGGCGCACCTCCTGCGCCTCGAGCCGATCACCGTCGACTGAGTTCACCAAATCCGCGGTGCCATCGATCGGATCGAGGCTTACGAAGCCACGAGCGCGACACCTTGTTCTCGAATCCGATGGTTGGACAGGCCGTGCCGGTATAGTGCGCGAGCCCATGCCGTTCCAAAGTCCGCAGTCGCGGAGGCGAATCGCCCGTCTTCAAGTAGGCGCCGCCGTCTCCTGCCTCTGGCTGCTGGTGATTGCTGTCCCCGGCGCTCTCGAAGCG
>JAYZDP010000208.1:0-3836 GCA_036337765.1 Acidobacteriota bacterium
GAACCTGCCCACGAACCAGAACGCTCCCATCGAGCCGATCACGTAGGCCGGTAGCGAGCGGCTCCATGTCGGCCACACCATTTCGAGTCGCACGAACGACCGCAGCAGCGCGAGGATCAGGAGCACGAAGCCGATCTGGCCGATCTCCACCCCGACATTGAAGAGCAGAAGCGCCACCGGAATGTCGCTCGCCGGCAACCCGAGCTCGGTCAGGGCGCTGGCGAAGCCGAGCCCGTGGAGCAGCCCGAAGGCGAAGGCGACGGCCCAGGGGTGGCGCCCGGTGAGGGCCGCGTGTCCGTCACGCGAGCGCAGGATCTCCACACCCAGAAACAGGATCGACAGCGCGATCGCCGCGTTCACCGCTCGCTCGTCGAGCAGGACGAGGCCAACGGTCGCCGAGGCGAGGGTGATGGAGTGGGCGACCGTAAACGCCGTGATCGTCTTAACGAGGCGCCACGGGCCGTCAACCAGGAGCAGGAGACCCAGCACGAAGAGCAGATGGTCGACACCGAGCAGGATGTGCTCGATGCCGAGCCAGAGATAGGCGCCGGTGAGCTCACCCCTGGAAGGTGCGGCGGGAACGGTCCACGACGGTGACGATGGGTTCAACCGGGCCGTGTAGATGGACTGCTCCGCGGTTTCGATGCGCATCAGGACGTCCGTAAGGGTGGCCTCGAGTCCCAGAATCCGGATCGACTGGCCAATCAGGCTCCCCGCGCACGACATGTTCCAGGTCTCGACGAGTGCCCCCGGGGCGTCGTAGGCGTCGATCGGCGACGTCTGCTCGCAGCCCTCTGGAAAGAGGGGATCCATGCGCAGCCGTAGCCCGTTTCGGGTCGGCACCTTCCAGAGGACGTTGAACTCGCCCGCGGCCGTCTCTTCGAGCTCGAGAAAGCCAGGCCGCACTTCGTGTCCCGCAGACGGCCCCGCAAGGATGGCAAGCACGGCGATGGCCGCGGCCAGGCGCTCGCGGTCAGATCTCATCGAGTGCCTCCAACACCTGCGCCGGAAGCTGGCCCGCGAGCTCTGAGTCCTCGACCTCGATCACGTACTTGTCGCGCAGCCGCTCGTAGAGGTCACGGTTCGCCTCACGCCGCCGGGTTGTCAGAAGCTCGTTGCGTACCTCGTCGCGCACGTCGTCGAGCGCCGGCAGCCGTGACTCTTCTCTGGAATGGACAAAGACAGCGTGCAGACCGTAGCCCGACTCGATCGGCCCGTGCCAACGACCCACTTCGAGCCCGTGGATGCTGGTCGCGAATGCCCGGCCGAAGAGTTGGCCGATCTCGACTTCGCTCTTGGCCGCGTAGCTGCGCTGGAGCATGAAGCGGTCGCCCTCGTCGTCGGCCGCGGCGGGGTCGACGTTTCCTGACAGGCGCTCAACCAATGCCCTGGTGTCCTTATCGGTGGCCTCTCCGCGCCGGTCGCGGCTGAAGTAGGCATGGGTGAAGCCGACCCGCGGTGGCACGCGGAAGTCCTCGATGTTGGCGTTGAAATAGTCGGCGATGGCGTCATCGGGTGGATCTGTCTGAACGGCCATGTCCTCCGACAAGAACTCCATCTTCTGCACCAGCCGCCGGCGCACGATGGTGTCGTCCTGATCGAGCCCGAGGGCAACCGCCTCGCGGTAGAGGATCTCCTCGCGGAGGTGGCTGCGTACCAGGTTGGCCAACTCGTCCACGCTCGGCGGACGCCGCCATTGTCGTTGCCAGGCGACCGAAAGTCGCGCGATGTCATCGTCGGTCACGAGGATCCGGGCCTGCCGCCCAGACCCCGGATCGCGAGTCAACCCGGCGACGACGAACAGCACGACTCCCACGGCCAGGAAGTGGACGAGCGGTTCGCGCAGAAGTTTCTTCACAGCGCGTCATCCTAGCTCGCGGAGCTGCTCCGTTCAGCGGGCACAGCGCTCGCAAGCCAGCGAGAAGAGCCGTTTCTGGGTGATGCAGGTCATCGCTGGCCTCGGACCAGAGAGCCTTCTGGTCGAGGGGCACGACGGTGACACCCTTGTCGACAAGGGCGAGGCGAAGCGACTCGCGAATTGCGATCCCCTCCTCGATATGGATCTGAGTGTGAGACCCAATCGCCTTCTCGAACGCCGAGAGGCGCTGTCGTTGCAGCCCCCGCTCCAGAGTGCTCTCGGGTCGGGCGGCTGGGGGACCCGTTTGACCTCTTTGAATCCTCCGGCGACATGGTGGGGCTCGCGAGCTTCTCGGTCATCCGAACTCGCGATCTCGAGTCGGTCGGTACGCAGAACCCGCAGACCCGACTTCCCGAGAATGATCGTCGCTGTGGCGGCCCATTCAAGATGGGCGGATATGCCAATCGCAGTTCGTCGCATGTTTGTAGGAGGCCTATTCCGTGCCTTCACGGTACGGGGCCTCTAGCAACTGCGGAGCCTCGCCACCGATCTGGTCCCATGCAGCCTTGGACCCGACAAAGATGTGGGCCCCAATCCGAACGCCGGGATCTCCGTCGATGCTGCCAAGGGTGACTCCGTGCACCTGTCCTTTGTGCGTACCGCACAGGGTGGTCCCGCATCGGCGACAGAAAACAGTGACAGCTTCGACCCTCGCCAAGCGGCTCACTTATCTCGTAGGCCACGGCACCGCAAAAGCAACCTCCTGTCACTGCCATCGTGGTGTCTTGCTCGCTCATTCCCAAGAGCTACCTGAAATCGTGAGAGGGAATGCGGGAGAGGCTCTCCAGGGGCCAGAGCTTGTCGGCGCGAATCGACAATGAGCCGTCGCGTTTCTGGAGCTTGCCCTGGATGACGAGGGCCGCCGAATCGACGATGGCCTGTCGGTGCTCCTTGAGGAGCTGTGGGGTGACCATGGCCTGGACCATCCCGGTCTCGTCTTCTACGGTGACGAATAGCAGACCCTTTGCCGTGCCTGGTCGTTGGCGCACGATGACCGATCCGGCGGTCGTGACGATTCGGTTGGCGGGGACGTCGTCAAGGAGTCCCGCTGGGTAGATGCCCCTCTTCTGGAGCTCCGGGCGCCAATACTCCATAGGGTGCGGGCCGACGGTCAAGCTGGTGGTCGCGAAGTCGGCGACGGTCTCTTCGAGCTGCGACATCTCGGGTAATGGAGAAGCGGCGCGATCCACAGGATCGCCGAACAGGGGGTCCGAGCCCTTCGATACCCGCGCCACCTGCCACAGGGCCTCGCGGCGGCTGAGGCCGAGTGAGGCGAGGGCGCCGCAGTGGGAGAGGGTGACGAGCTCGGTGTCGCGCAGGCCGCAGCGGCGGGCGAGGTCTTCTGGTGTGGCGAACGGAGCCTTGGCCTGCTCAACCTCGATCGCTTCGCCCGCCTCTTTGCGCAGGCCTTTGACGAATCTCAGGCCGAGGCGGAGGGCCCCGGCGGCTTGGTTCTGGGAAGTATGTGCCTCCCATCTGCATTTCCAGCCCGACTTGTTGACATCGATCTCCCGCGACTCGACTCCGCGGCGCTTGCCGTCTTTGATCAGGGTGGCCGGGTGGTAGAAGCCCATCGGCCAGGCGTTGAGAAGACATACGTAGAAGGCGGTGGGGTGGTAGACCTTCAGGTATGCCGAGGCGTAGGCAATGAGCGCGAAGCTCGCCGAGTGCGATTCGGGGAAGCCGTAGAGCGCGAAGGAGGTGATCTGTTTGACGATCGCGTCTTGGGCGTCACCGTGGATGCCGCGCTCGGCCATGCCGGAGCGCAGCCGATCCTCGATCTTGGTCATGCGCTCCATCGAGCGCTTGAAGCCCATCGCACGGCGCAGGTCTTCGGCTTCGGCGCCGGGGAACCCGGCGGCGCCCCTGGCGCTCTTGTGGTGGTGGGCGTGGTAGATCGGCACACCGCGAGGGGGTT
>JAYZDP010000209.1:0-58394 GCA_036337765.1 Acidobacteriota bacterium
TCGCCGTGTCGTACACGTCGGTTTCTTCACCAACATGTGCGTCGAGACCACCGTCCGCATGTCGGGCAACCTCGGTTTCGACTCTTATCTTGTCGAGGAGGCCTGTTCTTGCACCAACCGCGTCGGCCCTGACGGTACGGACTACGATCCTGAAGTCGTGCATGCTCTCTCGGTCGCTTCGCTCCATGGAGAGTTCTGCACCAACATCACCATCGCGGACGCCCTGGCGCTGCTCGGCGGTGGCGTCGAGCGACTCGATCGCGTACAGGGCAACGAGTAGGGCTGGATGTCTCCAGGAAACGGATTCAGAGTCGATGGCGCGGAGGTGGTCTTCCTCAACCGGGACTCCCTGCTCGATGCGATGCTGCGAGCCGGACTCCATCCGACCGGCGGCGGCTGCCTGTGCTGCGCCGGGGACTGTCCGCACTGCCTGGCGACGGTCGACGGTGTGGGCTACGTGCGCACGTGCCAGGTCCGTGCGGCGTCGGAGATGTCCGTTTCTCGCGACCATCAGGGTGGCAGCTACCCACCCCTGTCGCTCGACACCCCTCCGCTGACTCCCGATTCGACCGGCGGTCCGGTGCGCTACCTACACTGCGACGTGGTGGTGATCGGCCAGGGTGAGACCGGTCGAGCCGCTGCGGCAGAGGCGGAGGCGCAGGGCAAGAGCGTGCTCGCTCTCGATGTGACCGAAGAGGCCGAGGTGATCGGCATCTATCCGGGTCCTCTGGTCGTGGCCCGCTCACCGGCGGGCATGCTGCACGTGGAGCCGGGGGAGATTGTCGTTGCCACCGGAGCTGCCGAGATCCAGCCCGTGGCGCCCGGCAGTGACTTGTCGGGCATCTTCACCCGTCGCGCAGCGGCGCGGCTCGCGGCCGCAGGGGTCGAGCTCGGGCGGGTGGTCGCGATTGGCGAGCCGCCGACCGGGCTCCAGTGCGAGGTCGTGGAGGGGACCCTCGTGCGCTTCGAGGGCGAGGGGAGCGTGTCGGCGGTCGTCGTCGCGACCGCCGGCGGAGCGCAGCGCTCGTACTCATGCGCCGCGGTCAGCGTCGCCCTTGGTTTCCAGCCGCGTGACGTCCTGGCCCGCATGGCCAACGGCATCGGTGGCTCCCTTCGGGTGCGGGTGATCGGTGAGGCGGCGAAGCCGGCGGATGTTCCTGCCTGTCCGCAGGAGGGCATCGTCTGCCCCTGCTCGCAGGTCAGTGTCGCGCATCTCGACGCGGTGTGGGATCGCGGCTTCCGCGAGATGGAGTTGGTCAAGCGCGCAACCCTTGCCGGTACGGGCACCTGCCAGGGGGGCGTCTGCATCCCGTATCTGCGGAGCTTCCTCGCCGATCGGGGAGCGGAGCTGCAGTCGCCCTTCACGGCACGGCCGCTTGCCAAGCAGCGCACCCTCGGTGAGATTGCCGCCGGCGCCTACTACCACGCAACCCCACGCACGGCGCTCGACGCCGAGCATCGGCGCCTCGGTGCTCAGATGGAGCGCTCCGGCGGCTGGTTCCGGCCGTGGCGCTACGCGGATCCCGCCGAGGAATGCCACGCGGTGCGTGAGGCTGTGTCGATCTGCGACGTCTCGACCCTGGGCAAGATGCGGGTCTCTGGTCCAGATGCGTTGGAGCTGCTCGAGCGCCTCTATCCGACGCCGGTCTCGACGCTGAAGCCCGGCCGTTCGCGTTATGCCCTGCTTCTGGACGAGAAAGGCTACGTGCTCGACGACGGCCTGATCTGTCGCGACGAGCGCGCCGACGGGCCACCGCGGTACCGATTGACGTTCACGAGCGGCGGATCGACTCTGGCCGAGCTGTGGATGCGTGACTGGGCGGAATCGTGGGGCCTCGACGTGCGCCTGATGAACCAGACCATGTCGCTCGGTGCGATCAACGTCACCGGTCCGATGGCGGCGGAGCTCCTGTTTCGTGCCGGAACACAAACGCTGCCCAGCTTCGGCGGCCATGGGGTCAGTCGCGTGGCGGGGGTGTCGTGCCGGATCTTCCGGCTCAGTTTCACGGGCGAGCTGTCCTACGAGCTCCATCACGCCGCCGGCGACTCGGTTGCACTTTGGCGCCGGCTCCTGGAGCTCGGCGACGACCTCGGTTGCCGGCCGCACGGACTCGACGCCCTGCTGCGCCTGCGATTGGAGAAGGGCCACATCCTCGTCGGCCAGGATACCGATTTCGATTCCACACCACGGCGCATCGCACACGAGTGGGCGGTCAAGCTCGACAAGGGCGATTTCGTGGGCCGGTTGTCTGTGCTGCGGACCAATCGGATTCCGCTCGATCGCCAGCTCGTCGGGCTGGAAATGGAGTCTCCGGCGCCGATCGAGGGTGCTGTGATTTGGCACGAAGGCGAGTTTGCCGGCTACGTGACCTCTAGCACCGACTCCCCAGCACTCGGTAGAGCGGTCATGTTGGGTTGGGTTGCCACGGTCGACGGCGACGCAACACTCCCCGCTGAGGTCACGATTGCCGATCGACCGGCTCGGCGAGTGGCGACACCGTTCTATGACCGCGAAGGGCAGCGGGCCCGAGTGGTGGTCGAAACACCGGCGCCGACCGCGTCTGCGGTGGCCGCAGGAAGGGGCCGGTCCAATGCGACGTCACTGCCGCGACTCGAAGAAGTCGGCGACGGCAGCTTTTGTCGCGTTTCGCTGAGCCGAGTCGTGGCCACACAGGCGGCGATCTCCGAGCTCGCCGAGGTCTTCGCCGGCGAGGCTGTGTGCCTGCGGGTCGCTGCCGACGAGATTCTTGTCGACGCCCCGGTTTCGGCCGAGCAAGTATCGGATCCACACGCCCTCGTCGAGCGCGAAAGCGGATTTGCGGCCGCACGATTCGCAGTGGAGACGGCCGCGGATCTGCTACGGGCCACATGTGAATGGTGTCTGCCCGAGTCGCGGCCGGCGTTTGCCCAGGGCAGCGTCGCGGATCTGCCGGTGAAGCTATGGCTGGAAGAGAGCCACGTTTTCTTTCTCGTGCCGGAGCCCTTCGCGCTCGAGCTCGAGCAGCGGCTCGGCGAGGCGCGGTCGTGAATCCGTACATGGAGCGCAAGGTCGAGCTGCGCTGGTGCGAGCCGAAGCAGAGCTACGACGTCGTCATCATCGGCGGCGGAGGTCACGGCTTGGCCACCGCCTACTACCTGGCGACGCGCCACGGCATCACGAACGTCGCCGTCTTGGAGCGCAGCTACGTCGGCTCTGGCAATTCGGGCCGCAACACGACCGTGATTCGCGCCAACTACGGTATCCCCGAGGCGGTGCGCTTCTATCAGCGCTCGCTCGATCTCTACCAGCGGCTCGAAGACGAGACAGATCGCGACCTCATGCACATGTCCAAGGGTGTCCTCTGGCTCGCACATAGCGAGATGGGAGTGCGCCAGGAGCGCGCCCGTGCCGAGATCAACCAGGCGTTTGGCGCCAAGACCGACTTCGTCACGCCCGAGGAGGTCAAGAAGCTCTGCCCGCCGATCGATCTGTCCGGCGGCGGCGTATGGCCGGTCATGGGCGGTACCTACCACTCTGAGGGCGCCACCGCGCGGCACGACCGAGTGGTCTGGGCGTTCGCCGAAGGAGCGATGCGCGAGGGGGCACACGTACACCAGCGAGTCGAGGTGACCGGGCTGACGAGGGTCGGCGATCGGGTTACCGGCGTCGAGACCAACGCGGGGCCGATCTCCGCGGGTGTGGTGCTGTCGGCCGTCGGGGGTCACGTCACCCGCATCGCCGACATGGCCGGACTGCGCATCCCCATCCGCACTCACCAGCTCCAAGCCTTCGTCACCAACCATTACCAGCTGCAGTTCGACCCTATCGTTTCGTCGTCGGATCTGCTGTTTTACGTTTCGCAGACCGCGCGTGGCGAGATGCTCATGGGCGCGGAGATCGATCGCCAGCCGAGCTACTCCTACCAGTCGGGCCATCCGTTTCTGCGCGCTACCGCCTTTCGCGCGATGACGCTCCTGCCCTTCCTGCGCGACCTGCGCGTGTTGCGCCAGTGGACCGGGGTGTGCGACATGTCGCCCGACTACTCCCCGGTCCTGGGCAAGACCGGTGTCGAGGGCTTCTACATCTCGACCGGCTGGGGCACCTGGGGCTTCAAGGCCATTCCCGCCAGCGGGGAGCAGCTTGCGCAGCTCATCGCCACCGGCGAGACACCGCCGCTCATCGCCCCCTTCGCGCTGGACCGCTTCCGCCGCGACCGCACGCTTGCAGATCGAGGCTCGGCCGGCACCCACTGAAATGAGCATCAAGATCCCCTGCCCGAACTGCGGCGAACGGCCCCTGGAGGAGTTCCTCTTCGGCGAGGTCCCGGTGGTGCCCGAATCGATCACCGATCCCGAGGAGCGCGACTTCGACCGCGCCTTCATGCGCTCGAACCCCGAGGGGCCGGTGGTCGAACGCTGGTTCCACGTCTACGGCTGCCGCCGCTGGGTTACGGTGCAGCGCGACACGCGGGACGAGACGATTCTCGGCTGACTCCCCGGCTAGCCGTCGTGCGACCCACTTCCTCAACGGCGTCTTTCCGTTGCGGCGAGTCGGATGAGCGACCTTACGATTCGTCGGCGTACGGCTCGCCGAGTCGGTACTCTGGGTGGCTGTCGAGGTAGGCATCTACCCGCTCGACCGTCCCGATCGCGACCGGAAGAAAGTCGAGGGCCCGTCTTAGCCGGTCGTTCGGCTCGGCGCAGCTGAACCTGAGAAACCCCGCGCCGGCATCGCCGAAACACTCACCGCCGAGGCAGGCGACCCCGAAATCGTCGTCGGCTCCCTCCAACAGGTACATCGCCAGGCCGTGGCTGGTGATACTGAGGCGGTTGCAGATCGGAACGACGGAGGGGAATACGTAAAACGTGGCGGTGGGGTCGAGGGCGTGGATCCCCTCGATCGAGTTGAGTCCTTCAGTCAGGAGCACCACCTTGTCGCGGAACTCGGCCATGACGCGATCGCGTTCGGCGTCGTCATGCTCCAGGGCCGCGGCCCCGGCGAGCTGCACCAGCGGCGGTGTGCACGACAGGGTCGTGTTGACCATCTTGCCGATGGCGTCTGCGATCGGCTCGGAGGCGACCGCGAAGCCAAGACGCCAGCCGCTCATGCTGTAGGACTTCGAGAAGGTGTAGGCGGCGACACACTGGTCCATCATTCCGGCCTCAGCGAGGATCGACCGGTGCCGCCCCCGCCAGACCATGTGGCAGTACGGCTCGTCGCTGAAGACGGCGACGTCGCGGCCGCGGATGAGATTGGCGATCGCCGTGAGGTCCGCCTCGGTCGTCACCCCACCGGTAGGGTTGTGCGGCGAGTTGAGAAAGATCGCCTTGGGCTGCGGGTCGTCGGCGAGGAAGTGTTCGATAGCTGCCAGGTCGGGGCGAAACTCGTTTGACTGTCGCAGCGATGTGAGGATCGCCCGCGCGCCGCGGCGCTCGATGTTGGGGATGTAGGTGGGGAAGAAGGGGCTGAAGACAAGCACCCCGTCACCAGCATCGAGAAATGCCTCGCAGAAGAACTGCTCGAACACCTTTGCCCCGGGGCCGGCGACGATGTTCGCTGCGGTGGCCGGGATCGAGAACTCGCGCGACACGAAGCGGGCCGCCGCCTGACGGAACCCCGGAATGCCGGGTGAGGGGCAGTAGTGCGACTGATTCGCCGAGATCGCCTGCGTGCCCGCCGACTTGGCGGAGGCAGTGGAGTCGAACGGGCTGTCGCCGATCTCGAGCTCGACGACGTCCTTGCCTGCCGCCTGCAGCTGCTTGGCGATTCCCAAGACCGTGAAGGCGGTCTCCACGGACAGCGTCTGTGCGAATCGACTGAGTGTTGCGCTCATGGCTGTCCTTCTAGCGGGGTCAGTTGCAGGACCCCGGGCGGACGATCTCGAGCAGATCGATCGCCGGTACGCGCTCGTAGAAGATCGTAGCCAGCCGGCCGAAGGCGGTCTGCGGCTCCGGAAGCTCCGCCGCACGGACCTCCGCCCATCGAGGTAACCGAGACTCGCCGAAGAATGCCAGCAGCAGACGAACTTCCTTGGATGGATCGGTCTCGTGCATGCGATCGAGACGGCAAGATACAACGAGCGTGGGGAGCGGACTAAGATGGCCGACCCGAAGGGAGATCCAACCATGACAGAGCCCGTTCTGCTAGTCGACAAGACCGACGGCATCGCCACACTCACACTGAACCGACCCGACAAGATGAACGCGCTCTCCGCCGAGCTGCGAGACACGCTCGGCGATGAATTGGATCGGCTGCGTACCGATCGCGGAGTCGGTGTCGTGATCCTGACCGGCGCAGGCAAAGCGTTCTGCGCCGGGCTCGACCTCAAGGAGATGGGCGACCCGAGTGGGCCACGCACCAGCGTTGCCGATCCCCCGGCGCTCCTACGAGCATTGCCGCAGCCGGTGATCGGCGCGATCAACGGGCTGGCAGTGACCGGTGGGTTCGAGATCTCGCTGTCCTGCGACATGTTGATCGCGACTCCCGAGGCCGCATTCGCCGACACTCACGCGCGAGTCGGGCTGCTTGCCGGATGGGGGCTGTCGCAGCGTCTGTCGCGCGCGATCGGCATCAACCGCGCCAAAGAGCTGTCGCTGACCGGCAACTACCTGCCCGCCGACCGCGCCTGCGAGTGGGGCCTGGTCAACCGGGTCGTGTCGCGCGACGAGCTCCTGCCAACCTGCCGCTCGCTCGCTCGCGACATGCTGTCGTGCGTGCCCGAGGCGATGCGGCAGTACAAGCGCATGATCGACCGTGGCTACGATCTCGCCCTCGGCGATGCCATGACGTACGAGGTCGAGGTCTCGCGCATGCATCAGTCCCCGGCACCCGAGACGGTCGCGGAGCGGCTGCCTGGCATCCGGAATCGCGGTCGCGACCAGGCCTATGGATCCGATGTCTGAGCGAACGCTTCGATTTATCTTCGACTACGAGTCGCCGAATGCCTACATCGCATGGATGGAGCTACCGCGGTTGGAGGAGACCTACGGCCTGCATCTGGAGCTGACCCCGGTCCTCTACGCCGGTCTGCTCGATGCCCACGGCAGTGTCGGCCCAGGAGAGATCTCGGCGAAGGGCCGTTGGATGACGAGGGATCTGCTGCGCAAGTCGGCGCGGCTCGGGGTGCCGCTGAATCCTCCACCACATTTCCCGTTCAACCCGCTCCTGGCGCTGCGGGTGTCGCTGCTCGATTTCGCCGACGAGACGCGTCGCTGCGTGATCCAGGCTCTGTTCGAGGCGGTCTGGGTGCGCGAGCTACATGTGAGCGAGCTTGCGATAGTCGAACGGGTCCTGGACGAGCTGGATCTTCCCGCGGCGGAGCTCCTCGAGCAGGCGCAGTCCCCAGAGATCAAGACCCTCCTGCGCAGCCAGACCGACGAAGTCGCCGCGCGCGGCGTTTTCGGCGTTCCCGCCATGGAGGTCGACGGCGAGATCTTCTGGGGCTACGACGACTTCCCGCACCTCGAGCTCTTCCTTGCCGGCGAGGACCCGCTGGACCCCCAGCGCCTGGCCGACTGGGCGAAGCCGCGCCCGGCGTCGTCGAATCGGCGCGCCTACCGCTAGGGAGTCGAGGGACTCCGAGTCCCTCGACCAAGATGTCTCCCTTCACTCCTACCGATTCCGAGGTAGCTGACTACGAGGGCAGGGTCGATGCCATTTTGCGTGATGCTCCCGCCGCCGCGTCCTCGATGATCCAGAGTTTCCGACGCCAGCTGCCCGGTTGCGGCATGGGGATCCCATCCGGAGCTTTTGGAGACCCTGCTCGATGCAGGCGCCTCGAAGTCGGCCTGTGCCCCAATGGCCAGGACCGCAGCGGCAAGATCTGGGGAGGTCTGGTGCCATGGGGAATGGCGAGTCCGGGCTTCGGAACCGCGAAGGAGTCGCCTTAGAGAGCTGGCGCCAACGAGAACACCGTCTTGTCGGTGAGCCACGACGTCGAGGTCGACGGCGAGCCGTTGGCCGCTGGCAGTTACGGGCTGCACATGATTCCGCAGCCGCCGCCCGAGAAGTGGACGATTATCTTCTCGCACAACTCCTCGTCCTGGGGCAGCTTCTTCTACGACCCGGCGGAAGACGCCCTACGCGTCGACGTGCTGCCAGCCGAAGCGGATTTCCGCGAATGGCGGACCTACGACTTCGTTGATCGCCAGCCCACCGAGACGACGGTGACGCTGCACTGGGAGAAGGTGCAGGTGCCGTTCACGATCTCGGTTCCCGACATGACGGGCCCCACCTCGACCGGGTGCTCGGGTGGGCCGAGGCGGCGATCTCGCGCCCCTTCGTCGGGCAGGAGATCTTCGCGACGCTACAGACCAAGGCGTTGATCCAGGCTCGCCTCGATCGCAACGCCGATGCTGATCCGATCCCTGCCAAGCTCTACGACATCGGTAACGAGAATGAGATCAACAACCTCGACTATGGGTTCCTGTTCCAGTTGCAGGATCCGGATCGCGCGATCGAAATCTTCGCCCGCAACGTCCCCGCGAGTCCGAAGTCATGGAACGCACACGACAGCCTCGCTGAGGCCTACGCCGCCAAGGGCGACAAGGACGAAGCGCGGAAGCACTACAAGCATGCGCTCGAGATGGCCCCCGAAGCCCAGCACTCACGAATCGAGGGAGTGCTGGGCGGGCTAGGAGATTAGGCTTCCGTCACGCCCTTGGGAGCCCGCTGCTTCATGAAGCCGAACATGTAGCCGGCGACGCGGCGCATCTGGATCTCTTCCGCGCCCTCGGTGATGCGGTAGCGCCGGTGGTGCCGGTAGATGTGCTCGAAGGGCTTGTGGCGCGAGTAGCCCATGCCGCCGTGCACCTGCATGGCGCGGTCGGCGGCCTCGCAACAGAGCCGGTTCGACCAGTAGTTGCACATCGACACCTTGTCGGAGACCGAGAAGGCGCCGTAGGTGTCCATCTGCCAAGCGGTCTTGTGAATCAGGGCACGCAGCATCTCGCACTGGGCTTGCAGCTCGACCAGCGGAAACTGGATGCCCTGGTTCACCGACAGCGGTTTGCCGAAGGGCTTGCGCTGCTTGGCATAGGCAACGGACTCGTTGACGCAGAACTGCGCGGCCCCGAGGCTCGAGGCGGCCTGCCGGATGCGGTTTTCGTTGAAGAAGTGTTGGACCACTCCCAGTCCCTTGCCCTCACCGCCAAAGATGGCGTCGTTCTCGACGTAGACGTTGTCGAGCGAGATGTGGCCGTGATCGGTCGGCATGTTGAAGGTCCACAGCAGTTCCTCGAGCTTGAACCCGGGGGCGTCGGTGGGAGTCAGAAAGGCCGTGATCCCCGTGCCGTCGCCGGCGTCGCCCGAGGTGCGCGCGAAGATGAGGTCGTACTTGGCTTTGTGAATGCCGGTGTTCCAGGTCTTCTCGCCCGTGATGCGCCAGCCATCGCCGTCTTTGACGGCGGTGGTCTCCATGTGGGTCGCATCCGAGCCGTGATCGGGCTCCGTGATGCCGAAGGCGAAGCCGAGCTCGCGGTTGAGCATCGGCTCGAGCCACTGGGCCTTCTGCTCCTCGGTGCCGTAATTGATCATCAGGAGCACGCCAACCGCATTGCCGACGATCGAGTGCTCGTTCTGCAGGTCGTTGTGCAGCCCCAGGCCCTTCGCGGCCAGGTGTTCGCGGATGATGGCCATCCCCAGGTTGGTGCCGTTCTTGCCGCCGTACTCCTCCGACAACGGGTAGCGGTAGTGACCTGCCTCGTCGGCTAGATTCTTGGCTTCGGCCAAGAGCGCCTCCCACTCCTCGTTCGGCCGCCCGCCGCGGTCCCAGTCGGTGCGCGCGTCCTCGCGCCGGTGGTCGAAGAAGCGGATGTTGTCGTTCGAGTTCTCGAGGGGCTTGATTACCTCGGCGATGAAGTCGTCGAGCTCGTCGAGATAGTCGGCGATGTCCTGGGGGATGTCGAAATTCACGTCGCGGCTCCCTTCTGAAGGACCGCGAGTCTAACGGGACGCGAGGAGCGGGTCGAAGGCCACCAGGAAGTCGGTGAGCCGAGTACGTGGTCGGCGCCTAGCTGGTGGCGAGTGGGCGGATCTCGCTTACGCCGATGCGGACCCGCGGCGACGCCGAACCGCTACTCGAAGTGTGGCGTAGCGGGCTCCCGAGCCTGCCGAGCAGGCCCTAGCTCCACATGTTGGAGCCGCCGCAGACCGTCAAGGCCTGCCCTGTCACGTAGGCGCTGGCATCCGAGGCGAGATAGACCGCCACGCCCTTGAGGTCCTCTGACTCTCCCAGACGGCGCAACGGGATCTGCGTCTCAGCGCGCTTCTTGGCCTCGGGGTTGTCCCAGAGAGCCTTGGCGAAGTCGGTCTTGATGAGGCCTGGACAGATCGCGTTGACACGAATGCCCGACGGTCCGTACTCGGCAGCGAGGTTGCGCACGAGAGCGATGTCGGCGAGCTTCGAGATGGCATAGGTGCCGAGGGTGAGCGACGCGTTGAAGGCGCCGGTCGACGAGGTGATCATCATCGAGCCCGAACCCTTCTCGACCATGTCGGGGGCGACCATCTGGCACAGCCAGTGGTTGGAGCGCACGTTCGAGGTCATGATCTTGTCGAAGGCCCAGTCCGGGATTTCGGACATCGGGCCGTAGAACGGGTTGACTCCCGCGTTACCCACCAGGATGTCGATCGGTCCGAGCCGCTCGTGGGTCTTTTCGACCAACTCCTCGAGCTGCTCCTTGTAACCGATGTTGCATTCGATCGCGATTGCGCGGCCCGCACCGCAGGCGTCGTTGATGCGCGCACAGGTCTCCTCGCAGGCGTCGAGCTTGCGGCTCGAAACAACGACCTTCGCGCCCTGCTCGGCGAGCCCTTCGGCCATCGCCTCGCCCATGCCCTTCGAGGCCCCGGTGAGCACGGCCACCTTGCCCGTGAGATTGAACAGGTCTTTCGTCGACTTCATTTCCTACTCCTTGTCGAAACGATGATCGGGCCCTTTCGCAGGCCGGGGTTTTACCACGACAGAGCCGAGAGGTCGCGGAGTACGCCGGCCAGGATGACACCTAGGGGCTGATGTTATTCGGCTCCTCGAACCAGTTGAAGACCAGGTTCAGCTGCGCGGTCTCGCCGGTGGCCTCTCGCTGGATCATCAGCAAGCGGTTCCCTGACGGGTCGATGTCGTTGGTCGGCTCGTCGAGGATCACGACCCGCGCCGGCCAAACCGTGGCCATAGCGAAGCCCACCAACCGTCGGACACCGCCCGAGAGCTTCATACCGATCGTGGTCCGCCACTCTTCGAGCTCGAGCTTGTCGATCAGTCGCGCTGTCCGCTCGCGCCGAGACGCCCGATCGCCGCCGCGGATTCGTCCAGCAAGCTCGATCGCCTCTGCGAGCTTGAGCGAGTCGATTGGCATCTGCCCCTGAGGCAGGTACGCGCAGAGCTGACGCGCTCTTGCAGGGTCGGCTACCAGATCGTGGCCATCGAGGTGGATCGATCCCTCCGTGGGCTTCAGAAGACCGATGATCCGTTTGACGAGGGTGGTCTTGCCGGCGCCGTTCGGACCCATGAGACCGTAGATCTCTCCCGGTGCCACCTGGAGATCGATGTCGGCGTTGGCGACGACACCGCCGCGATAGGTCTTGCCGAGAGCGGAGATGCGCAAGCCCTGGCGTTCGTTCGAGCTCATCCAGACGTCTACCGAGGTGCTACGCGCGACGTCGGCCGATGTTGCGCCGATGGGTCAGGGCTGGATCAGCGTCGTGAACTTGACGATGAACTGGCGATCGGCCGTCCTCCTGCGGTCCAGGCTCGGCGCGTCCCAGGTCTGATTGTAGACCAGGAAGAGGTCCGCCCCGGGGCGATAGATCCAGTTGTAGCGCAGGTTGACGCCCGCGACTTGGCCGCTGTCGTTGTACTGCAGGAAACTAGCGATGCGGTGGTCGGGTGTGAGACTCGACTCCATTCGCAGCGAGTAGACATTGAGCTCGAAGCTGCCCTGTGGAAGCGAGATGTCGTCGTGGTTCCAGCCGAGCTGCGCCTGGAAGAAGCGGCTCGGACGCACGTCGAATGTCGAGAGAATGCTGAAACGATCGCCATCGTAGAAGCCGCCGTGGAGAATGCCGATCGATCCTGACATCGGGCGATGCGTTCCGGAGTTGAACCAGTAGCCCCACAGCGGCTCGAAGCTGTAGCGACCGGGCGGAATGATGACGCCGTCGGCGACCTCGAAGGGCTCGAACAGCCGCTCGGTCGTCCAGTTGACGTCGAGCCAGATGCTGTCGTCCTTGAAGGTGCGGACTTCGAAGTAGTTCAGGTCGAGGCTGCGTGTCTCCATGACGTCGTCGGAAAGCCGCGAGACGTACTCGCTTCCGGCTGAGAAGCCTAGATTGCGGACGATGCCGCGCTCTATCCGAGGCTGATAGCCGACGATCGGACGAAAGCGACGGATGTCATCCCGCAGCAGAAATCCGGTCTCGGGCCGGAAGGCGTCGCCGATCTCCAGGTAGTCGAGACCGTAGTTCCACTCTCGGCCGCTGAACGCTCCCCCCGCACCGAGGGCCGTCTCGTCGCCCTGGACGCGCTTGTCACGGCTGCGGCTGAGAAACCCAGAGAAGTTGAGCTTGTCGGTGGGACTGAAGTCGGCGTCGACGCCAAAGACGGTGTTGGTCGGCGCGCCGCGCTCGTCGCGCTGGGTCGCGAGGACGCCGATCGACGACCGCTCGCCAATGTTGCGCTTCACTCGAACCACACCGAAACCGGTGTCATCGACGCTTGCGCTCGCACCGGCGGCGACGCCAAGAGTGCCGATGGACCAAGGGCCTGCTCGCCCCGTCAGACGAACGCCACCATCGATCGGCACCTCCTCACCTGCTTCGAGGCCGATGCGCCGGGAGAAGAAGAGCTTCAGAAGCGGTGCTTCCCAAGGGTTGCCCAGAAAGCGGGAGCCGAACTCGAAGATGCCAGCGTTCTCGAGGAAGAACTCCCTCTTCTCGGGGAAAAAGAGCGGGAAGCGGGTGATGTTGGTGCGCTGGTCGTCTACCTCCACTTCGGCGAAGTCGGTGTTGAGGGTCACGTCGAGGTTGAGGTTGCGGGTCACGCTCCACTTCATGTCGAGGCCCACGTCGCCCGACTCGCCACGGCCAGCCCCGGCATCATCGCGGGTGCCCACGAAGAAGGGCTTGACGTGGAGCCGCCGCGTAGGACGCAGGTCGGCAAGGCCCACCAGGTCGCCGGCCATGGATATCCGCATGTTGTTCGCTTCTCGTGGCAGAGGTGACCAGAACACCTCTTCGTTGTTGCGGCGGATGCGTCGCATGACCTGGAAGCCCCAGCGATCGAGGCTCGGATCGAAGCGCAGGGTGGAAAAGGGAATCGCCAGCTCGGCCTGCCAGCCGTCGGCAGTTCGCCGTGCGCTCACGTTCCACACACCGTCCCACTGCCGATTGACGTCGCGCCCCTCGTCGGTGACCAAGGCGTCGATGCGAGCGCCGTTGGGGTTGGTGGCGAAGAAGTAGGCGTTGCGTCGATCGAGGAAGGTGTCCAGAAACACCATGATCGAGTCGTCACGGCGCAGGTCGGAGTCGCGTGCCATCTCGCGCGCGATCACGGCGTCGGGCTGCGAGTCGATGGCTCGCACTCCGATGTAGAGGACCGCCGAGGAGTAGACGACTCGGATCTCGGTCCTCTCCGAAGCTGGCTGGCCATCGAAGGGCTCGCGTTGCACGAAGTCACTGGCGAGAGGGGTGCCCTTCCAAGCCACCTCTGTAAGTAGACCGTCTACGAGAATCGGCTCTGCGACCCTCAGTGCCTCGAGCTCGCGAGTGTCCGCCGCCCGGGCGTCTCGCGAGAAGAGGACCCCGGCCAGCACGAGGGCGAGGCCTGTCGCGCACCGCATCAACGGCCCTACCGATCGGCCGCAGCCTATCGACCGCTGCTGGCAGCTTCCCGCTCGAGGAACCTGGCCCCGCGTAGGGAGTTGCCCATCGCGTAGTTGCCTTCCAGGCAGGCGTACTCGTAGGCACGACTCTCGGTCGCCGGCCAGGTGTAGGAGCCGGTGTAGGGAGCGGTGTAGTCGGAGGTCGTGACGCTGAACTCGTAGTGGAGATCGCCCCCCTCGACAGGAGTGAGGCGCTCCACGACACGCTGGTCCTCAGCCGGTGAGGGCTCGCCGAAAAGCGTTGTGGTGTACCACTTCTCCTCGAGGAAATTAGTGGTGTCGACGACCAGGGTGTCGCCCTCCCACCAGCCGACAGAGTCGCCGCTGCGCGATCGCACGCCCTCTGGCAGGTGCTCGCTTCCGATACGAATGATGCGTGCGTGCGACATCCACTCGATGTGGATCATCACGTAGTCGTCGGTTTGCACGATGGTCTTGATGTTGTTGTACGACTTGGACAGGATCGGAATCGTCGCCTCCATGCTGTAGATGCAGCGGTCCGCGATCGAGAAGGTCTCCGGGCCGTCATAGGGCCCGACTTGTTGGCCTTGCCACCAGACCTCGGCCGAGTTCTTGCCCATGAAGGAGTAGAGGCCCTCACGGCGCGCCTTGCCCTTGTCGGTCAAGGGTGGAAAGCGGCCGTTCGGCGGATCGGTGAGGAGCGACGTACGGTACTTGCCGTCGACCATGACGGCCCCCGAGCCGCGGTCGAAGTAGAAGCTGTTGTAGGCGCCGATGTTGCCGCCGGCGGGCGGTGCCGTGCGATCGGGGTCGCTGGGGGCCAATCCTCGGGCCTCCCGAGCCTCGGCTCCACTGGCGATCGCGTCGGCCTCCTCCTGGGTCAGATAGACGCGCTCGCCGAACTTCGGGTCGCGCTGCATCGGCGTCAGAGTCGCGACGTCGTAGGTGCCCGAGAGATCTGGCTTGCCGCTCGGGGTGCGGGCGACGTCGGCTTCAGCAGCGGTGAGCGGTGCGACTACGCCGGCGAGCAGGAGGAGGGTGGAAAACAGAATCGTGTTGCGTCGCATGAGGTCTCCTAGTCCGAGCCGCCGCCGGCCTGCGCGTCCTGTTCGAGCAGCCGCGCTCCCCGCAGGATGTTGCCCATCGCGTAGTTGCCCTCGAGGCAGGCGTACTCGTAGAGCCGGTTCGGCGTCGCCGGCCAGGCGTAGGAGCCGGTGTAGGGGGCCGTGTAGTCCGAGCTCTCGACCGTGAACTCATAGTGGAGGTCGCCCCCCTTGAGAGGTGTGAGGCGCTCAACCACGTGCTGATCGTGGGCAGGAGAGGGCTCGTTGAAGAGCGTCGTCGTCAGCCAGTTCTCTTCGAGAAAATTGGTCGTGTCGACAACCAGGGTGTCGCCGTCCCACCAACCGATCGAGTCACCGGAGCGCGATCGGACTCCCGCTGGCATGTGCTCGCTCGCGAGACGGATGATGCGGGCGTGGCCCATCCACTCGATCAGGATCATCACGTAGTCGTCGGTCTGTACGACGGTCTTGATGTTGTTGTAAGCCTTGGGAAGGATCGGCATCGTCGCCTCGAGCGAGAAGATGCAACGGTCGGCGATCGACAGGCTCTCGGGGCCGTCGTAGGGGCCGATCTCTCGGTCTAGCCACCAGGCGTCCCCGGTGTTCTTCTTCGAGAATCCGTAGAGACCCTCGCGGCGCGCCTTGCCCTTGGCGGTGAAGTCTGGGAAACGACCGTTCGAGGGATCGGTGAGCAGCGAGGTCCGGTACTTGCCGTCGACCATGACCGCGCTCGTGCCGCGGTCGAGATAGAAGCCGTTGTAGCCGCCGACGTTGCCACCCTTGGCGGGCGCCTCTCGGTTCGGATCGGAAGTACGCCAGTTGCGGACCTCGTTCTGCTCGGCGCCGCGGGCGATAGCGGCCGCCTCCTCCTCGGTGAGGTAGATCCGCTCACCGAGCTCGGGCCTTCGTTGCATCGGTGTCAGAGTCGAGATGTCGTAGTTGCCTGACAGATCGGGGCTGCCGTCCGGCCGGCGGGGGATCTTGTCCTCGGCGGCGAGCGCGACGCCGGCCGTTGCTACGGCGAGCAGCCCAGCCAGCAGGGCTCGAGTCGGAATCTTCTTCATTTACGTCTCCTTCAGGAACCTACAGCGGTAGCCGATACCCCTGGACGAACCACTCCTTTGCGGGTTGGAAATCGAGCTCGGGCGCCCTCTCGAATCCCATGGATGCATAAAGAGCGCGGGCCGCTTTCATGACCTCGAGCGTGTGGAGCACCAGCCCGGGAGCGCCCGTGTCGCGAGCACGCATGACGACCGCATCCATCAACGCCCGTCCTGCCCCCGAGCCTCGGCTTTCCGGCGTGACCGCGAGCAGGCGTATCTCCGGGCAGTCGGGGCTCATCTGCGCGGTATCGATGTCCTCTCCGAAAGAGGTCCCGGGCGGGTAGTAGACAGCCGTGCCAACCGGCTGGTCGCTGATGAGCGCGACGAGCTGTTCGCCCGCGCCGAGATCGTCGTGGGTGGCGTTGATGTGTTGTTCGTACGACGCCCAGTACTCCGGCCGTAGCAGCCTGGAGTACTCCTGGTAGGCGGCGAGGGTGATGTCGCGCAAGCACTGCCGCTCCGATGCCCGGGACTTGCGGACCTCGACCTGCCGACCGCTCTGAGTCATTGCTGCGAGCGTAACAGGAGAGGTGATTGCCGGGGTCCACGATCGATGAAGACAGTGCGTGCTTCGACAAGGTGCTGTCGGAGCCCTTACAATCGAGCCGACCTTCGTGCCCCAAGTTGCCAGAGGGAGGACGCCTCATGTTCCAGAGTGCACGCTCCGAGTCTCGCGTCCTTCTCGTCGTGCTGTTCGCGCTTGTGACGCTCGTCTTGGCCCCACCCCTGGTGGGCCAAGACACGACGACGTCGATTCGCGTCGAGGCCTCGAACCCCGATGGGGCAGAGGTCGGCGGGGTGACGATCACCATCACCCACGTGCCCACTGGGCGCACCCAGGTCTATGAGACGAATTCCCAAGGAGTGGTGACGGCGCGCGGATTGGCCGTGGGCGGCCCCTAGGTGATCGACGTACCGGATCGTGCCGCGGCCGACGATTGCGCGCATTCCGTCTGTCCACCGGACCCAGTTCGGCGCGCGCTTCCGCTTCTAGAAATGCGCGCGATGGAAGACGTGAAAGGTCTTCTCGGGGGACTCCTCGTCGCGGCGCTGGCGGCGGGCTGCGCGGAGTCTCCCGGCTCGGATCCGGCAGAGGGAGCTGGGAGCGAGACTTCCGCCTTCTACGTTCAGGCGGGCGCGAGTGAGGGCGGCGACGGCTCCGCCTCGAATCCGTTTTCGTCGCTGAGTGGCGCGGCCGCAGTTGCGCCGCCAAACGCCACCATCTTCGTTCTCGCCGGCGATGCCGAGGCTCCCATCGATGGCGGCATTCGGCTGCAGCCCGGACAGAAGCTGATCGGACTGGCCGCGGAGGGGCGGAACTCGGCCGACCCTGAAGCCATGCCGCGCCTCACCAACACGACCGATGCTCTCGGCGGGGCGGTGATCCAGCTAGCCGAGCGCAACGAGATCAGCGGCATTCACCTGGTGGATCTGCGCAGCCACGGCATCGTCGCTTCGACCGTCAACCCCTCAGGAACCAAGATCCAGCACGTCGCCGTTACGGGGGCCGCCGAGAGCGAAGAGATCATCTGGTCGATCCAGCTTGAGGTCCCAAGCGGCGCGGTGAAAGACGTCTCCGTGACCGACAGCGTTTTCCGGGACGGCCGTGACCTCGGCGGCATCCAGGTCGTTCACTCCGGGGAGAGCTCGGGGAGCTACGAGTTCGCCCGCAACGACTTCTCGGACCTTGGCGGCCGTGCCTACCACCTGCAGTCGCGCGACACGAGCCGCATCGACGCCGAGATCCTCGATTCGTCGGCCGACAACATTGGCCGCGGCGAGCGCAACTCCGACAGCATCCTGCCGCACCTCCAGAACCGCTCGACGCAGAACATCGTGGTCCGCAACTATCGCTTCCAGAACACCAACCAGGAGGGCAGCCCTTCGAACTGTGGGTTGGAGGCGTTTATCGAGGGCGCGCCCTTTCCGAACGCCGAGAACTACTGCGATGGATGCGAGCTCACCCTCGAGATCGTCGACAGCGTCTTCGAGCAGCCAGTGACCGACGGCATCCAGCTGGTCAACTTCGGCTCCAACACCCACCTCGACGTCCGCATCCGTGGCAGCCGAATCATCGGTGCGAACCCCCAGCAGGTCGGCGGTGGCCTGTCATTGCTGGCTCAGAACGCCGACAATGCCGGTAGCCGCACGACGCTGCTGGTCGAAAACACCGACATCGTCGACTCCGCCGCCTTCGGCTTCGCGCTCTCCGATCAGGGCGAGGGCCACACGGCGACGGTGGATCTGGGCGGCGGTGAGCTGGGCAGCGTCGGCAACAACCGCATCCTTGGCAGCGCTTCCGGAGAGGCGCAGATCATCAACGGCCAGGTCATCGCCAAGAACAACTGGTGGGGCGGTGCCGAGCCCCACGCCGACCTTCAGGGCGAATCCGCGCTCGAAGCGGATCCGGCTCTCGATTCCGACCCGCGGCCGAACTAGTGGAGGGTCGAAGCCGCCGTCCTCGCGGCGTTGGCTACAATCACGCCCCCACCTAGTGCGTTCGATGGAGGCTCGAAGTCGATGAGCATGCTTCCGAAGTCGGTGATCATCCGTGACGACACCATGCGTGAGGGGCTCCAGATCGAGAGCGCCGACATCCCCGTGTCGGAGAAGCTGCGTCTTCTCGACGCGCTGGGCGAGACGGGTGCCAAGACGATCTCGATCGGCTCGTTCGCACACCCGAAGTGGACGCCGCAGATGGCCCGCATCGAGGAGATCGCCGAGCGCTTCGTTCCCAAGCCGGGGGTGACCTACACCGCCGCGATCTTCAACCGGGTCGGCTTCGAGCGTGCCGACAAGTTCTACCCCAAGATCGACGTGCGCACGCGCCGTATAGGCACCCACGTCGAGCTGTGCGACACGTTCGCCAAGCGCAACTACAACCGAAATCAGGCGGAGATGATCGCGGGCATGGACGACACCATCGCGCGCGCGAAGGACAGCGAACCGAAGGAAGGCGCGGTCGCGATCGGCAACCCGTTCGGCTCGAACTTCGAGGGCCATTTCGACCTCGACCAGAGAATGGACCTGCTGGCGCTGATGATCGACAAGTGGCACGAGGCCGAGATCCCGGTGACGCGCTGCTCGTTTCTCGACGCCATGGGCTGGTCGACACCGTGGGAGGTCCGCGAGACCATCCTCGCCGTTCGCGACCGCTGGCCCGAGGTCACCGACATCCATGCCCATCTGCACAACACCCGTGGCATGGGGATGGCAAGCTACTGGGAAGCGCTGCAGCTCGGCGTGCGGGAGTTCGACACCTCGATCGGCGGCATGGGTGGTTGCCCGTACTGCGGCAACGGTCGCGCTGCCGGGCACGTGCCGACCGAGGACTTCGTACACCTCTGCCACGAGCTCGGCATCGAGACGGGCTACGACCTCGACAAGCTGATCGCGGCGGTGGCGATTGCCGAGGAGGTCGTAGGACACGCGCTGTGGGGATTTGTGTCCAAGTCCGGCCCCAGACCCCATGGGGAGGCTCATTACCCGGCGACGATGCCCTTCGTCGAGACCCTCGACGAGGCTGCCCACTTCCGCAAGGGCCCCGAGGTCTATGCCCACCAGGCCGCGCCCTGGTTCGAGTGAGAGTCGGAATTGCCTACAAGGATCTAGAAAGCGAAGAAGAACGCTGACTTGGAGGCCAATCCCGAGTCACGCCGGCTACCCGGTTCTGGCGAGCTGGGTGGGTCCTTGGTCGGTCTAGCGGATCGGTCGTCGACCATCTGTTCGACATCGATTCTGGCGCTCAGCTCGATGGCAATAGTTACCACGTCCTTCACCGGGGGAACTCATCAGAACTGCGACTCGAAAGGCGCTAAGCAGGGAAGGCGGGAGTCACTCGGCCGCATGGGGAGGTGGAGACTCGCCCCGGAAGAAGGGAGGGGGCTGCAGGTTCGGGAGGCGGTTCCCGCGGCACCTGCACGCCGCGAGCTATGCTCTCGTCGGCGAGCAGGAGCGCGCAGAGGCGGCCCTCACGGAGGCGCTTCGGCTGCGGCCTGGCCTGGCATCGGGCTGCGTCTGTACCTTCTTCTCGCCGCACCGAAGAGGATGTGCGCGCGCGCTACCTGGCGGGGCTCCGGAAGGCCGGACTCGAGACCTGAACGAGGAGATCAATGAAACAGCGAACGGCGACCCTTACACGGCGGCAATTCGGTCTCACCGGACTGATGGGCGCCGCAGGTCTCGGAGCCGCCGCCCTCGGCCGCACCCAGCTTCCAGTCGACACTTATCGCGATCTCGGGCTTCACGAGCGTTTCGACTGGGAGAGCGCGATCAACGGCAGGTCACGCGACGACTTCCAGCAGTTCCTCAATCCGCCCGCTGACGGCCAGTACAACCCCTGTGCCGAGGCAACCCCTGCGGTCGACACGCCGCGCGGGGAGGTCAAGGAGTACCCGGCATGGTCCGAGAGCCGGGTCTATAAGGGCACCGAGCGCGGAATCTGGATCTATCGGCCCTCACAGCTCGCGGCCTCGAGCGAAGCCCCGGATCTGCTCTTCGTCCAGGACGGCGGCGGCTATGTCAATCCGGCCGGCGCGATGCGGGTGCCGGCGGTTCTCGACACGATGATCCACGCCGGCGAGCTGCGGCCGACGGTCGGGGTGTTCGTCAATCCCGGGCAGCGCACCGTGCCTCGCGGGGCGACCGACCCCGAGCGCGGTCGGCAGCGCAGCCTCGAGTACGACACCCTGACCGATACCTACGTCCGCTTCGTGCTCGAGGACGTCATGCCCTGGGTGGAGAAGGAGATCGGCCGCCCGGTCTCTGCCGATCCGGCACGGCGCACGATCGCCGGTATTTCAAGCGGAGGGATCTGTGCTTGGACCGCTGCCTGGTTTCGGCCGGATTCGTTCGGCAAGGTCCTGAGCCACTGCGGCTCGTTCACCAACATCCGCGGCGGCCACAACTATCCCTATCTGGTGCGCACCACGAACCGGAAGCCGATCCGGATGTTCATGACCAGCGGCTCGAACGATCTCGACATCCCTCTCGGCAGCTGGCCTCTCGCCAACCGGCAGATGGCCTTGGCGCTCGATTACGCCGGCTACGACTACAAGTTCGTCTTCGGCGAGGGTGGTCACAACCTGCGACACGGAGGCGCGATCCTCGCCGACTCGCTGCGCTGGCTAGTTCGCGGCTAGCGGGGGCCGCAGGCCCGGATGCGATCAGTCGGCGCCTAGAATCACTTCGATCTGATCGGTCGGGGCGTAGAAATACGACCCGGGCCGGAACCCGTAGCCGAGATCGCCGAGCAGGCGGCGCTGTCGCGGCGTGCAGCGATCCTTGACGTCGGACACGGTCTCGAAGTCGTAGGAGCGCACGAAGAGCTGGCAGTAGTTGTAGAGCAGCGTCCGTCGGGATCGGCCAGAGCTGTTCATAGAGGGCCCGTGCCACAGCGAGTGGGGAAAGATGATGCAGTCCCCGGCCTTGCCCTTGAGTTGGACGGCTCCGGGCGTCTGGGGGCTCAGCGGCGGGTCGTTGTGCTCGGGGAAGGGCCGCATGTGACTGCCAGGGAAGACCGTGAAGTTGGCGCCGTTCTCGCCTTCGGTGTCGGTGAGCAGATAGAGCGCCTTCATCGCAAGTGGCCGGCTGGTCTCGGTCACTCGGATGCGCCGCAGCGCCTCGCCGCCGTCGGTGTGGGTGTAGCCGGTGAAGTTCTCGGTGTGTGGGCGCACGATTGCCTGGGTCATGCTCAGGAGCAGGTACGGGCCCATGATGTCGACGATCAGGTCGAAGACTCCGGGCCGGTCGATGAGGTCGAGGAAAGCCTGGTCGTAGGGCAGGAGATCCCGTCGGTCCATGAAGCCCTCGGTGCCGAGATCTCGCGCGTGGTCGAGCCAGGCGTAGTGACCGAGCGGACCTTCCGGGCTTGGCTCCCAGCCCGGAAGGGCGCGCATCCGGTCGAGCTCGTCGTTGAAGAAGGCTACCTCGTCAGTCGACAGGGCACCTTCGATCCGCAGGTAGCCGTCGATGGCCCACGTGTCGCGCTGTCTCTCGTCGAGTTTCTGCATCTCAGCCACTCTTCCCGTCTGGCATGGTTCTGGCGACTTCGGCCTCGAAGGTCTTGCCCCGGTCACGGAGCACGTTCAGAACCGACTCGAGAGTGCGGCCCAGCGCTGTCAATGAGTACTCCACCTTCGGCGGCACCTCGGCGTAGATCTCTCGATGCACCAGCTCGTCAGCCTCGAGCTCGCGCAGCTGCTGGGTGATCTCGGGAATCAGCCGCTTGAGCTCTCCGAAGCGGCGCGTTTCTTCGAGCAGCTGCCAGAGGATCAGCGGCTTCCACTTGCCGCGGATCGCGTGCAGTGCGCTTTCGACGGGCGATCGGCAGTCGGGGCAGGCGTTGCGCATCCTGTTAGTTCCCTTCAGGTAAGTAGGGTACTCGAAAGTGGGTACTTGCTAGTAGGACACTTACGGTCACATAATCTGCTTCTATCGCATATCGCAGCGACTTGGACGAGGAGACCGCGCAAGCCGTCGCCATGCGCTACGGAGTGCGGGCGGTGTCGACGGTGATTCTGTTCCGCGGAGGCGAGGTCGTAGACCGCATGGTCGGCGTTGAGCCGCGTAGCGCCTACGTCGCTCGCATCGACGAGCGGCTGCGGTCCGCGGCCGCCTGAGCCTTAGCGCCCCAAGACCCGCCGGCCAAGCGGCCGACGCGTCTTGGCCCATCCCACCTGCCTAGGATCCTGCTGCGCAGGTTCCTAGCTGTACGCGATCTCGGCCAGCAGCTCGAAGGAGCGCAGCCTGGCGCGGTGATCGTAGATGTGGGCAGTCACCATGATCTCGTCCGCCTGTGTTTCGTCGGCGAACGCCTCGAGTCGGCTGCGCACGGTGTCGGGCGATCCGACTGCCGCACAGCGGCCGACCTCGGCGAGCATTCGCTGCTCGACCTCCGAGAGGGTGTCTTCGAACCCCTCCAGCGGTGGTGGAAGCTGGCCTGGAGTGCCGCGGCGCAGGCGCACGAAGGACTGCAGTGAGGAAGTGCGTAGGAGCGTCGCGTTGTCGTCGGTATCGGCTGCGCACACGTTGTAGCCGAGCATGACGTAGGGCCGGTCGAGTTGCTCGGAGGGCTCGAAGCGCTCGCGATAGATTTCCAGCGCCTGGTCCATCGCGGCTGGCGCGAAGTGCGAGGCGAAGGCGTAGGGCAGCCCCAAGAGCGCGGCGAGCTGCGCGCCGTAGAGGCTTGAGCCGAGGATCCAGATCGGTACGTCGAGGCCGGCGCCCGGGACCGCGCGCACCCGCTGACCGTCCGGGGCGCGGAAGTAGTCCTGCAGCTCCCTGACGTCAGACGGAAAGTGATCGACGTCGCCGGCGAGGTTTCGGCGCAGGGCGTAGGCGGTGTACTGATCGGTGCCGGGGGCGCGGCCGAGGCCGAGCTCGATGCGTCCGGGATGCAGCGAGGCCAGGGTGCCGAACTGCTCGGCGATCACCAGCGGCGCGTGGTTGGGTAGCATCACGCCGCCCGAGCCGAGCGTGAGCGTCGTCGTCCCGGCTGCCAGGTGCGCGAGGACCACCGAGGTGGCGGCGCTGGCGATGCCCGGCATGTTGTGGTGCTCGGCGACCCAGTAGCGCCGATACCCCCAGCGCTCGGCGTGCTGTGCCAGGTCGAGACTGTTGCGCAGCGCGTCAGCCGCGGTCGAGCCCTCGGTGATGGGGGCGAGGTCGAGAATGGAGATCGGAGGTAGTGGCATCGGTGCGCTGGGGTACGCTGGCGATCGTCGCCCTTGTCTGCGGCGCACCCTATCCTCCATCACAGTTGAAACGACGTGGCCGGCTTCATCAAGGGGACCTTTGCGGCCCTCGCTGTGCGCCCATTTCGCATCTTGTGGCTGGGATCGGTACTCGCGTTCGTCGGCTTCTTCATGTCGACTGTGGTGCAGAGCGTCGTCGCCTTCGACCTCACGGGTGAGAACCGCGCCGTCGGTCTGGTGACCTTCGCCCAGGGACTGATGATGTTCACTTTCGCCCCGCTGGGGGGTGCGCTCTCGGATCGGCTTCCCAAGCGGCGGGTGATTGCGATCTGCCAGCTGGCCACGATGGCGTCGTTCTTCGCCATCTCGTGGGCGATCGCGACCGGTCGGATCCAGATGATGTACCTGGTCGTTGGCTCGCTGATCATGGGCGCCTCGTTCGCCTTCCTCGGTCCCGCCCGTCAGTCGCTGGCCGTCGAGCTCGTCGGTGAGAAGCTGCGAGGCAACGCGGTGGCGCTGACCCAGATCGCCAACAACGGCTGTCGCGTCCTCGGTCCGGCCCTCGGCGGTGCCTTCCTCGCCTGGTTCAGCGATGGCGCTGCCATCGCCTACGTGGTGATGGGCCTGTTCTACCTGAGCTCGATTCTCAGCCTGATCCTGCTGCCGAAATCCAAAGTGCGGGAAGGGGCTCGAAACCAGCACGTGCTCGCCGACATGCTCGACGGCATGCGCTATGTCCGGGACCACCGGAAGCTCCGGCGGCTGATGCTGCTTTTCACCTTGGTCATCATGATCGGCTTCCCGCACGTCACTTTGTTGCCGGGCCTGGTCGAGAACGAGCTCGGCACCCCCGCCGCCCAGTCGGGGACGCTGTGGGCGGTCAGCGCCTTTGGCGCTCTGGCCGCCAGCCTGGTCGTCGCCCGCAAGGCCGACTCCGACAACGCCCCGAAGCTCTTCTCCCGCCTGGCCTTGGGCTTCGGCGCTGCTCTGGTCGTGACCGCCACATCTCCGAGCTTTTCGACCATCGTCCTACTGATGGTCTTCGTCGGCGCGCTCAGTGGCAGTTTTCAGGTGCTTGGCGGCGCCGTCATCGTGCGCTTCACCGAGCCCCGCTACGTCGGTCGCGTGATGTCGCTGACCATGCTCTCCTTCGCCGGCTTCGGCCTGGTCGGCCTCCCCATCGGCCTGCTCGCCGACGCCGTCGGCGAAAGAGCCACCTTCGCCACTCTAGGCGCCGCCGTCTGCCTCATCGCCCTCGCCTTCCGCCCTCCCTCGCCCGACCCGATCTCCCCTCCGCAACCATCCCTTCCCTAGGCCGTCAGCTACCCGCTAGCTGTACCCGATCGACAACAGATTCACGACAGGCTCATAGAGCTCCTCGAGATACTCCACGTCCGCTGCGTCCAACTCGATCTCCGCCGCCTCCACCAACTGCTCGAGCTGTGACACCTTCGACACGCCCACGATCGGTGAAGTGATCTCGGGCTTCAACATCATCCAGGCCACCGAGATCTGGGCCGGAGTCCGACCGTACTTCTCGGCGATCTCGATCACGCGATCCGCGATCGCGAAGTCCATCTCGCCCTGGTACAGGCTTTCGGTGCGCTTGCGGTCGTGGCCCTTCGAGCGATCGGTCGAGCCCTTGTCGAAGCCGCCCTTGTAGGAGCCGGCAAGGATGCCACGGGCGAGCGGCGACCACGGGGTGAGCGCGATTCCCCCTTTGGCGCAGTATGGGTTCATCTCACGCTCTTCCTCGCGGTAGATGAGGTTGTAGTGGTTCTGCATCGAGACGAACTTCGTCCAGCCGCCGAGCTCGGCTGTCAGCTGCAGCTCGACGAACTGCCAGGCGAACATCGACGAGCCGCCGAGATAGAGCACCTTGCCGGCCTTGACCACGTCATGCAGTGCCTCCATCGTCTCCTCGATCGGAACCTCGACGTTGGCGCGCACGCCGTGCGGGTGGCGATGGATGACCAGCTGGTCGATGTAGTCGAGGCCGAGCCGTTCGAGGCAGGCGTCGACGCCCTCGAGAACGTGCTTACGCGACAAGCCGCCCTGGTTGGGATTGCGGCCCATGGGCATGGCGACCTTGGTCGCCAGCACGTACTCGTCGCGCGGCAGGAGCTCGCGCAACAGCTGACCGACCACGCGCTCGCTCGCGCCGATGCCGTAGATGTCGGCGCAGTCGAAGTAGAAGAGACCCTTCTCGATCGCAGCCTCGAAGATCGGGCGTGCCTCGTCGAGGCCAAGCGTCCAGTCGCCCTGATGGCCGCGACCCGGCTCGCCGAAGTTCATGGTGCCGAGGCAGAGCTCGGAGACTTGCAGACCGCTGTTGCTACCCAACTGCACGGCTTTCAGCATCGACTGGGAACCCCCGGTAAGCTGTGTGGATCAGAGCCGCCCGACATTATCGAAGCTGGGGATCTGGATGACCGGATTCGAGATCGCGCCTGCGCAGATGGTGCGAATCGCGCCCTTCTTCGTGGTCTTCTCGCTGATGGCGATATGGGAGCTGGTGGCGGCGCGCCGAAAGCTATGCCGGTCCCGCTCCCGCCGCTGGACTGCCAACCTCTCGGTCTTCGCGTTGGACATACTGGTTCCGCGGCTTCTGCTTCCCGCAGCCGAAGCGGACATCGCCATCGAAGCGGCGAAGCAGGGCTGGGGAGCCCTCGCCATTCTCGATGCACCGCCATGGGTGCGCATTCTGGCTGCGCTGGTGATCCTGGACTTCGCGATCTACCTTCAGCATCGCCTGTTCCATGCCGTGCCGGCCCTGTGGCGAGTGCACATGGTGCACCACGCCGACGTCGACTTCGACGTCACTACCGGGGTGCGCTTTCATCCGATCGAGATCCTGATCTCACTCGGCCTCAAGGCGGTTGTGATCGTTCTACTCGGCGCACCGGTCGAAGGTGTCCTGCTGTTCGCCGTGATCCTGAACGCAAGCTCGCTCTTCAATCACGGCAACGTCAGGCTGCCTGATCGGCTGGACGGTTGGCTACGTTGGGTTGTGGTCACTCCCGACATGCATCGGGTGCACCACTCGGTGGAGTGCCGGGAGACCAACAGCAACTTCGGGTTCAACCTGCCCTGGTGGGACCGACTCTGCGGCACCTACGTTCGCGACCCCGTGAAGGGGCATGAACAGATGGAGATCGGACTAGCGCACGTCGCTGCACAAGACGCCTCGAGCTTGGTCGACCTCCTCACCCTGCCCTTTCGCGCATCGGCGGGCACCTACACCGACCGCCCCCCCGGAGGGAAGACAAGTTAGCTGCCTTCGATGGCGACGATAAAGGCAATGTCGGCCTGCCCCTCGCGGAGCTTTTTGGCCTCCTGGTACCCGTCGGAGAACCAGAAAGCCTTGAGAGCCTTCATCGAGTCAAAACGCTCGATGGTCACGGTCTCGTGGGTGTACTCCCCTTCGAGCACTGTGGGGTTGCCGCGCGCCAGGATGGAGATGCCCGCGTCGCGCGCCAGAGGTCCGGCCTTGGCGCCGTAGGCTGCGAGCTTCTCTGCGTCGGCGTTCGTTACCGAGCTTGCGCTGACCACGATGAAAGCAGGCTTCTGCTCCGCTCCCTGCGCGTAGACGTGCATGCTCGCCGCGCCTGCGGCGACGCCAACGGTGAGTGCCAGAGCGATCGGTAGCTTCTTCATCATCAATCCTCCTCGAGGTCAGGGTTTGGCTTTCGCATACTCTTCGGTGGCGATTGTGCCCGACCTTGCGCTAGTCACGCGAAAGTTGACCAGGGACTTCGGCGACGTGTGCGCCGTCGACGAGGTCGATTTGACTGTCGAGGCCGGCACTCTGTACGGGTTTCTCGGTCCGAACGGGGCCGGCAAGTCGACCACGATCAAGATGATCACCGGTCTCCTGCAGCCGACGAGCGGCGAGATCGAGCTCCTCGGCCGCAATCCGCTCGACGCCAAAGAGGCGATCGAGGTCAAGCGGCGGATCGGCGTGGTGCCGGAGGATCTGGCGCTGTTCGACCTGCTGACGGCGCGGGAGTATCTGAGCTTCGTCGGGCGAATGTTCCTGATGGAGCGCGAAACCGTGCAGCGGCGCATCGACGAGCTCTTGGGCCTACTGCGCCTGGAGGCTGACGAGAAGAAGCTCGCAGTCGAGTACTCGCACGGGATGAAGAAGAAGCTTGCCCTCGCGGCGGCGATCCTGCCCGACCCCGACCTGCTCTTTCTCGACGAACCCTTCGAGGGCGTCGACGCGGTGACCTCGCGTGTGGTCCGCGACCTGCTGGCGAGCTTCGTCGCGCGTGGTTCGACCATCTTCATCACCTCCCACGTGCTGGAGATCGTCGAAAGGCTCTGCACCCACGTTGGCATCATCTTGGAGGGACGGCTCGTGGAGCAGGCCTCGCTCGACGATCTGCGTCAGGGCAGCTCGCTGGAAGCGCGCTTCCTGGAGAAGGTCGGCACTACCGAGGGAGCCCACGCACAGCTGAGCTGGTTGGAATCGACCTCGGCTCCCTCGGCCGAAGCGTGAAGACAGAGCACCTCAAGGCGATGCTCTGGCTGCGCTGGACGCTGAGCGTGCGTCTCTGGCGACGTGCGAGCGTCGCGGGCTCCGTGGTGGCCGTGGTCACCGCCATCGCGGCCGGCGTGACGGCGGTTGCCGGCTTTGGATTCGCCTTCGGGCTCGGGATGTTGCTACTTCCGCGCGCCGGACCCGAAGAGGTGCTGATCGCGTGGGACGGAGTCGTGGGCGGCTTTCTGTTCTTCTGGGCGATTGGTGTCATGACCGAACTGCAGCGCACCGAGCCCCTGTCGCTGTCGAAGCTGCTCCACCTGCCCGTGTCGCTCGACAGCGCGTTTCTACTGAACTACGCGGCGTCGTGGCTGTGTCTCTCACAGTTCTTCTAGCTGCCTGTAATGCTCGGGCTCTGTCTGGCGTCCGCAATTCGATTCGGTGGTGCGAACCTGGCCCTGGTGGCCCCGATCTTGGGACTCATGCTGATGGTGACGGCACTCACCCATCAGTTGCGTGGCTGGCTGACGTCGTTGATGGGCGACAAGCGCAAGCGCGGGACGGTGATACTCGCGATCACGATCGTCTTCGTCTTGGTGGTCAATATTCCCGGCCTCGCGGGCCTGTACTTCGATCGCGACGACGGCCCTGACGGCGCCGAGAAGGTCGCCGAGGTGCTGGAGGAGGGGGGGCTGGAGTCGGAGGAGATGGCCGCGGTACGCACGGCGAGCCTGGTCCTTCCCCCTGGCTGGCTCGCCTACGCTTCGATAGGGGCCCAGCGCGGCAATCCGTTTCCGGCGCTTCTGGCAGCTCTGGGCACGATGACGATCGCCGGGTTGAGCCTCGCGCGTTCGTATCGGACCACGCTCCGGCTGTATCGCTCCGCCGGCACGAGTTTGCCGAAGAAGAACCGCGTGCGCTCGGAGCGTGATGTCGCCACAGACGAGCCCGCGCGCTTCGATCGCATGGTTGAGTGGGACCTGCCCTTCAGCCCGCCTCACGCCGCCGCCATCGCGACCTCGGCACTGCGCATGCTGATGCGGGCGCCTCACACCAAGATGGTGCTGCTCACACCGGTGGTTCTGCTGGTCGTGTTCGCCGGCCTGATTGCGAACGGCGGCCTCGACGAGCCTCCGGAGCCCCTGGTCCCCTTCCTGGGTCGCGCCGCGATCGGGATGGCGATGATGACGATCGCACAGCTCTTGCAGAACCTGTTCGGCTTCGATGGCGACGGCTTCCGCGTCTTCGTCCTCAGCGCCGCTCCACGCGAGGAGATCCTGCTGGGAAAGAACTTGGCGCACGCACCGCTTGGTTTAGGGCTCGGACTCACGAGCCTGGTGCTGCTGCAGGTCTTGGTGCCGCTGCGCGCGTCACACTTCGTCGCCTCGATTCTGTAGCTGCCCTGCATCTACCTCCTCTGCTGCCTGGCCGGGAACCTCGGTTCGATGCTCGCGCCAATGGCGATGTCGTCGGGCACCATGCAGCCCAACCGGCCGCGCGGCGTGACCGTTGTCGAGCAGATCGTCTTCGCGCTACTGGTCCCCGTCGCCGTGGCTCCGACAACGATTCCGCTCGCGATCGAGATGCTCGTCGGCCTCCTTCGAGAAGGCGGCGGGTCACCGCCGATCTATCTCATCCTCACCATCCTCGAGCTGCCGGCGGTGTGGTGGATCTACCGAAAGGCGCTGACCTTTCAGGGAAGTCTGCTAGGGCTACGTGAGCGACAGATCCTCGAAGTAGTCACCAAGACTGCTTAACGGATGAGCGACCAGAAGACACCAAAGAGGCCAGCGAAACCGACCACCACGTAGACCACCACCGCCCACAGATTCGGCGCCTCGGCGAGCATCTCGATCGTGAAACCCTGCAGGAAGACGCCGATGAGGCCAGCGCCGATAATCTGCAGCAGAACGGTGGTGCGGTCACGAAAGGCCGTATGCAGGCGCTGGGCCGCGAACTGCACGTCGCGCTGCTGAACGAGCGGGTGCTTGCGCACGCGGGCCGTATCGACCGACTCTCGGATCAGCTCCTGGCCGTAGGTGCGGATCTGCTGGGTGAGCTGGTCGCGCGCGTGCTCGTGAAACGACAGCTCGTTCCCGTCGGCCTTGCGATCGTCAGCCACTCGTGGCTCCCGTTCTCGTGTCGAGTTCTTCTAGGATTCCAGACACCGCCTCACGCACGATCTCGCGCTCGTCCTGCGTCATCTTGCGCGGCAGCCGCAGCCCGCGCGCCAGCACCATGGTCAGGGCACCGCCGAGGCTGAGCACCATGACCAGGCTGAAGAGAGTAATCGCGATCACTTCGCTGCGCGCCACCCAATCGGTGGGGAGCAGGCGGACGAAGAGAGCGCCGACACCGGTCACCGCGATCATCAACGCCAGGCTGAAAATCACTGCGGCGCGGTTGGTCGGCGCGTGCAGGAAGCGGTGTACCTGTTTCCCGGCGTCGGTCAGGGTGTGGCCGACGCTTTCGACCGACAGGGTCTGGGGCGGGTTACCGAGGATGCGAAGCAACGACCCGACCAGATCCTTGAGGCTGAGGTTCGCCTCCACGCCTTCCGTCTCCTCCACCTCGGCGCGGCGCTTGGCGAGCTCGTCGAGGATGATGCGACTCGGTGGCGGTGGGTCGCCGACGAAGTCGGCCATCTGCGATACGCGGCAGCCGGCCTCGATCAGGGGCTCGACATCGACGCCGGTCTCGACGTCGATCGAGTCGAACATGCAGACCAGCTCTTCGGTCGAGATGTTGCCGATCGAGTGGCGCACGGTGATCGCCCCGCCGATCCCCCCGATCGACGAGTCGAAGATCCGCACGCCCTCCTGGTAGGCCGCGAAGGCGTTGGTGATGCCGAGACCCCGTCGATCGTGCAGGTGCACGGCCACGTGGTCGAGACCGATCTCCGATCGTACGTGGCCGATGACGCGCTGCAGATCGCTTGGCGAGGCCATGCCGTCGGTATCCGACAGGGCGACAGCTTCACATCCAATGTCGATGAGCCGTCTGGTGATCCGCTCGATCTGCTCGACGGGTTGGAGGCCGTCGGCCATCGACGGGTCGCGGAACGCGAACGAGAGGTAGCCACGCAGCCGATGGCCGTCGGCCAGCGCGGCCTCGGCGACTCTTGCGGCAGCATCGACCGCCTCGTCGACGGTCATGCGGGTGTTCTTGCGTGCGTAGTCCTCCGATGCCGACACGAAGAGCGCGACCGTGTTCACGCGCGCCGCGAGCTTGAGCTCCTGGTAGTACTTGAGATTCGGCACCAGGCACGCGATCTGCCCGTCGTAGGCCGGCATCCGGTGCAGCAGCTCACGTGTGTCGGCCATTGCCGGCACCACCCTCGGGTTCACGAAGGAGCCGACCTCGATGTAAGGGACGTTGGCGCGGATCAGGGCGTCGACGAGGTGCAGGCGTGCCTCGAGCGGGATGACGGCGTGCCGATTCATGACCTGCATGCCGTCGCGCAGGGAGACATCGCAGATCTTGACCTCGCTCATAGCGCTGTTTCCGATCTTACCCTCCGAGGACCTCAGGTCGGGGGGTAGACTGCTGGCCTCGTGGCGCGTCCGGCTTCGCAGCACAATCTGGGCCTCCGCTCACTGATTCTGGTCGGGCTCCTGGTGTTCGGTTTCTTTCTGGTCACCGAGCGCGGCCTGCTCGGCGATGCCCTGCGCAGCGATCGCTCCTACATTTCGTACGTGATTCTCGCCATCTATGTGGTGGCGAGTTGCCAATGGGGAATGCTGACGTTCCGCATGTCTGCGGAGCGGAATCGGCTGGTCGTCCTGGAGACGGAGGTGGCGAGCGCGGACGCGACGGCTCTTGGGCTGACCCCCGCTGGGGTCGAAGTGGGTGAGGAGGACTGGGAGGGGGGCTACCTCGCCGACCATCTGTGGAACCTGCTCGACAAGCACGAGGCCGGGGTTCTGGCGGGTGAGCAGTCCGCTCTTATCCGGGCACTGGGCGACACGATCGCGAACCGACATTCGACGGGTCATTTCGCCAGCGATGTCCTGCTGAAGCTCGGGCTGCTGGGTACCATGGTCGGCTTCATCTTGATGCTGGCGCCGGTCGCCCAGGTCGGGGAATTCGAAGGCTCGGCGGCTCGTCAGCTACTGGCAGACATGAGCGGCGGCATGGCGGTGGCCCTCTACACGACCGTTGCGGGGCTGGTGACGTCGACCCTGCTGAAACTGCAATACCAGGTCCTCGACTCGGCGGCGCAGGACCTGCTGAATCGCGTCACGGTTGTCACCGACGCCTACGTGTCTGCCGTGGGAGGGCGAACCGGTGCACCCTAGGCTGCTGCGCTCCGCCGCCGAGGGCCAGGATGCCTTCACCGATGTCCTTTTCAACGCCCTCTTGGGGTTCGTCTTCATGTTCGTCGTCGCCTTCGCTCTGATGAGCGATCCTGACAGGAGCGGTGACATCGACACCAACGCGCAGATGCTCATCACCGTGCGCTGGCCCGACGAGCACCCGGACGACGTAGACGCGGTCGTCGAGGACCCGCGCGGAGCGCTGGTCTGGTACCACAACCAGGAGACCGAGGTGATGCACCTCGACCGCGACGACCGCGGCACCTTTTTCGACACTTTCGTCGTTGACGGTCGCGAGATCTCGAACCCGATCAACCAGGAGACCGTGTCGATCCGCACCGTGCTGCCAGGGGAGTACGTGGTCAACCTCCTGCACTACAAGGCCAACACCGCCGAGCCTGTCGAGGTGACGCTCAAGATCGAGCGGCTGAACCCGCGGGTGGAGGTCGTCTACTATGGCGACCACCAGCTCAGCGGTACGGGCGAAGAGATCACCGCTGTGCGCTTCGTGGTCAACGCCGAGGGGACGGTGACGAGCCTCAGTCACGTACCGAAGGATCTTCTTGCGCGGGCTGTCAAGGATCGAACCGGCGCGTGAGCCTGCTCCTTGCCGTCGCCTATGCCGCGCTCGCGGCGTTGCTGTTGAACCTCGGCCTGGCAAGCCGCTGGCCGTTGACGGTCAAGCTCGGCGCCGTGGTGGTCGTGAGCGTTCTCTACGTTGGTACCTACCTCGGGCTGCGCTCGATGGAGGGGTGGCCGACGACCGATGTCCTGCCCGAACACTTCCGCCTCTACTGGGTCGCGGTCGACGAGCCGGTCAAGCAGACGGGCCAGGAGGGGGCGATCTACTTCTGGGTGCGTGAGCTCGACTCGAACGGGGAACCCGTCGGGCCGCCACGCGCGCACACGGTCAGCTGGGACGAAGCGACCGCGCAGGAGGTGCACGAGGCGAGAGAGGCGCTCGAAGCGGGCAGACCCGTCGACGGCACCTTTCGCCTGGGCTTCAGGGACGCCGCAGAGCCGCTCTTCGAAGCCGAGGAGGTCGCGCTCCCCGACCTGCCGTTCAAGCCACCGGCCTAGATCGGTGGCGCGTCCTGACGGTCGGTGAGGAGCCATCGGATCATTGGCAGGTGGGCTCTGCCGATGAAGAGCTGGTCGGCGACCAGATAAGCCGGAGCGCCGACGACGCCGGCCTGTTTCAGCTCGTCGACGCAGCGGTCCACGTCACCGCGTAGCGCTTCGGGGTCGAACGAGTCGGCGTCGATGCCGGCTTCTTCGAGTTTGTCGACAACGGCGCTCGCGTCTTCGATGTCGAAGCTGCCGTCCCAGTAGGCCGAGAAGAGGGCGTCGACGTATCGGTCGACCGAGGCGGATTCGCCATGGGAGTGGGACTGCCGCTTTGCCCACAGCAGACCCGCGTTCGCGGTCGCGGTGTCGGGCGAGCGGTAGATGTCGCCCAGCACGAGACCTTGGACGTCGGCGTAGCGCTGCAAATCCTGCTCGACATAACGTGCTCTGAGCTGAAGGTGGCGGGAGCCCCGCTCGCCTTCGGTGGCCGGATCGGGCGGAGAGGGCGCCGGCACCGGGAAGGGTCGCCAGTCGAGCTCGACGTCCAGGTCCTTGGCCAGTTGCCGAGTTGGCCGGATCGCAAGGTACGACTGCGGCTGCCGGAAGTCGACGGCGACCACGATCTTGGAGTCGGCGCTCAAACCACAGCCTCGAAGTGACGGTAGGCGATGTCCGGCGCCGCACCCTGACGGCCGGCGAGCATCCAGCGGATCATGGGTAGGTTCTCGCGCCCGAAGAAGAGCTCACCATCGACCAGGAAGCTGGGTACGCCGAAGATTCCCGCCTCCCAGATCGCGGCCTGCATCACGTCGTGCTCGGCACGGCCTTCGCTGTCGAGGAAGTCGCGGAAGCCTGCCAGTTCGACTCCAGCCTGGGCGAGAAGCTGCTCGATCCGCGCCGGATCTTCCGCGTCGACCTCGCGCCGCCAGAAGGGCACGTAGAACGCGCGGATGTAGGCGAGCAGCCTTTCGGCTCCCTGTCGCTTGGCCCACATGAACCCGATATGCGCGAACGAGGTGTCCCAGATCTTGATCGTGCCTCGGAGCGTGAAGCTCCGCAGGCCGGCGTAGCGCCGGCAGTCGCGATACGAGTACTTGACCGCAGCCCACTGCTCGGGAGTCCGGTCGGCCTCTGCGACATTGCCTTGCTCGTCGAGCTTCGCCGAGCCGAGGTAGCTCGGGATGTCCAGGGTCAAGGGCCGCCAATCGACCTCGATTCCGAGCTCAGACGCGATGTCGCTGGTGGGCTCGACCGAGAGGAAGGCGTAGGGACTCTTGAAGTCGAGATAGACGATGAGTGGGGATTCGGAAGACAGGGGATCGAAGGTGGACGGCATGGGTGCAAACTACCGCAACGTTACGAGCCGAGCCTCCCCTTCGACGATGCGGTAGCTGCGATTGGCCTCGACGGCCTCGTAGCGGTCGGTGCGATCGGAAGTCGGCCAGTAGACCTCGAGACTCTCGATCTTCACGGCTCGGCCGATGCCCAAGGTCTGATGGAGCGCATTGGCGCCGAAGCTCCCCCCGCTCGACACGCGGCGATGGATCGAGCGCCGCCGGCCCCCCCTCTCGATCACGTCCATCTTCAGCCGTGCACCGATCGCGGCTCGATTCGAGATGTTTCCCCGCAGATGCAGTGTGATCCAGTGGTTGCCGAAGCCTGGGTTGAGAAACAGAGCGTCGGCGAAACGGTCGCCTGGGAAGGCGCCGCCCATCTGCTCGAACACGTCGAGGTCGCCATCCTGATCGAAGTCGGCGAAGGCGACTGCGTGCCCCTTCTGTAGGTGGCCGAAGCCCGCTGCGAGTGTGACGTCGACGAAGTCGCGGCCCTCGCGGTTGCGGTACAGCACGTTCGGCATCACCGCCTCGTAGTCCGGATAGCCGGTGCCGAGGTAGAAGTCGAGGAAGCCGTCGCCGTCGAGGTCACCGAAGTTCGAGCCCATGGGTAGGTGTAGGCGCGTGAGCCCGGCTGCTTGAGAAACGTCCTTGAAGCCGCCTCGCCCGTCACCGCGGTAGAGGCGGGGGAGCTCCCACGGTACTTCGATGCCGAAGTAGCTTGCAGCCACCAGTGCCACGCTTCCGAAGCCGCGATAGCTCGACACGTAGAGGTCGAGGTTGCCGTCGTTGTCGTAGTCCCAGAACCACACAGGGAAGCTCTGGATCGGGGCAGAGACCCCGAGCTCTTGCGCGAGGTCGGTGAAGGTGCCGTCTTGGTTGTTGCGATAGAGCCGATTTGGAGCGCCGAGAATCGAAAGGTATAGGTCCGGGAAACGGTCGTTGTCGTAGTCGCCCCAGACCACCCCCTTGACGTAGGTGCTGATGGCCACGCCGGCCTGTGGGGCGACGTCGGTGAAGTTCCCGTCGCCGTCGTTGCGAAACAGTTGGCAGGGGGCCTCGAAGTCAGGCGTGTCGTCACCAAGAATGCCGAGACCGTCACCCTCTTCATTGCCAACGAAGAGGTCGAGATCGCCGTCGTTGTCATAGTCGGCCCAGGCTGCCGCCTGGGTTGGGTAGTCGACCTCGGCGAGGCCGGCGGCGAAGGTCACGTCGGTGAAGACGCCCTCGCCGTCGTTTCGTAGGAGTGAGTTGGGATGTCGGCCGCCGACGTAGAGCCAGGCTCCTCGGAGGATGAAGAGGTCGAGATCGCCGTCGTTGTCATAGTCGCCCTGAACCAGGTTGAGGCCGCCGAACAGATTCTCGATGCCCGCCTGGCTGGTGCGGTCGGTGAAGGTGCCGTCGCCCTCGTTGTGGAAGAAGCGAGGACCGACGGCGGTGTCGAAAGTGGTGGTGAAGACGTCGGCGAGGCCGTCGCCGTCGAGGTCATCGAAGACGGCTCCGCCCGAGAGGTTGACGGTGGCCACACCGAGCTGGGGTGCGACGTTCTCGAAATGGGGAAAGGCCTGTCCTGACGCGAAGATCGCCTCCGGCATGCGGACCTCTTCAGGTACTCCGTCCGGGTACTCGCCCAGCGTCATATACGCGATGTTCAGAAGCCACGCCGTTTTCAGATTCAACGGCGAAGTCGGCTGCGTGGAGGCGAGGATCTCCGAGAAGTAACGGATCGCCTGCTGTGAGCCTTCCGTCCTGGTGTGTACTCCGGCGCCGCGTATCGGCAGAATGCAGCTCTCCCCGCTGTGCAGGGCGCCGCAGTTCTCCCGATCGCCTAGGCGCATGAAGGCGATGCCGAGCCGGAAGATGCTCGCCAGCCTGTCGTCGTTGGAGATCGACGGGCCCAGGTCCGGAAGCAGTGCGTAGGCCTCGAGAAAGTGATCGATCGCGCCGCGCTCGTCGCCGAGTCGTAGCTCGTGCTCGGCGACATCGAGGAGGATGCGCCAACGGCGCGTCGAGTCCGTTCTCGGTGGTAGCGCTGCCAGGGCGGCAAGGGCGCGCTCGAGCGCGGCGTCGCCCAGCCACGGGCTGTCGCTGGCTGTGCGGTCGCGGATCGAGGCGAGGATCTCCAGCATGTGCTGGTGGCCGGACCCGTCATCCGGCCACGCCGAGGCCTCGGTAGGCTCACCTGGCGCTGGCGGGAGGCTTCGCTCGCCGCAGGCAAAGAGAAGCAGAGCGACCGCTAGCGGGATGCCGGAGTGATACACCGCGAAAGTGTAAGGGAGGCCGGGCCTGCGCCCGACCTCCCATGTCGGTCCGTACTGCTGAGAACGAGACGTCCTGAGGCTAGAACCTCACGGTCACGTTCGCCCTCACCTGTCTCGGCCGCTGCCAGACGCGTCTGGCGGGCCATGGTGTGCCACGACCGGCGATCGAGGAGGAGTCCTGCCCGCTTTGTCGGCCGAAGTTCAGATTGCGCAGTCGTTGCTGGTCGGTGACGTTGAGCACCTCCACTCGGAACTCACCTCGCAATCCCTCCTTGCCCAGCGGGAAGCCCCAGGCGCCACTCAGGTTGATCGTGTACTCGTCGACGTGACGCGTACCGTGATCTCCTGCTGGAGCCGTCCTCAGCTCGACCGTCGAGTTACCCCTGTTGCCGCCGCTGAGAATGCTTCCGGTGTTCGACACCGACTCGAAGCGCACCCAAGGCAGCCCACTCTGGTAGGTGAAATGACCCCCGAGAGTGAAGTCCTGCTTGCCGGCCTGCCAGGTCTTGTAGCCGAAGCTGTTGAAGATGATCGGCCGGTCGTTGTTGATGTCTTTGCCGAAGCGGTTGATGGTCGACACCGGCTGACCGATGAACTGACCGAACGTCGTCTGGCAGTCGATCGGCAAGGTGCGATTGGCCTGCTGGGCCGTGCACGTGTCGATCATGCCCTGGTCCAGGACGACCTGGAAGTCCTCGGCGTAGTTGCTGTTGGTGTTGTTCCACCACGCACCCGAGCCCGTGGTCTCGGTCTCCGACCAGGAGATGTTGTTGTACAGCGCCCAACCGTTGGCGAGCCGCCGGTTGAACTGCACCTGCAGGGCCTTGTACTCCTTCTTTCCTTCCGGAAAGTTGTCGAGAGCCGCCTGGCTGAGCTGCGGTGCGATGCCGTTGGCAAGGCGCGCGTCCTCGATGCTCCTCAGGATGTCAGGCACGTCCTTGTAGTTGGCCGTCAGGTAGAACTGTTGGCCACCCAGACCGAGCTGGGTGTTGGACATCATCATGTTCTTCAGATCCCAGAGGATGAGCTTGGTGTCCATGGCCCAGTTCCTGGAGAACTGCCACTCGAAGCCGGCGACGAGCTCTTCCTTGTAGTAGGGGTCGATGTCCGACTGGAAGACACCTGCGTCGTGCAGCTGCCAGTAGTGGCCTACGTCCTCACGGGACCACGCGTAGTTGTATCCGACTTCTGGCACCCCTGCCGAGTTGGTGCACAGCCCGAAGCCGCCTAGGGCGGCGACGTCGGTCGGATCGCAGAAGAGCCAGGTCTCGAGTCCGGTGAAGCCGTTCCACTGGTCGTGGAGACCGCCGGCGCTGGTGCCGCCGCCGGCGATCCAGGCCTGGTTCAGCTGCGCGTGGTACTGGCCGGCGTTGAGGCTGGCCAACATCTTGCCGTCGCCCTTGATGTCGTAGGTCACCGAAAGCCTTGGCGAGATGTAGCTGGCGTCGAACACCTCTCGACCGATGTCGTTGGTGCCCGTCTGCTTTTCGGCTCGCGCGCCGAGGTTGAATGTCCAATGGTCGCCGACCGTGAACCGGTCACGAACGAAGAACGCCGTGTCTGTCACCTGGCTGTCGCCGCTGCCCTTGTTGTTGACCAGAAAGTCGGCGTTGTAGTCGTACCAGCCGCAGAAGCTGCCACTCAAGAGGCCGCAGGTACCCGGATCTCCGCTGCCGGCCCCGATATAGCCGAAGGGGTTGAACGAGGTGTAGTTGGGGCCAAAGTAGAGCGCGGAGCGGAAGTTGTTGCCCTCCCACGCGGTCTCCTGGAAGTCGAGACCGTACTTGATCTCGTGCTGGGCCCCGGCGAACTGGGTGAGACCGACATTGGCCTGATCGCGCGGAAACTCGTTGGTTCCGAATCCGTCCGAAAGGATCCAGCCGTTGTGCCAGGCGCCCATGAAGGCGGTGTCGATGTAGACACCGTAGTTGTTGCCGGGCCAGTGGATACCCTGTGAGGGATCGGCTGGGAAGCGCAGTGGGCCGGTGCCGTCAGGACCACGGTCCTGGGCCTTGGCCGCTAGACAGTCGAATTCGCCGGCTGCCGGCTCGCCGCGCCCGTGGTCAAACGCCCCTGCCTTAATAGAGGTCGATCCGCAAGCGAGCGTCTTGTCTTCCGCTGAGTCGTGCACCGCGACCTTGAACTCGAGGAACAGGTCCGCCGAGATCGAGAGGTTGTAGCTCGCCGACCCAAGCTCACCGCTCAAGATGTGCGGAGTGGGGGTCCAGTAGTCCGCCATCGGCGGGTGCCGATAGGTGCGCTGCGCCGGCGTGTCCATGAACGAGAAGACCAGCGAGTGCTCCGGCTTGGGTTGGTAGTTGAACTTGAAGATCTGCGCTTCCATCTGGAAGCTCGAGTTGATGGGATCGCCACCGATATCCTGTCCCGGCAGCAGGTTCTGGGTGACCAGGCCCTTTTCCCAGTTGACGTCGTCGAAGTCGCTGAAGGCGACGAAGAACCATGCCTTGTCGGTCTTGATCGGTCCGCCCACCGAGGCTTCGTAGCCTGTCGAGTGGTTGTCCTTCTCGAAGTCGTTGCGCTTGAAGTAGTCCCTCGGGAAGGGGAAGGTCTCGCGCTGCTCGAGCTCGATGTGGTCCTGGTAGTCGGCGCCCCATTCGACGTCCTGCTCTTGGACCATGCCGCTGGCGTGAAACTTGTTGGTTCCGGACTTGACGATGACGTTGGTCCAGGAGCCGACCGCACGACCGTACTCGGCCGATGAGCCACCGGCCTCCATCGAGACCTCGGTCAGAGCCGTCGTCGGCAGGAACACCCGGCTGCCACCGAACTTCGCGAAGGTCGTGTCGACACCATCGACGAAAACCGCCTGGTCGGCGAAGTGGCTGCCGTTGACCTGCGGACGTGTCTGCTGGATGTCGTCGTTGTCGGCGTCCGAGGTCACTCCCGGCAGTGCATTGATCACGCCGTAGTAGCTGCGAGTCGTTCCAGCCGTCTGGGCCCCGACCTCGGCACTCACCGTGGTTCCCGCGGTGACGTTGTACTTGTCGACCATCGGCGACTCGGCCGTGATGTTGATGGTCTCTTCCGTGGCTAGCGCGAGCTTCAAGTCGATCTGTTCGCGCCCGCCCGCTTCCACCACCACCGCGGCCTCGGACTCGCCCATGCCTTCGAGCAGGGCCGTGACGGTGTAGTTGCCGGGTACGAGGAGGGCGAACCGGAAGGTTCCGTCCGCCTGCGTGACCGAGAATTTCTCTCCACGTTCTCCCGACGTCGTGACGTTGACGCCCGGCAGCGGGGTGCCGCCTGCGTCGCTCACCGTGCCGGTGATCGTCCCCGTCTCCGGAGCATCTCCGAACGCGGGTGCGCCGAGCAGTGCGAGTAAGAAGAATCCGCCGGCGAGTCGTCTCATGTTTCGTGTCTCCACTTGGTTGTCCCGGATCGGTGCCGCGGCATCGATCCGACTTATCGTCAGCACCCGGTCGGGGTGTTGTGACCAAGAATGAGCCTGGCTCCGCGCCATTCTCACGCGACGAGCGCCATCGCTCTTTCTGCTCCTGGCTGCCGGGCGGGAGGCATCGGCCTCAAGCTGAGTTGTTCCGGCAGTCCAGCTAAAGAGAAGGGAGCAGGCTGATAAATGAAAGTAACCTTCTCAGCTACCTTAACAGACGGATGTTTGTTCCGCAGCGTCGCCGACCTTTTTTATCAATCTATGATTCTTGGAATGCATCTGCAGTCGGCTCGCATCCGAAAGAGCGTGGCAGTCTCGACTGCATTGGCGGCGTTCGGCGCATTGAGTTGCGAACAGCGCTCCGCAGAAGTGCCGTTCGTGAGTGGCGAGCCCAGTTCACGCGTTCTAGCAGCTCGGTTCGTGGACGTCGCCCGCGACGCGAACGTGAGTTTCGTCCACCGCAACGGCGCCGCGGGGGACTTCTACTACCCGGAGCTCATGCAGGGCGGTGGCGGTCTCGTCGACATCGACGGGGACGGCGCGCTGGACATCTATCTGGTGCAGTCCGGGTCGCTGCCGCCGCGCGGCGACAGCGCGGCCGAAAACCGCCTGTACCGAAACCGTGGCGACGGCAGCTTCGAGGACTGGACCGAGCGCGCCGGCGTCGCCGATCGGGGCTACGGTTCCGGAGTGACGGCCGCGGACTACGACGGCGACGGTCTCGTCGATCTCTACGTCACCAACCTCGGCCGAAACACGCTGTACCGCAACCGTGGCAGTGGCTCGTTCGTGGACGTGACGGCGGCGACGGGCGTTGGCGACGAAGGCTACTCGACGTGCTCGATCTTCTTCGATTTCGACGGCGACCAGGATCTCGACCTCTTCGTCTGCAACTATCTCGCTTGGTCGCCGGAGGTCGAGCGGCGCTGCGTCGGTCCGATGGGCCTCGAGGGTTACTGCAGCCCGGGCGAGTACACCGCCCAACAAGACACGCTGTATCGCAACGACGGAGAGGCGGGCTTTGTTGACGTCACCGAAGCGAGCGGTCTCGGCGGCAGGCCTTCGACGGCGCTCGGCGTCGGTGCGGCTGACTTCGACGGCGACGGTCTCGTGGACCTCTACGTCGCCAACGATCAGCGGCCGAACTTCCTATGGATCAACCGTGGCGACGGCACTTTCACCGAAGAGGCGCTATCTCGAGGATGCGCGCTGAACGAGCTGGGCCAGCCGGAAGCCTCGATGGGCGTTGCCGTCGCCGACCCTGACGCCGATGGCGACTGGGACCTCTTCGTCGTTCACTTGAGCGGCGAGACCAACACCTTCTATCGCAACCGTGGTGACGGCAGCTTCGCTGACGCGACCGACGAGCTCGGCCTGGGCGCAGTGAGCCAGCCGTACACGGGATTCGGGACCGGCCTAGTCGACCTCGACCTTGACGGAGTCTTGGATCTCTTCATCGCCAATGGCAAGGTGAGCCCTGGCGATAGCGTCGAGTTCGACTATCGGGAGCCCAACCAGCTCCTGCTCGGCGAGTCCGAAGTCGGGTTTCGGGATGTCTCGGGAGCTTCGGGCCCCGCCTTCACCCTGCTCGAAGTCAGTCGGGCTGCAGCCTTCGGTGATATCGACTCGGACGGCGATCTGGATATTCTTCTCGTCAACAACGCGGGCCCCGCTCGGTTGCTTCGAAACGACTCCCCACGACGAGGCGCCTGGTTGCAAGTGGCGCTGCAGCAGGCCGGCTCGAACCGGTCCGGCATCGGTGCGGTGGTCACGGTGCGTGCCGCGGGACGGACCTGGCGCCGTCTGGTGCAGCCGACGATGAGCTACTGCGCGTCTAGCGACGTCAGGGTTCACTTCGGCCTGGGGCAGATCGACAGTGTCGAGCGCCTGGAAGTCCTCTGGCCGGATGGCGAAGCGTCAGAGCTCGAGGACATTGCCATCGACCAGGCTCTTGTGGTGGAGCGCTAGTAGGGTGCGTTCTTCGGGCCACTTTCGATTGGACCGCTTACTCTGCCTGCTGTTGATGGGGACTGGCGGAGCTCTCCTCGGGTGCGCAGAGCCCCTTGCGGAGACTGTCGTGGAAGCCCCGGTCGTGCCGACGATCGCCAGCCTGGAGGATCTCGACCCAGGGGTCCGCGACGCCATCTCACGAGCGGTCGCCGAAGCTCGCGCGACACCGCCGGAGGCCGAAGTCTTCGGCGAACTGGCCACGCTGTATCACGCGCACAGGTATGTCGATCTCGCCAGAGAGTGCTACTCCATCGCCCTTCGGTTGGCACCGGACACGCCAGACTGGGCCTACTACCTAGGTCTTCTTTCCGAGGAGCGAGGCCAGCTGGACTCGGCGAAACGCTTCTTCGTGATGGTCTTGGACCGCCTGCCGACCTATACGCCGGCTCGTTTCCGTCTCGGCAACGTACTGCTCGCAGGCGCCGACCTCGAAGGCGCGTCGCGGCAGTTCACGACGCTTCAAGCCGAGGATCCGGCCGAGCCTTGGGGCTTTCTGGGATCCGCCCGGATCGCAACGAGGAGAGGAGAGCCGGAGCAGGCGGCCCGGCTTCTCGAGGCGGCATTCGAGCTCGACCCGAGCGTCGAGCAGGTGAGATATCTGCTGGCGGCCGCGTATCGAGAGCTCGGCCGTAGCCACGAGGCGAGCGGGCTGCTGGTGGATCTGGCAGACGGCATCGGTCCGGCGAGCCCACCAGACCCGTTTCTGGATCGGATCAGGGGCGGAGTGCGTAGTCTCGGGGCTCTGGCCGCCGCGGCCAACGATGCGCTCGAGGTGGGCGATCTGGCGAGGGGCGAGGAGATCTACCTGCGAGTGCTGCGACTGGAGCCCGATCACTTCGATGCGCTCTTCAACCTCGGCGTCCTCTACGGCCGACAGAGTCGCTACGCGGTCGCGGCCCAGCACCTGAGCCGGGCAGTCGAGTCGCGTCCAGACGACGCCAACGCCCACTTCGCGCTCGCCATTTCGCTCGGATCGCTCGACCGGTTCGACGAGGCGAGTGCGCAGCTGCGCACCGTGCTGCGGCTCGATCCCGACCACGTGGGCGCGCGCGATCTGCTGGCGCCCGACGGGGGGCCGCAGTAGTGGCTTCCGCGCGCCTGTTCCACCTGCCATGGCTGGTCGTCGCTGCACTAGCGTGCGGTGAGCGTCCTTCACCGGCGGTCAACGGTGGGGCCTCTGGGAGCACGGGCGGGGCCTTCGCCCGGCAGGTCGAGTTGGTCGACGTGACCGTCGAGTCGGGGCTCGATTTCGTTCATCTGTCCGGCTCCGAAGGCTCGTACCCAATGCCGGCGATCATGGGTGCCGGCGTCGCAGTCTTCGATGTGGAGGGTGACGGCGATCTCGACGTCTACCTGGTCAACGGAGGAGATCGATTCCCGGCGGACGGGAGCCCCACGGCTGTCGGCAACGCTCTTTACCGTCGAGAGGCGAGCGGCCGTTTCGTGGATGCCACGAGAGAGGCGGGCCTGGGGGATCGGCGCTACGGCATGGGGACCGCGGTCGGCGATATCGACAACGACGGCGACCTCGATTTGTTCGTCAGCAACTGGGGCCGCGACTCTCTATACCGAAACCAGGGCGACGGAACGTTTCGCGACGTCACCGACCGCGCCGGGGTCGGCGATGAGCTGTGGTCCGCGTCGGCAGTGTTTTGTGAGCTCGACGGAGACGGTCTCCTCGATCTGTTCGTGACCCGCTACGTCGATTTCGATCCGTCGCGTGAGTGCGTGCTGGAGGGTGGCAGGGTCGACTATTGCGGACCGGCACAGCTGAACGGGTTGGCCGATCGGGTGTACCGCAACCTCGGCGAGGGTCGCTTCGAAGACATCTCACGGACTTCGGGCGTCGGGAGGGTGGCTGAGGCCGGTCTGGGTGTCGTTTGCTTGGACTTCGACGGCGATGGGCGCCTCGATGTGTATGTGGCGAACGATGGCGACTCGAACCAGCTCTGGATCAACCGTGGCGACGGCACCTTCGTCGATGACGCCGTTCTGGTCGGGCTCGCCAACAATCGCCACGGAGTCGCCGAAGCGGGGATGGGATTGGCGGCTGGCGACGCCGACGGCGATGGCGACATCGATCTCTTCGTCAGTCACCTCATCGAAGAGACCAACACCCTCTACGAGAATCGGGGTGTCGCGGGCTTCGATGACTCGACGGCGTCGAGCGGCCTAGGTCTGCCGAGCATCCCGTTCACGGGCTTCGGTGCTGCGTTCGGCGACCTCGACAACGACGGCGATCTCGACCTGGTGGTAGTAAACGGTGCGATCAAACGCCGGCCCCGGTCGCTGAAAGCGGGCGACAGCGGCTTCTGGGGGTACTACGCCGAACCGAATCTCATCTTCGAGGGGCTCGGAGGGGGGCGGTTCGCGGACGTGACTGAGCTCGGCGCCTGGTCGACGGTGGTCGAGGTCAGCCGCGGCCTGGTCGCTGCTGACTTCGATCGCGACGGCGATCTCGATCTCCTGACCACCCAGATGGAGGGTCCAGTTCGCCTGTGGCGCAACGACGATGGCAACGCGTCGGCGTGGGTCGAGGTGCGCCTTCTCGATCCCCGGGTCTCGCGAGAGGCACCGGGCAGCCGGGTCATCGCAGTGGTCGGCTCACGGCGCATGCTGAAGGTCGCGTCGCGGTCGCAGGGCTACCTGACCTCCGGCCCTGGCGGTGTCTGGTTCGGGTTGGGTGCGGCTGAGCGTGTCGAGGCTTTCGAGGTCCGCTGGCCCGATGGCTTCTCGGAGGGCTTCCCTGGCACTCCGGTTAGGCGAACCGTGACTCTCCGACGCGGGCAGGGGACGGCGTTGTGATGGCCGAGCGCGCTCGGTTCCCCGCCTTGGCACTCGCCGTGCTGGCAGTCGCGGCTGCACAAGCCCCCTACCCGACGCTGGGCGAAGTCGAGGAGCGTGTGCGTCAGAGGATCGACGAGGCGCATGGCCAGGTGCAGCGCGCTCCGAGCGATGCCTCAGCGTGGGGGCGCTATGGCATGGTTCTCGACGCCCATCGACTCTTGTCGGAAGCGGCCGACGCTTACCGCCAAGCGGCGCTGCTGGATCCCGACGAGATGCGTTGGAGCTACTTCCTGGCTACCCTTCTGGAGTACCAGGATCCGACGGCGGCTCTGGAGTGGTACGAGCGTGCGACGCGTCTGCGGCCGTCGTACGCGCCGGCGAAGATCCGGTACGCGCAGACCCTCGAGACAGTGGGGCGTGACGAGGATGCCGCCGCTCACTACCATGCCGCGGCCCAGCTCGACCCGTCGAACCCGCTCGCACCCTTCGGAATGGGTCGACTGGCCCTGTCGGACGATCGTGTCGAGGAGGCCCTAGGTCATCTCCAGCAGGCCTATCGTCTCGACGGCGGCACGCGGGCGATCGTGATCTCGCTGGCACGAGCCTACGCCCGCTCCGGACAGGAGACGCTCGCCCGGCAGAAGGTGGAGGAGGCGCGGGGACTCCCTGAAGCGCTGCCGCACAAGGATCCTCTGCAGGCATCGGTTTTGGACGAGGCCGTCGACTCGCACAGCTACCTCCATCGCGCCCGCACCTATGCCGACGTCGGCGACCTGCCTCGTGCAAGGCGCGAGATCGAGGAGTTACTCGCCTTCGCCCCCGACTTCGCAGAGGCATGGCTCGTCGCCGCGGGCATCTACGATCGGCAGGGCGCTGTGGCCGAAGCTCTGCGCGCTGCGAGACGGGTCCTCGCCATCGATCCCGATCGGCAGGGCGCGCAGTCGGTAGTGGCCGGCGCCCTCGTCAAGCTGGGCCGCTTCGACGAAGGTGAGGGGGTCGCGACCCAGGTTCTCGAGGGTGAGCCCGACAACGTTCACATGCTGATGCTCGTGGCGATGAGCGCGGCGCAGCGGGGGGCCGTCGACGAGGTGATAGAGAACCTCGACCACGCCTACGCGGTGCGCAATCGCGGCAATCCGTTGGCACCGGTCATGGCGCAGCTCTACGACGACCTCGCAGCATCTTTTGCCGACATCGGTCGGTTCGAAGAAGCGGCCGCGCGCATGAGCCAGGCCCTCGACGTGGCACAGGAGTCCGGAGCTCCAGCGCCGCAGCTGAGCGACTATCGCCAGCGCTTGACCTCGTATCGGCGTTCCGCCGGGCGCTAGTGGTCGCGAGACGCTTGGGTCCTATGCGGCGACGTGCGCCGTCTTCTTTTGGACTAGAATTGGACTTCGCTGCCACAACTGGAGGTCAGGTTCCCATGGCTCGCACTGCACGACGCTTCGTGACGACTTTCGCGGCCATAGCGGTGCTCGTCGGAGCCCCGCTGGCGGTCAACGCCCACCATGCCTTCTCCTCGGAGTTCGATGCCAACCGGCCGTTCACGATCGAGGGCACGGTGGTCAAGGTGGAGTGGGTCAATCCCCACAGCTGGATTCACGTGGACGTCACCAAGGAAGACGGCACGACGGAATCGTGGATGATGGAGGGGGGTACGCCGAACACCCTGCTGCGCCGCGGGATAAGCCGCACGGTGCTCGCCGTCGGGTCCGAAGTGATTGTCAGGGGCTATCAGAGCAAGGACCCGGATTGCGTTCCGAAATGTCGGGGTAGTGGCCGCGACATCACCTTCGCGAACGGGGAAAGCCTATTCATGGGCTCTTCGGGAACCGGTGCCCCGAGAGACGGTTCTGATCCGAGGGAGCGGTAGGCGAGACTGTCATGGCGAAACGAAGAGCAATCTCGACAACCGCGCTTTGCTGGCTGTTTCTTGCGTCGACCGTGCTTTGCGGCCTGGCGGCAGCTGAAGAGCCGGATCTGAACGGTCTCTGGCAGGCGGTCGGTACCGCCCATTGGAATTTGGAAGGCGGTCACGCCGAAAAGGGCCCGGCGACCATCGTGCTGGGTGCGTTGGGCGCGATTCCAGCGGGCCACAGCTACGTCGAGGGCGGCACCATTCCGTACACCGACGAGGCTCGGGCGCAGCGCGAGGAGTACAGGTCCGAGTGGAACCTCTGGGATCCGGTGGTGAAGTGCTTCATCCCGGGCTTCCCGCGCCAGACTTACATGCCGCTGCCGTTTCACATCGTGCAGTCGGAGGAGAAGATCTTCATCGCCTATGAATGGGGCAGCAACAGCCGCATCATCCACCTGGACCGACCCGGTACCCGGGGCGAGTTGCCGTCGTGGATGGGCTACTCGGTCGGCCGCTGGGAAGGCGATACCTTGGTGGTGGAGGTGACCGACCAGATGCCGGATACGTGGCTCGACGCCACCGGAACCTGGCACAGCGATCAGCTGAAAGTGACGGAGCGCTACACGCCCATGGGGGCGAATCACATCGAGTACGAGGCCACGATCGAGGATCCTCAGGTCTTCACCCGACCCTGGACGATCAAGATGCCGCTCTACCGGCGGATGGAGGAAGGTGCGCGCCTTCTGGAGTACAAGTGCGTGCCGTTCGCCGAAGACGCGATGTGGAGTCACCTGCGTAGGGGTGCGGATCGGACCAAGCCCGTGCTGAAAAACCTCTACTGAGGATGGAGAGGTCATGATGAGAACCAAGACACTTCTTCTGACGATGATGGTCGTGCTGATTGCGGCCCCTGCTACCGCCGAAGTACCGATGAAGCCTTGGGGTAAGCCCAGCCTGCAAGGGAACTGGGATTTCAAGAACGCGACGCCGATGAACCGCCCCGAGCGGTGGAAGGACAAGGAGTTCCTCACCGAGGAAGAGGTCGCCGAGTACCAGCGCGGCATCGTCGATCGGCGCGCTGCGGCCGCGGCGAACGAGGGTGAGCTCCGCGAGGGCCTAGACGGCCAGGCGGATGTGGATGTTGGCTACAACTCGGGCTTTCTGGAGTTGGCGACCCAGCTCGATGGCAGCCTGCGCACCTCGTTGGTCGTTGATCCGCCGAACGGGCGGATGCCGGCGATGAAAGCGTCCGCCAGGGAGCGCAACAAGCCCTACGTCGACATGCAGGGCGTGTCGCCCGATGGCCCCGAAATGCGCAGCCTCACCGATCGCTGCATCATCGGCTTCAACAACAATCCGATGCGTTCCGGTGCCTACAACAACATCATGCAGGTCGTGCAGTCGGAGAGCCACGTAGCGATTCAGGTCGAGATGGTGAACGACCACCGCGTCATTCCCACGGACGGCAGCGGCAGCGTGGCGGCAACCACGAGATTCTTCAAAGGCTTCTCCACTGGCACGTGGAAGGGTGACACCTTCGTAGTCACCACCACCAACTTCAAGCAGTTCGCCGCGCCCAGCGGCACGGGAGACAATGTGGTCTTTACCGAGCGTTTCACGCGACTCGACGAAGACACGCTGCAGTACGAGTACACGATCGACGATCCGGAGACCTACGAAGCGCCTTTCACCGTTCGTCAGCAGTTTCGGCGCACCGACGACAACGTGTACGAGTACGCGTGCCATGAGGCCAACTACTCGCTGCCGTTGGTACTGAGGGCGGCTCGCAAGCTGGACGAGGCTGGTGGGTCGGACGAGAACTGGATGCCGAGCTGGCACAAACGAGCTCGGCAGTAGATCGGCGCCGAGCAGCGCTGGCGCTGACCATCCTGGTCGCCGCCAGCAGTGAAGCCGCCTCGTTCGTCGACGTCACTGACGCCTTGGGTATCGACTTTCGCCATTCGGCGCCGCCGACCGAAGGTCATCGGCTCGCTGAGATCATGGGGGCCGGGGTTGCGGTCTTCGATTCCGACGGCGACGGACTGCAGGACATCTTGTTCACGGGGGCCCCACCCGAGGGGCCGCGGCTCTACCGGAGGACAGCAGGCGGCACCTATCTGGCCGCGACTCGGGCCGCGGGCCTGGTGTCTGCGGGCTACGGCATGGGAGTCGCGCTCGGAGACATCGACAACGATGGCGATCTCGACGTCTACTTCACACATGTCGGGCCGGATCAGCTCTACCGCAATGACGGCGAAGGCACCTTCAGTGACATCACCCCAGCGTCAGGCATCGTTGCCGATGGCTGGTCTTCCTCGGCGGCGTTCTGCGACGTCGATGCAGATGGCCTGCTCGATCTGTATGTCGGCAGCTACGTGCGTGCAGATTCGGACACTCGATGCACCACCCCAGGCGGTGTGCCCGACTACTGTCCACCTAACGTATATCCCGGCGCTTCCGACCGTCTCTACCGCAACTTGGGAGGTGGAGTCTTCGAAGACATAGGCGTTTCGAGCGGAATCGCGAATACCAGCTCCAGCGCGTTGGGCGTGGTCTGCCACGACTTCAACTTAGACGACCGTGCCGACGTCTTCGTCGCCAACGATGGCGCGGCCAATCACCTCTGGATCAATCAGGGTGACGGCAGCTTTGCCGAGCGGGGCATCGAGATCGGCGTGGCCGCCAATCTCTTCGGGGAGTTCGAGGCGGGCATGGGGATCGCGCTCGCTGACCTCAACGACGATCTACGCATGGACCTCTTCTTGACCCACGTCGATCGGGAGTCCAACACGCTCTACCTGAGCGGCCCGAACGAAGTGATGCTCGACGCCACAATCCGGTCGAACCTGGGATGGATGAGCCTGCCGATGACGGGGTTCGGCACGGCCTTCTTGGACTTCGATCTGGATGGGGATCTCGACCTGGCGATCGCCAATGGGCGGGTGCGACGCCCCACTAGGACGCTCGAGGCGGCCGCGTCGTTCGAGTCGACCTATGGAGAGGAGAACCTGCTGCTCGCCAACGACGGCAACGGCCGATTCGAGAAGGATTGCGATGCGAATCCCTTTTGTGCGGACCGATCCGTTGGCCGAGGTTTGCTCGCGGCGGATCTGGATCGCGATGGCGATCTGGATCTGGTTGTGGCCAACGCCAACGGCCGGGCGCGGGTGTACGAGAACCGCGCGCCCAGAATGGGCAACTGGCTCGCCGTCCGTTCTCTCATCGGGGCTCGTGACGCCATCGGCGGAGTGGTGCAGCTTCAGATCGGGGAGCGCCGCCTGGTCCGGCCGATCGTGCACAGCCGCAGCTACCTGTCGAGCCGCGACGCCACGGTTCACTTCGGCATTGGCGAAGCGACACAGATAGGGGCCCTCGTGGTGCGCTGGCCCAGCGGTGATCGGGAAGCGTTCGCGGTCCCGGGCATCAACCGCCATCTAGTGCTCGTCCGCGGAGAGGGTCTGCCACCTTGAGGGGCCTGTTCCCAGCTCTTTTCGTCGTAGCCCTGCGATCTCAGGCCGCCGATATGGAGCCGCAGGTCGCCGCACGCATCGCGACCGCCAGAGCCGCGGTTGCCGAGAGCCCTGCCGCGGGAGAAACCTGGGGGGAGTTGGCCATGGTGCTGCAGGCGCACGAACTCCAGAACGAGGCCTACGAGATCTATCTCGAAGCGATGCAGCGCGCGCCCGCGGACTACCGCTGGCCGTACCTGGCCGCACTCACCGGTCGACCGCCAGATGCCGCACTCGAGCTCTTGGCCAAGGCGCATGCGCGGGGCCCCGATGACGTTTCGCTGACCCTCAACTTCGCGGGCGCGCTGACCCGAGCTGGGGAGTTGAATCAGGCTCGCGGCGTCTACATGAAAGCCCGCGACACTGAATCGTCGAGGGAGCACGCTCAGCTTGGCCTCGCGCGCATCATGTTGCTCCAGGGACAGGTCGTCGACGCTCTCGAGCTTCTCGAAGTTTCTTGGCTGGGCACCTCGCTGAACGCCGATCTTTACCGCCTACTCGCACAGGCTCGCCGGCTGGTCGGGCATGCGGCTGGCGCGCGTAGGGCTGCCTGGCGGGCCCGCTCCTACGGTCCCGGACGACGAAGAGTGAGCGACGTGGTCGACCAGATGCGGGGCCACGGCGTCAGCGTCGGTGCTCTCCTCGATCGTGGCCGGCGCCTCTCGGATCGGGGCGAGCACCAAGGGGCCCGCGCTCTGTTCGAGGCGGCCTCGCGATGGGACACTAGCGGTGAGGCGGAGATCGACCTGGGCCAAGTCGTCCTGGCCCAGGGTCGCCCGCGCGAGGCGCTCGCACACTTCCAGGCGGTCTTGGAACAGGCGCCGGACAACCCGGACCTTCAGGTGGGGCTCGCCGATGCCTGGTTGCAGCTCGGCGACGAGACGGCGGCCGAGAGTGCCCTCGCCGCCGCCCTAGGACGACGCAGCGACCACCCAGGTGCGCGGCGGGCGCTGGGTCGGCTTCGCAATCGGCAAGAGCGCTTCCAGGATGCGATCGAGCATCTCGAGATGGCGCTGGCAACCGAACCGACTCGGTACCTGGCCTATGCGGATCTGGCGGACGCTTTCTCGGGCCTGGAGTCTTTTCGCGAGGCGCTCGAGGCACGCCGGAAGCTGGCGATCCTGGCGCCCGATCAGCTGTCCAACCTCAAGTCCCTAGTCCGACTCGAGATCGGACGCGACGAGCTCGGCGCTGCCACGAAGACGTTGCGCCAGATTCACGAGCGGCAGCCCGAAGAGCTCTGGTCCGCCTTCAATCTAGCCATGCTCCTGGCGACGTCTACCCCGGTATCCGAGGCGGATGCGGTGCAGTCCTTGAACCTGGCGCTCGAGCTCTATCGCGCGCGTCGCCACGACGCGGCGTGCGCGGATCTCTTGGGTGCCGCCTATGCAGTCAATGGACGCTTTGGCGACGCCACGCGTGTTGCCTTGAGGGCGCGGGAGCTCGCCAAGGGGGATGCTGCGCTCAGCGCCGCAATCGAGGATCACCTGGCCCACTACGCGCAGCAACAGCGGGTCACTGTGCCGCGGCTGCGCTGAAGACCAGGGATCGTTGTGCTGCGGACGCGAATCGAGTTCTGGTCGGCTACTGCAGCCTTCCCGTCTCGGGTGGTGCACTAGACTCGTCTCATGCAATCGCTACGCGTCTCGGCGCGCGTCGGCCATGTCCGGCCCACAGCAACGGGTTGTTTCCTCCTGGCGCTGGGGGTTTTGCCTGCAGTTGGCATCGCCGCCGCGAAAGACTCCTCACGGTCGCAGATCCTCGAGCAGATGGTGCGGATGTGCGACAGCGTGCGCCTCGACATCGATCTTTGGAAAACGGCAATCGTCGTCGGTCCGGGACACCGGCTGGCACTCGATGTCACGTCGAGCAACCGTCCTCGATTCGAGGTGAACCCCAACACCGGCGAGTCGCCGGGTGAGTCGAAGCTGCCACCGCGCGTCGCCCGCAACACGATCCACCATGCCTCGTCCCGACCCAGCGCCGTGATTCTTCCGATCCTGCCCGAGTAAAACGCCGTCCGGTGCGCATACTCGTGGATGCTGACGCGTGTCCGGTCAAGGAAGAGATCTATCGCGTCGCTGGCCGGCATCGCCTCGAGGTCACTTTGGTCGCCAATTCCTGGATGCGGGTTCCAGCCGAGTCATGGATCTCGCTCGAGGTGGTGGGCGACGGCCTGGACGTGGCCGACGACTGGATCGCTGCCAACGCCAAGGCGGGAGACGTGGTGGTGACCGCCGACATCCCGTTGGCTAGCAGGTGCCTCGAGATCGGCGCGGCGGTGGTGGGTCCGAACGGTCGACAGTTCTCCGAGGACAACATCGGCGACGTGCTGGCGACGCGAGATCTGCTGACCGAGCTTCGCAGCGCGGGCGAGCGAACGGGCGGGCCGGCGGCCTTCAGTAAGCGGGACCGGTCGCAGTTCCTGCAGGAGCTGGACAATGCGATCCACGCGATGAGACGACGCGCGACAAAGCGGGCGTAGTTATCGCTTCCTCGGTTCGGCGAGCTCGCGTGCGCTACAACAACCCGCCCTGAGGAGCCGGACGCGCGCGCTGGTTGTAGAGCAACTTACGCAGCGCCGCGACCTCCTCCTCCGAGAGCTTCGAGAAGTCGTTCTGCAGGTCCGACCCCACGGCCATGCCGCGCTCGACGCCCGGCCGTTCCGACAGCTCCTCGAACCAGCGCTTGAAGTAGGGGAAGTCGTCGAGGTCCTGCCCCTGTAGCTCCCAGCCCGCGGTCCACGGGTAGCAGATCATGTCGGCAATCGTGTACTCGGCGCCTGCCAGATAGCGTCGATCGTAGAGACGGTTGTTCATCACCCCGTAGAGGCGGTTGACCTCGTCGCCGAAACGGGTGACGGCGTAGGTCTGGTCGCCCTGGCTGTCCTTCAACCGTCGGAAGTGACCATACTCGCCGGTCTTCGGACCCTGATTGGCCATCTGCCACTGGATCCACTGGTTGACCTCCCAGCGGGTGCGTAGATCGTCACCGTAGAACTGCCCTGCTTTCTCGGCGATGTACATCATGATGGCGCCCGATTCGAATAACGCCAAGGGTTCGCCGCCGTCGGTCGGCCCGGTGTCCACCATCGCCGGCATACGGTTGTTGGGACCGATCGCCAGGAACTGATCGGTGAACTGGTCACCCTTGCCGATGTTGCACTCCACAACCCGGTACTCCACGTCGCATTCCTCGAGCAGGATGGTGACTTTCTTGCCGTTGGGTGTCGGCCAGTAATGCAGTTCGATCATGTGTGCCTCCTGTGGCGGGTGAGCCGCGATTGTAGTGCGCTCCGTAATGTTGGAATAGCAGGCTGATGCCACAGCTTGAGCCTGCCGCCTAGACAACCTGGGCACTCGACTGGGCGTGACGCCGATCTCGCTGGCGTATACGTTCTGGGCCGCCGCTCGCCGAGGTGGGTCGACTGGTGACCAAGTCTCCGGCGGACGATCCGGATCAGCTGGCGCCACCGTGCCGGTTGTCATCGAGTCGGGGAATCGGCACCGTTCTTCCTCGTCGAGTACGCCCGAGGGCGCAGTCAAGCATCTTCCACCGGCGCCGCGATGGCCGATCGGATGGCGGCTCGGGCAGCCTGCTCGGCTCCTCGAGCTCGATCTTCCCTACGAGCTGCCGGCTTCGGGCACCGACGGTAGTGGATCGAGGCGCTCGGCAACGGCCTCCTGGCGACGGGTCAGGCGGCCGAGGCGGTGCGCCTGGGCGTCGCTGATCTTCTACAACTTTGGAAGAGCGAAAGCGACGAGCTCTTGTCGCTCGTCGCGGCCGCCGCCGGCGATGGCGATGTACTGACGCCCCTCGTACATGTACGTCATTGGCACACCATGCAGGTTCGTGTCGGTCTCGACGCGGGCCAGGAACTCCCCGGTGGCCTTGTTGTAAGCCTCGAGGTAGGTGCCGAACGGCTTGCGATCTTCGGAGAGATCGTCGACCTTCGAGAGGATCGTGATCAGCAGGGTCTTCGTGACCAGGAGACCGCCCTCGGCGACGACGCGTGCATACGGGCTACCGAGGGGGCCTAGGTCGAGATGCTTGATGGCCGGATGGTTGCGCGGGCCGTCGCCGTGGGGGATTTGCCAGGCGTGCTCCCCTGTGCGTAGATCAATGGCCGTGATGCGGCGGTACGGCGGCTTGAGCAGGGGCAGTCCCTGCGGGTTCTCGTAGCCGGGATAGTCGATCACGAGTTGCCAGTCCGATCGGGCCGCGTCCGGCTCGACTAGAGCCATGGGCACCGGCCGGGTCTGCGACTCGACGTACAGATAGCCGCTCTGCGGATCGACCGATGCGCCGGGCCAGTTCGCCCCGCCCGCAGCTCCGGGCACGACCAGCGTGCCGCGCTTACCGCCCTCGCCGGCGACGATCAGCGGCGTGAAGATCGGCCCGAGCACGTACTGATGGGCGATCTCGAGCGCCTCGCGGCGTAGCTCGGGGGTGAAGTCGATGAGGTCGTCCTCGGTGACGCCGATCTGCTCGAACGGCGGCGGCTTCGACGGGATGGGCTGGGTCATGGCGAGCTTCTCGCCTGGCACGGTGGAGTAGCCGTTGACGGGCTTCTCGGGGATCGGCCAGACCGGTTCGCCGGTGGCGCGGTCGAAGACGTAGGTGTAGCCGGTCTTCGAGACCTGAGCGATCGCCTTGACGAGCCTGCCGTCGACGACGACGTCGATCAGGTTGGGGGCCGAGGCGATGTCGTAGTCCCAGATGCCGTGGTGCACGGTCTGGAAGTGCCAGATGCGCTCGCCGGTCTCGGCGTCGAGGCAGACGATGGATTCGGCGTACAGGTTGTCGCCGTGGCGCTTACCACCCCAGTAGTCGTTGGTCGGAGTCGACGTCGGCAGATAGACGTAGCCGAGCTCCTCGTCGGCCGCCATCGCCGCCCAGACGTTGGTGTTGCCCGTCGTCTTGTACGACTCGTTCTCCCAGGTCTCGGTGCCGGGCTCGCCTTCCTGCGGGATGGTGTTGAAGCGCCACTTCAGCTCGCCGGTGCGCACGTCGTAGGCGCGCACGTGTCCAGGCGGGCTGTTGTTGCGCAGGCCGTAGTCGAACATCTTCGAGCCGACGACGATGGTGTCGCGCACGATGATCGGTGGCGAGCCGTGGGTGATATTGCGCATCGCCAGGCCCTCGGTGTTGCCGAGATCCTTCGATAGATCGACCATGCCGTCGGAGCCGAACTCGAAGTCGAAGACTCCGGTGGAAAGGTCGATCGCCACCAGTTGCTTGCCGATCGTGGCGACGAAGATGCGCTCGTCGGTGCCGTCGGTCCAGTACTCGATGCCACGGGTCTGCAGCGGATTCATGTTCGGCTTGTCGCGCAGGTAGCTCTTCGGGTCGAGGACCCACCGTTGAGTACCCGTGGCCGGGTCGAGCTCCGCGATCTGGCCATGACTGGTGGCGGCGAAGACCCGCCCTCCCACCATCAGAGGCGTGGATCGGTAGTGGCCCACCTCGTACGGAAGATCGACGATGCGGTGATCGGCCGATTCCCACCTCCACGCCACCTCGAGATCGCCGAAGTTGGTGGCGTCGATCTGGCTCAGGGCCGAGTACTTGGTGCCGCCGAGATCACCTCCGTGGTGGCGCCACTCGCCACCGACGGCGCCGTCCTGTGCGAAGGCCGCGCCGGCGGAGCCTGTAGCGACTGTGGCTACGACCAAGTATTGCCGCAGCGTCTCGATCTTCAAACCATCACCTCTCTTTCGAACCCGGGAGGGCGATTGTATTCAAGGTGGATCCTCCCTCTATAGTCGGGTTCCCATGAGAAGCAGCCACGCCGAGAAGTTCAACCACGACGATGTGGCTCCGGACTATGACGCGGATGTCGCCAACGAGGGCAATCCCATCCGCGCCGGTTACTCGGCGCTGCTCGACTGGGTGGTTGCCGAGGCGGCCGTAGGCCCCGGCAAGTCGGTCCTCGAGCTGGGAACCGGCACTGGAAATCTGTCGCTGCGCCTCGGCGACTGGGGGCGCCTGGTGTGTGTCGATGTGTCGGGCGAGATGCTGAAGCTGGCGAAGGACAAGCTCGCCGATCGCGCCAACGTCGACTACATAGTCGCCGATCTCCTCGAGTGCTTCGACTCGCTCGAGGAGTCATTCGACATCGTGGTGTCGACCTACGCGATCCATCACTTGACCGCGGGCGAGAAATCGGCGCTCTTCGCCGCGACTGGACGGGTTCTCCGGCCGGCTGGAATCGCGGTCTTCGGGGACCTCATGTTCGAGGATTCCTCCCACTACGAACGCTACCTTGCCGAGCTGCGGGCGGCGGGCCAGATCGAGCTCGCCGACGAGATAGCCGACGAGTTCTTCTGGGACCTGTCCTGTGTGCAAGAGCAGCTCGAGGCTGCGGGCTTCGGCGTGAAGGCGGAGCGCTTCTCCGAGCTGTCATTCGGCGTCTCCGCCACAATGACGCCGACGTTGGGCGCCACGCGATCTTCGCGAAGTTCGGCATCTTGACCTGCACTTGGCAGGCGCTCCAACTCTGATCTCTTGATCGCCAGGTTGGCGGCCATCAGGAGAAGAAGGCCCGCGACGACGGCGCACCAGCGGCGGAGAAGAGGGCGATTCGCACGACCGACCACTGCTGGGAGATCGTGAAGCAAGGCTTTGGCGGCGAAGATCGTAGCTGCCGGCACGAGGGCGTAGTGGTAGCGCGGGTCGCCGAGAAAGACCACGACGATGAAGAGGAAGTACGCCGTGATAGTGAGGAAGAGGGTTGAGAGAGGTTGGCCGCGCGGTGTGGCCAAAAGCCCCAGCACGGTCAAGGCCAACACCGCTATGTAGGCGGTATTGGCGAGGGCGAGGAGGGCGAGTGTCACCGGCATCGGTGCTGGCTGCGAGAGACCCTTCAGATTCCACAGCGCTCCGTCGGTCTCCAGGGCGTAGAAGTAGCTCACCTTGCGGAAGGTGCGCACGATGGTGTCGAGCGGGCGGTCGAGCACGTTCTCGAGTCCTAGCCGGTAGCCGCGCGAGTAATCAGAGAGCTCGCCGTCGTGAAGGGCGGCCATGATGTCGTGCGGGTAGCGGTAGCCGCCGAAGGCGCCTGGGTGGTTGCCGATCCAGAAGGCATGCCCGCCGGTGGTCGAGAGAACTGTCCAGCTACCGGTGTGGGAGTGGTTGCGGGCCAGCCACGGGCTGACGGCAGCCACGGCCGCGCATGCGGTCACGAGCGCCAGCACTCCCGCGCGCCGCCGCCCCATCTGCTTCCAGTACCAGACGAGGAGGACCGCGGGCAAAAGGACGGCAAAGGGTCTTACCAGGATGGCCAGCCCCAGCACGAGGCCGGCGAAGACTGCGCAAGGCCAGAACCGCAGGCTCTTGAGAAGCAGCATCAGTGCAGCCGTAAGTAGGAGCGTGAAGAGGGGTTCCGTGAGGTGCAGAGTGGAGTAGAAGACGTGGGTCGGATAGACGGCTAGCATCAGGGCCGCCAGCCGGCCGGTGGCGGCGCCGAAAGTGGAGCTGCCGAGGATGAAGACGAGCAGGCAGGTTGCAATGCTCGCCACGATCTGCAGCGAGATCGCAGCGAGCGGACCCGGCCCGATGATTCTGTAACCGGCTGCCAGCGCCACCGGGTAGCCGATTGGCCAGTAAGCGGTCCGGTTGCCCTCACCGTCGACATAGCCTCTGCCCGCCGCAAGATCGTGTGCGTGACGGACGTAGTCG
>JAYZDP010000210.1:0-17552 GCA_036337765.1 Acidobacteriota bacterium
CTCGCAGATCGGGATCTTCGCTCACCATCTTGACCGGAACCTCCCGATCGAGCCGAGTGTCTCGAGCCCGCTACACCTCGCCCATGTCACCCTTCCCGAGAAGGAACACTATCTCATGGCAGAGGCCCGAAAACCGCGGCGGAAGGCGGCCGCGAGGCTTGTCGACCGCCAGAGCTACAGCCTGTGGGCAAATCTCAGTGGCGAGCCATCGTCGGTCGCAAGGTTTCGGGATCGGCCGGGCTCGAGATCCTGCCCATGGTGCTGACCACCTGGCGGGCGTGGCACCGACGCCATCCAGAGACCACGGTGATGGAGCTCGACTCGAGTCTGGCGCGTCGCCACGGCTTCGCCTACAAGGAGGGCGCGGCCGATCGTGCCCGCGCCGGTGTGGCCTTCCCGGTGTGGCAAAAGAGCGAAGCTCTGGATCGCAACGCCGAGGTCTACGCCCTGGTGCTAGACGACAGGCCCAAGGCCTATCCGATCGAGCAACTGAAGGCAGCCCGCGTGGTCAACGACACGCTAGGAGAACGGTCCCTGGTACTGGTGGCCAATGCCCGTAGCGGTGCCATCCGCCCCTACGAACGCGGCGAGAGCATGTTTTCGCCGGCGGAGCGGACAGACGGTTTGCGCGACGCGCAGGGCCGTCGCTACCTGATCACCGAGGAGGCCCTCGTCGCCGATGGGCTCGCTCCCCTGCCCCGCCTCAGCGGTCATGTCGCCTTCTGGTTCGGTTGGTTCGGCTTCTACCCTCACACCGAGTTGTGGAGCGAATAGGGCGATCGGCTTCGCCTACCGACCCTCCTAGCTGGACGTTGATAGCGTAGCCATGATGTCGTCGTTCTCCTACGAGTACTGGGACCAGCTGTTGAGCGCCATCGTCTGCGACGACGGCAGGATCGACTACGAGCGGCTCATGGAGGAGCGCGCGCTGCTTACCTGCTTTGTCGCCGAGCTCGGCGCCGCGAGCCCAGACAGTCGGCCGGAGCTCTTCCCTGCGAAAGAGGACGCCCTCGCCTTCTGGATCAACGCCTACAACGCGTTTACGCTCGACGCCATCGCCGCTGAGTACCCGATCCGCTCGGTGTGGAAGACGCGCGACGGGCAGTTCTTCGTGCGCCGCCGCCACCTGGCGGGCGGCAAGAGGGTCAGCCTCGACGATATCGAGCACTCGATCCTGCGTGGCGACTTCGGCGAGGCGCGGATCCACTTCGCGATCAACTGCGGCTCGAACGGATGCCCCCCCTTCCGGCCATCCGCCTATCGCGGTGAAGGACTGCCACAAACCCGACGCGGCGCGACCGAGACCTTTCTCGGTAGCGAGTGGAACTGCCGAGTCAACGACGAACAGCACAAGATCTACATCTCGCGCATCTTCAAGATGTACGCCGAGGACTTCGCCGGCGACACCGGGACCACTCAGGACTACCGCGCGGGAGTGCTGCGCTTCGTCGCCGAGCACACCGGCATCGAGCTCGAGCGGATCGCCGACTACGAGGTCGTCTACAACGTCTACGACTGGGGGCTGAACGATACCCACCGTGAGCCCAACATCGGTCCGATCGTCTTCCACGAACCGGTCGAGCACTACTCGGCCGCCGACGCCGAGCTCCGCGAGCTGCATCTGTACGAAGGCAACTTCTGCAACCGCGACTGCTCGTGGTGCACGATCGACGGCTCGCCCGACGGCTGGTACCAGCCCTACACCCACGAGGTTTTGGACCAGGCGCTCGCGACGCTCGCCCGCGACGGCAACCTCAAGCTCTACGGCGGCGAGCCGACCCTGCACACCGACGAGATCATCGCGGCGATCCGATACTGCCGCGAGCGCGCCTTCGAGGGCCTCGTCACGGTGTTCTCCAACGGCATCCAGGCCGAGAAGCTGATCCGCATCCTCGAGTCGGATGGGCGCAGCGAGGCCGTATTGAACTACTCGATCTACCACGGCCGCGACGCCGAGCCGCTGCCCGAGGCGTCAAAGAGCCGCCTCGAGAACTGGTCGCGCACTCATCCCAACCGGATCTTTCAGGGCTACAAGGTCCTGTTTCACGCCGGCTCGGGAACCGACCACGAGTTCGACCAGGATCGCGAGTCGGAGTACCACGGCATGGGAGCGGGCTGCGTACGCTGCTTTCCGGTGCTGACGACCAAGGGCCGCTTCCACGCCTGCCCCTTCGCCGCCGAGATCGACGCCCCGCACTTCGACATCGGGCGCGTTGGCTCCGATCCCGCCGAGGTCTACGCCAATTACCACAGCTTCATCGAATGGGTCGACGCGGTGCTCGATCCCGCAGCGCGACAGCGAGGCGTGTCGAGCTGCGAGATGTGTCACCGGCATCTCGCCGAGCTACCGGCCTACTCCGCGGCACGCCGCGCGGCCCTGCCGGTACTCTCCTAGGAGTCTGCTGCGCAGACTCCTAGCCCCGCGAAACGACCATCGAGGCGTCCTGGCCGCCGAAACCAAAGGCGTTGACCTGCACCGTGTCGACCCGAGTCGCGTACGGGTCGCTGGTGACGACGTGGAAGCGGGCCTCCGGGTCGACCTCGGTGGTGCCAGCGGTCGGGATCACCGCGCCGTTGTCCATCGAGTGGATGGCCGCGAGGAGGTTCATCACGCCCGCCGCGCCTGCTGTGTGACCGAGATGCCCCTTGATCGAGGCCACGGCAAGATCGTCACGCCCGAACAGGTCGTTGATCGCCCGCATCTCTGCCGTATCACCGACCGGTGTGCCGGTGCCGTGCGCGATGACGGCATCGATATCCTCGGCCGAGGTGCCCGCCGACTGCTGGGCCAGCTCCATGGCTCGACGCTCCCATTGGCCGGTCGGATCGGGTGAGGACGGATGGAACCCGTCTGACACGTTGGCGTAGCCTCGCACCGTTGCGTGCACCTGCGCGCCTCTCGCGAGCGCGTCGGCGGCGCGCTCGAGCACCACCATGCCGGCACCTTCGCCGGTCATGACGCCGGTCCGATCGATGTCGAACGGGCGACACGCACGGTAGGGATCGGGCTGGTCCTCGGCCATGCCGTAGCGAATCGCCGCGATCGCCGCCACCTCGCTGCGCACCCGGTCACAGCCGCCCGCGATTGCCAGATCCACGGTACCGTCCTCGATCATGCGCGCCGCGATCCCAACCGCGTCCAGCGCCGACGCGCAGGCCGTGCAGATCGTCAACAACGGGCCATGTAGCCGCCAGTGCAGCGCGATCTGGCCGGCAGCCATGTTCGGCCACACCTGGATCTGGAACTTCCGCGAGACGCCTTCGATCCCCACCGAGTCGAGCCCACGCTGGGAATCGGCAAGGGTCTCCACTCCCGCCATGCTGGTTCCGACCACCACGGCCGTACGCAGGGGGTCGGGCTCATCGACGCCCGCCGACTCCATGGCCTTGACCGCCGCCGCGATCGCATACTGGGCGAACGGATCTGTGCCCGCCGCCACCCGGGCCGACATCCAATCGGTCGGTTCGAACTCTTGCACCATCGACGCCCACGAGTGGCCGACGTCATACTCGTCCACCCAGGGCGCCGGCTCCACCTGCACGAAGGCCCGATCCAGCTTACCGAAGAGCTCGTCGAGCTCGAGCCCGAGCGACGACACGACCCCCATTCCTGTAATAGCCACCGCCTTCATCGCATCGCCCTCCGTGGTCGAACCGAGGCGCCATCTTAGCTTCACCTCGTCCCGGCGCTACCATCAGGATCGATGGTCGCCCGCCTGTGCCAGCTCGTGCTCCTAGTCGCTACGATCGTGACCGGGGCCGCTCTCGCCCAGACCGACCGCCCACTCAACCTCGTGCTGATCGTCGCCGACGATCTCGGCTACTCCGAGCTCGGCAGCTATGGCAGCGAGATCGAGACCCCGTTCCTCGACCGTCTCGCTGACGACGGAGTGCGATTCAGCAGCTTCTACGCTACTCCGCGCTGCAGCCCGAGCCGGGCGGCGCTGCTCACCGGAGTCGCCCCCCACCGCGCCGGTGTCGGGCATCTGAACCGCGACTGGGGTGATGCGTCGTACCGAGGGCGCATTCGCTCCGACCTGCCGATCCTGCCCGAGATCCTGCGAGCCGGCGGCCATCGCACGTACATGGTCGGCAAGTGGCACCTCGCCCCGGTCCCGCGCAACGCCGCCGACCTGGAGTCGGTGCGCGCCTTCTGGCCGCTGCAACGCGGGTTCGACGCGTTCTGGGGCACGCTTCGAGGTTCGGGAACCTATTTCGCGCCACCGAGCCTGCAGGCGGGTAACGATCCGGCACCCGATCCGGGTGACGACTTCCACTACACCCATGCCATCGGCAAGGAGGCGAGCGCGTTTCTCTCGAGCCACGTGCGGGACCACCCGACCACGCCCTTCTTCCTGTACCTGGCCTTCACGGCTCCGCACTGGCCCCTGCACGCGACACCCGGCGACATCGACCGTCAAGAGGGGCACTACGACGCGGGCTGGGATGCCCTACGATCCGCACGGCTCGCCAGGATGGTGGACTCGGGCCTGTTGGCTGCCGATACCGCGCTCGCCCCCCGTGTGCGGGGCGTGCCGCAGTGGAGCTCGGTCGTGAACCCGAAGTGGCAGGCGCGGCGCATGGAGGTCTACGCCGCCATGGTCAACGCCATGGACCGCGCCGTCGGCCGCATTCTCGGCCGGCTGCGAGAGCTCGGGGAGGCGGATCGGACCGTGGTGGTCTTCGTCTCAGACAATGGCGCCAGCGCCGAGCAGATGAGCGGTCTCAACCGGTTGCTGCCGCTGTTCGTCCCCATTCCGACCGAGACACCGGAAGGTGAGCCGGTGCGTTTCGGGGACTCGCCGGCCATCGCGCCCGGCGGACCTGAAACGTACGCCGCCTATGGTCCCGGCTGGGCCCAGGTGTCGAACACGCCCTGGGCCGGCTTCAAGAAGAGCACCGCCGAAGGCGGCATCTCCGCACCCCTGATCGTGCGATCGCCATCGACGCCGCACGGCATGCGGGGTCGGATCGTTCGTGCCCCCGCACAGATGGTGGATCTCCTGCCAACGGTCGTCGACCTGCTGGGCATCGACGCGACGGTGGCGCCGGGTGCCGACGCGTGGGCCGGGATCAGCCTGCGCACCGCGATCGAATTGTCGCAGCCCGAGGACTCCCATCCACGCACCCTGTTCTGGGAGCACGAAGGGAACCGGGGCGTCCGCCGAGGCAACTGGAAGTTCGTCGCGCACTGGCCACGGCCGCCGCGCCTCTACGACCTCTCCACCGACCGCACCGAGAGTCACGACGTCTCGGCCGAGAACCCGGAGATCGTGTCGGATCTCGAAGCTGCCTGGCGCGAGTGGGCAACGGCGAACGGCGTCGGGCGTTGGCCGCTGGTCGTGCCCACGGTCGAGCCGATCCTCTGGGGCCTGCTCGCGATCGTTCTCGTGACCGTTCTGGTGCGGGTGCGACGGCGCAACGACCCGCCACCAACGGTCGACGAACCGCCGCGCTCCCCCGCCCACGGGCCGATCGCGCCCCGCTGACGAGCCGCCAGGCTGGGATATGCTCGCGCCCCGAAAACCGTCTCGGGAGGAAGAACCATGGGCGACGCCATCCTCAAGACAGAGCTCTGCGACATGCTCGGCATCGAGTATCCGATCCTCTCCGCGGGCATGGGCCCCGTCGCGGGCGGGGCGGAACCGGTCGCGACCGCCAACCTCGTAGCGGCGGTCTCCGACGCCGGCGGCCTCGGTGTCATCGGCGGCGTCGCCTACCACCAGGAGCGTCTGCGCGAGGAGATCCGCGCCGTCCGATCGATGACCGACAAGCCCTTTGGCGTCGACCTGCTGTTCGCCTCCAACTTTCAGGAACCGGTCTACGGCGGCGGTGGCCAGCAGATCGAGCCCCGGCGCGACCTGGTTCCGCCGGAGACCAAGGAGGCCTTGCAGCGCATGGCCGCCTCGCTCGAGGTCGACTGGCAGGAAGACCCAACACCGATGTACAGCCAGGTCATTCCGGACGGCCAGAGCCACGTCGGCGCGCAGATGGAAGTGGTTCTCGACGAGAAGGTGCCGGTGCTCGCGTCGGGCCTCGGTAGCCCCGGCCCCTGGGTCGACGCCCTGCACGACAACGGGGCGAAGGTCATCTCCCTGGTCGGCAACGTCCGCGCCGCCAGGCGAGTCGCCGAGGCCGGCGTCGACATCGTCGTCGCCCAAGGCACCGAGGCCGGCGGTCATACCGGCAAGATCGCGACCCTCGCCCTGCTACCCCAGGTGATGGACGCCGTCGCCCCCATCCCGGTGATGGCCGCGGGCGGTGTCGCCGACGGTCGTTCGCTGGCGGCCGTGCTCTCGGCTGGCGCCATCGGCGCCTGGTGCGGCACCGCCTTCCTGGTTGCCGAGGAGGCGAATCAGCCGGAACTGCAGCAGAAGCGCATTCTCGACGCGGTCACCGAGGATACAGTGGTGACGCGTCTCTACAGCGGCAAGACCATGCGCAACATCACAAACCCGTTGATCGAGGCCTGGGAGCAATCGGGCATCCAGGCGCTGCCGATGGGCCTGCAGGGCCTCTTGACGCGCGACCTTCTCTACTCGATCCGCCAAGGGGGCCGGGACGATCTACTGATGAACGCTGCCGGCCAGGCTTCCGGCCTCCTCAAGGACATCCGACCGGCCGAGGACATCCTCGACGACATGGTCTCGGGCGCGGCGGGCATCATCGCCGGCCTGCAGGATCGGATCTCGGCGACGCCGGCCACATAGCCTCTCCGCCGCGCCGATCCGCCAGTGACGTCTAGCATCCCGACAGCCCGCTCGACTCCGGTCGGCACACTAAACGGGTTGGGCAGCTCTCCAGCACTGTTACGCACCCCGCCCACGACGTAGGCCAGAAGCGCTCTGTCAGGGCTCCAGGCCAGCCGATCGCCGGCCGGGCTCGCGACCAGCTGGCTGGGGAACGGCGAGCCGAGAATCGCCTCGAGCTCGAAGCCCGCCACCGGCACCGCTGCGACCACCACCACCAGAACCGTGGCGACCGAGCGCGACCTGAGGGCTCTCATCTCAACGCCTTTTCTTGAACACCAGGTAGTACTGGCCCACCTCGTCCATCAGCGGAATCTCCTTCACCAGGTCGAAGCCGGCGTCGCGGATCTCGTCCGAGAAGGTACCCCTGCCGGCGCGCATGTGCGACAACGCGAAGGGAGGGCTGACTCCTTCAATGCGCTCGAAGTCGATGACCACGAGGGTGCCTTCATCGGCCAGAGACGCGTGGATGGAGGCTAGGGTTTGGCGGGGAAACTCGAAGTGGTGGTAGGTGTCGCAGACCAGGGCGAGATCGACCGATCCGGCCTCCAGCCCTGTGGAGTGCTGGTCTCCGAGTACGGTCTCGATCTGATCCAGGCCACTGGCTGCGGCCTTTCGGCCGATGTGCTCGAGGAACTCGGGCACGACGTCCATCGCGTAGACCCTACCCTCGTCACCCACCTCCTCGGCCATCAGGCGCGTCAGGAACCCCGTTCCGGCGCCGATGTCGGCAACCCGCATGCCGGACCTGAGGCCGAGCGCGGCAACGATCGCGTAACGGTACTGGTAGATCGCGCGCTCTTCCCCCTCCAGGCGGCCGACCCACTGATCCACGTCGGGGTTCTTGTAGCTGTCGTTGACACCGGGGCGGACACTGGTTTCCTGGCCTGGCGCCGCCACCGGGATCAGAGCGAAAACCACCAGGAGCATCGCCAGGAGCCGACCGATTGGCAGCCTCATCATCGTTCCTCCACGACCCGAGGGCCGCGATCAGTGTGGGTACGGAGAGAGGTAGGATACCCCGCCTCTTCGAGGCGAACCGTGCCAGGTCCACTCTCAGGAATCAAAGTCCTCGACCTCTCTGCCGTCGTGGCGGGGCCGCTCACGGCGGTCCTGCTCGCCGACCAGGGCGCCGACGTCATCAAGGTCGAACGCCTCGAAGGCGACATCCAGCGCCACGTCGGCAGCTCGCGCAACGGATTCTCAGGCAACTTCCACATGTTGAACCGGGGCAAGCGCTCGCTCGCGCTGGACCTCAAGCGCTCCGAGGCACGCGACATCGTCGGCACGCTCGCCGATTGGGCTGACGTCGCTATCCAGAACTTCCGGCCAGGCGTGGTCGATAGGCTGGGCGTCGGCTACGAGCAGCTGAAGCAACGCAATCCGCGCCTCATCTACCTCTCGCTCAGCGGGTTCGGTCCTAGCGGCCCGCACGCCGGGCGGCGCGCCTACGACCCGATCATCCAGGCGCGCTCCGGAGCCGCCACGGCTCAGGGGCGTGGAGAGGATGGGGGGCCACAACAGGTCAAGCAGCTGCTCGCCGACAAGATCACGGCCTATGCCGCCAGCCAGGCGATCAGCGCAGCTCTGGTGGCCCGAGAGAGGCTCGGCGGCGGGCAGCACATCACGCTCTCGATGCTCGACGCCGTCATCTGCTTCCTGTGGCCGGACGTGGGAGCCGACCAGATCCTGCTTGGCGAGGGCATCGACGAACGACCCCCGATCGGCGCCGCCGGGCACGTGGCGCGGTTCGCCAATGGCTGGGCTGCGACCATGACCCTGAGCGACGCCGAGTACCAGGGTATGTGCCGCGCCTACGGCGTGCCCGAGCTGGCGGACGATCCTCGATTCTCGACCGTACGTGCCCGCCAACAGAACCGCCTGGAGTACCGAGCCACACTCGACCGGGTCGCCTCGGAGAAGGCCGCAGTCATGTCTATAGAGGACGCCGAGGAGCGCTTCCAGACCCACAACGCGCCGTTCGGCCGCGTCAACGACATCGAGGACCTGCCCAACGACGAACAGGTGCTGGCCGGTGAGCTCTTCGAAACGACCGACCACCCGGTTGCCGGCCGCCTGAGGCAGACCCGCCCGGCCCCTAGGTTCTCGGACACTCCCGCCGGACCGGGAAAGGCGGCGCCGACCATCGGAGAACACAGCCGCCAGATCCTGATCGAAGTCGGCCTGGGAGACCGCATCGACGAGTTGGTGGATGGCGGAATCGTGGGGGTGGAAGAATAAGCGTAAAAGAGGCGTAACTCCGTGCTACACTCGTTCTTCTGCAGTCGAACCAGGAGAAACCGATGAGCGCACACCCCCTTCCTCGACCTCGCCCCACCTCCCGTTCGCTGGCCACGATCGCCGGAATGACTCTGGATCGCTTCGCCGACGCCGGGCTGGTAGTGACGGTCCACTCGCAGCTACTCGACGAGGTGGTGCTCTTCGCGAGCGACAATGCGACCGTCCGCCCCGACGAGGCCCGACCGGTCTATCGTGCCGCCGCCCTGCTCCGCATGCTCGACCAGAGTGCCCGCCCCACGATCGTCGCCCGACCGCAAGCCCGCGTCGCCTGAATTGGCGCTAGGATCCGCATCCCATGATGCCGGAGCCGATTCGCCAGTTCGTCGAGATCCTCGACCAGGCGCGCCGGCTCGAGATGAAGAACCCCGATGCGATGGTGCTCTCCACCGTCGATCCGGATGGGCGACCGTCGAGCCGCCAGGTCCTGCTCAAGCGCGCCGATGAGCGTGGCTTCGTCTTCTACACCAACCTGGAGAGCCGTAAGGCCGAACAGCTCGCCGCGAATCCCCACGTCGCCCTCAACTTCTACTGGCGGGAGCTCGACCGCCAGGTGCAGGTCGAAGGCCGCGTGAGACCGGTCTCGAACGAGACTGCCGACACCTACTTCGCCGGCCGCGATCGAGGAAACCGGCTCGGCGCCTGGGCATCGAAGCAGAGCCAACCGCTCGGCTCCAAGGCCGAGCTTCTGGCGGAGGTTGCCAAGGTCGAGGCCCGCCATCTCGGCGGCGAGATTCCGCGCCCCCCGTTCTGGTCGGGATTCTGCGTCGAGCCCACCCGTATCGAGTTCTGGACAGCCGGCGCGTTTCGCCTTCACGACCGCATCGCCTGGACTCTCGACCAAGACACGTGGTCCCCGGCCCGCCTTTTTCCCTGATGCCTCAGGGGGTCCGATGCGTTTGTCCGGGATCGGAGGGTCGTCTATGATCCGGACCCTGACCGGACCAGTCCGCCGCCAATCTTTGACAGGGAGAATCCCATGACTCTCGACCACACATTCAAGGTCACTCGCGTCGCCGTCCTGCTCTTGGGAATCGTTGTCGTCGCCGCCTGCGCGCCGGTTGGGGAAGAGGAAGCGCCGGCAGCGGAGGAGCCCGTGGCCGAGGCCCACGAACCTGCCGCCGAGGAAAGTGGCGCACCGCGGGTCTTCCTGGTCTCTCCCGCACAGGGCGAGGAGGTCACGACCCCAGTCTCGTTCGAGTTCGGCATCGAGAACTACGTCATCGAGCCGCGCGAGGAAGGCGTAGTGAACCACGGTCACGGTCACCATCACATCGCGATCAACGGCCACTGCCTTGAGCCTGGCATCGTCATCCCCACCGCCGATCCCTGGATCCACTTCGGCGACGGCTCGAACACGATCGACGTCGATCTGCCGCCCGGCACCCATCACATCTCGCTCCAGGTCGGCGACGGCGACCACCGGACGCTAGACGAGGACGGGCTGTGCTTCATGACGGACATCACGGTAGTCGAGTCCGCTGACGGCTAGGCGCCGCGCCATACACGACTGACCGACACTTTTCCGTCCTAGGAGGCCCATGGCGGCCAATGACGTCCGCGTCGGCGTCTTTGGTTGGGGCATCGTGGCTCCTAAGTCGCCGACGATCGAAGCCTTTCGGCGCAATCTCGACTCGTCCGAGTCGTGGCTAGAGCCGTTCGGCGGTTTCGGTCCCGACAATTTCCTGGTCGGCACGCCTGCGTTCGAGCTCGACGACTATCGTTGCTGGATCGAGGAACGCTTCCCCGCCAACCGCTTCAAGCAGATCAAGACCAAACTGGGCCTGCCAACCCAGTACGCGACAGGAGCCTTCGTCCAGGCGCTGGGACAAAATCCCGGGCTCGAGGCCGAGCTCCAGGACCTCGGCGGCGCGGCTCACGTCTACGTCGGCACGGGCCTTGGCGATCTGCCCACCATCTACGACGCGAGCATCCGTCTGGACCGGGCGCAGCGACGCTGGAACCAGTTCTGGGCGCAGCCCGTGCGCAACCCTGCGCTAAGGGAGTGGCAGGCCCTCGGATCGAGCGCACCGCCGGAGGATGCACCGGAGCATCCCGACAGCGTGGGGCCCGAGGCGCGTGAAGAAACCGAGATCGCCTGGCGGGCCTACTGGGCGGGCCAGTCTTCGGAGCTGACCCATTATCTCGAGGAGCTGCGCTCGGTCGAGGGCATCGACGTCAAGGGCGACGTCGACGCCTCGAAGAAGAGCGTCATCCGCCAGAAGCGCTCGGGCAACGCCCGTCTGCAGAAGAGATGGGGCGCGCCGACCCCGCCCTGGGACGACAAGGCGCTCGCGAACATCATCTGGAACATCCACAACACTCCCGCTTCCAACGTGTCGATGGTGGGCAGGATCACCGGACTGACCTTCGCGCCGGTCGGTGCGTGCGCCACCTTCGGGGTATGTCTCAAGCTGGCGATGAACGCCATCCGGCTCGGCGAAGCGAAAGCCGTCGTGGTCGGCGCTGCCGATCCTCCGCCTCACCCCCTGGTGGTGGGCGGCTTCTACAACGCCCGAGTGATCGCGGCCGATGGCGAGGTGTCGAGACCACTGACCGGATTGCGCGGCACCCACGTCTCGGGGGGTTCGGCAATCTGGATCGTCGGTGACTACGAGTACATGACCGCACGCGGCTTCGAGCCACTCGGCCTGGAGCCGATCGAGGTCGGCGTGAGCGCGGATGCCGACCACATCATCACCCCCTCGGAGGACGGACCCCTCGCAGCAGTACGGGCAGCGATGGCGGCAAGCGGCACTTTACCGGCCAATCTCTCGACCTGGGACCTACACGCGACCGCCACGCCCGGCGACCACCAGGAAGTGCATAACCTGCAGCAGGTGATTCCGCAGGACGTGCTCGTGACCGCCCGCAAGGGCACCTTCGGCCACGGCATGGGGGCGGCGGGAGGCTGGGAGCTGACGGCTCAGTACCTCGGGATCCAAGAGGGCCAGCTGCTACCGACACCGCTGAGCCGAGAAGACCTGAACGAGGAGATCTCGAAACTTCACCCCGCGTTCGTCTTCGACGAGGCGGTTCCGGCGCCGCTGGGCGTGGCAGGCAAGCTGTCGATGGGGGTGGGGGGGGTCAACTCCTGCGTGCTCTCCCGCCCCTGGGAGCGCTGATCGGAGGGTAGCCTGGCGCCATGCGCGCTCAGCGTGGAAAGGCGCCCGGAAGACCACCATCTACCGGCAGGGTGGCGCCGGTCGTGGGCGTCTCCTCGCGAGCGAAGAACAGAATCGCACGAGCCACGTCCTCGGCCGTGATCCTCGACTGAAGCAGGTTGCGCTGGCGGTAGTAATCCTCGAGACCGTCGAGGTCCAGGCCGCGGGAACGGGCGCGATCCTGACCGACTTCGTTCCACAGACCCGAGCGAATCTCGCCGTGGGCAAAAATGGCGTCGGGGTTGACCATGTTCACCCTAACGCCTAGCGGCGCGAGCTCGATCGCCGCCAGACGGCCAAGCTGATGCCCGCCGCTCTTCGATACCGAGTAGGCGGCGAACTCGGCGCCGGGCGCGAAGACGTTCTTCGACGCGTTGACGATCACATTGCCGCCCGACGCCTGGCGACGGAAGAGACGGGCGGCTTCGCGCATCGTCAAGAAATAGCCTGTGAGGTTGACGTCCAGCACCCGCTGCCACTCTTCGACCGACACGTCCTCGAGTGGCGCGCTACGGGCGATGCCGGCGTTCAGAACCACGATATCTACGCCCCCCAGCTCGACGCAGGCACGCGTAAAGACCTCCTCTATCTGCTTCTCTGCGGTGACGTCTCCGGCGACGGTCACGCAGGTGCCACCTTGGGTGTGGACGCTCGCGCGAACACGCTCGAGGCCGCCCACGTCCGCGTCGGTCGCCACCACCGCAGCACCGTCTCTCGCCAGCGACTCGCAGACGGCGGCACCGATCGCGCCCGCGGCACCGGTGACCAGGGCGACTCTTCCGCGCAGCGCTTTGGGCGCCCCCCTGCCGAGCTTGGCCTGCTCGAGGCTCCAGTACTCGACGTCGAACAGATCGGCCGCGTCGAGTGCTCGGTAGGGGCCTAGCGCCCGGGTTGCGGCCTTGACCTCGACAGTGTGCTGGCATATGTCTGCAGCGACGGCAGCCGCCACGGCGCTGTCGCCGACTCCGAAGATCCCGAGCCCGGCGACCGCGATCTGGCGCGGCAGCGGATCGAGTTGCGTGAGATCGGACAAGCCCTTCTCCTTGGAGTGCAAGCGAAAGTACGCCTCGTAGGCGGAGACGAACGAGTCGAGGCAGCTTTCAGCCTCGGCAGTCCAGCCATCCTCGTCTCCTGGCGACAGTCGTGGCAGCACCAGCGGAGCCGCCTTGGTGCGGATGACGTGATCCGGGGTCAGCGGTCCGGCCGTCAAAAGCGCGAGGCCTTCGGGATCGCCCAACAGAGCCTCGATCGCAGCCGTTACGCGAAAGTCGAGGATCCACCGCTGTGACCCGTCGCGGCGCCCCAGCAAGCCGCGAATCCTCGGTGCCAGCGCAGCGACGGCGGCCTCACGCCCGGCATCGTGCTCCAGCGGGGCAGGAGTGAGTAGCGGTCCGCCGCACTTAGATTCGATGGCCTGCTCGGCGCGATGGACGAGCTCGATGTGCACCTCATAGCTCGCCTGCGCCGTCTCACCCCAGGTGAAGAGGCCATGGCGCATCAGTACCAGGCCGCGGCAGTCCGGATTCGCCTCGGCCACGTCCGCTGCCGCCTGCGCCAGGTCGTACCCCGGCATGACGTAGGGGACGATCTCCACTTCGCCTCCCAGCGCCTCACGGACCAGGTCCTCGCCATCGTCGCGGTTGGTCAGGGCCAGAATTGCGTTGGCGTGCGAATGATCGACGAACTTGGCCGGCAGGAACGCGTGCAGCAGGGTCTCGACCGAGGGGTTCGGGGATGCGGCATCGAAGAGATGCGTGCGCAGCTGGTTCACCATCTCCTCGTCGGACAGGCTGGCCACCGCTCGAAGGCGGCGAAGGTAGGCCAGGTCGAGGCCCGGCAGCCCTGCCGGCTCGATGCTGTCGAGGTTCCATCCGCTCCCCTTGACATAGATTGCCTCGACCTCGTCACCAAACAGGTCGCGATGGACGCTCTTAACCGAGGTGTTGCCACCGCCGTGCATCACCAGCGCCGGATCAGCGCCGATCAGCCGCGAGCTGTAGACGCGCAGCGCCACGTCCTCGCCCACCGCAGCGAAGCGTTCCGCGAAGCGCCTCGCTTCCGCATCGGACCACAGACTCTTCATTCTCCGGCCCCCCGCGCCTGGAATCAACCCAGAAGATCCAACCCCAGGGCCTCACCGAGCTCTCCGAGCGCCTGCGGCGCGTCGACCACCTTGATCGTCGTCATGCCCATGGCACGCGCCGGCTTGAGATTACCGCCAATATCGTCGAGAAAGGCCGCTTCCGACGCCGTGACCGCCAACGCACCGAGCACGTGCTGGTAGATCGCTGGATCCGGCTTGCGCAGCCCGACCACGCTCGACTCAACGTAGTGGTCGAAGAGCGGGCGCAGGCGGTAGCGGTCCTGCCCGTCGCTCTTCCAGTTGTTGGTCAGAGCCGCGGTCTTCAGTGCCGCTGACCGCAGCCTCTCCAGAGCCTCGATCATCTCTGGCCGCGGACCGCTCGAGGCCGCAATCGCCTCCATCACCGCCTTGGTCGGCAGCAGATGTCCCCTCTGCTCGCACTCGAGATCGAAGTCGGAGCAGAAGGTCTCCATGTCGATCTCGCCTCGCTCGTGCCGTGACCATGCACCGTCGGGCCCGGTCTCGCGCACGACGCGGTTCAGAAACCCCTCGGGAATCCCCTTCTCGAGCTCGTAGCGCGCGATGGTGTGAAGTGGAGACGCCAGCACCACTCCACCAAGATCGAAGATCACCGCCTTCAGTCCCATAGGCCGCGAAGTCTACCTTCCTCAGCTCGGCGAGCACCGCTGTGAGCAAGGCGAGTCGCAGGTCTGCCGGAGACTCGCAGCGCCGTCCTCGGCGCCAAAAAGCTAAGCATGGTTTTCAATGGGAGTACCATTGAAAACCATGCCGGCACTTCCGGATGTCGATGTCTACGTGGAGTGCCTCAGGCGAGACGTGGTCGGCGCCAAGCTCATCGGTGTCCGGCTCGCCAGCCCCTTCCTGCTGCGCTCAGTGACTCCGCCCATCACCTCGGTCGCAGGCCGCCGGGTCGCGGGGGTGAGGCGCCTCGGCAAGCGCATCGTCTTCGATCTCGAGGACGATCTGCACCTGGTCATCCATCTGATGATCGCAGGCCGCTTCGCGTGGGATAAACCGGGCACCCGAATCCCGCGCAAGGTCGGGCTGGTTGGCTTCGACTTCGAGACCGGGACGCTGCTGCTACGCGAAGCCGGCTCCAAGAAGCGAGCGTCGCTGCATGTGGCGACCGATGAAGGTATGGCGGAGTTCGACCGCGGCGGTCTCGAGGTCCTCGACGCGCCCCTGGGCGTGTTCCGAGACGCGTTGACACGCGAAAACCACACCCTGAAGCGCTCGATGACGGATCCGCGTATTCTTTCCGGCATCGGCAATGCGTATAGCGACGAGATCCTGCACCGCGCCGGCCTGTCGCCGTTGAAGCAGACGTCGCGGCTGTCCGCCGACGAGATCGAGACCCTCTGGCAGGCTACCCGGGCCACTCTCGAGGAGTGGCGCGACCGCCTTGTGGCCGAGGCAGGTGACGGCTGGCCACGCAAGGTCACCGCCTTCCGCCCCGAGATGGCGGTTCACGGACGCTACGGGAAGGACTGCCCCGCGTGCGGCTCGCCGGTGCAACGCATCGTCTACGCACAGAACGAGTGCAACTACTGCGCAGCATGCCAGAACCAGGGCCGGCTGCTCGCCGACCGTGCGCTGTCCCGGCTGCTGAAAAAGGACTGGCCCCGAAACCTCGAAGAGCTCGGAGAGATGCGCCGCCCCCTCGGAGAGCGGACGTGAACGGGCTGAGGCTGGTTGACACCCACGCTCACCTCGGTGATGAGGCCTTCGACGGCGACCGCACCGAGGTCCTCAGGCGCGCCAGGGACGCGGGCGTGAAGGCGGTCATCACCGTGGGAGAAACGCTTGACGACGCGCGCACCAACCTGGCTCTCGCCGAGCTGCATCCGGAAATCCTCCCGACGGCGGGCCTCTACCCGACCCACCTCGATGGCGCCGCAGCCGGCCGCCTCATCGAGTGGACCCTCGAGCACCACGAGCGCCTGATCGCCATCGGCGAGGTGGGTCTCGATCACTGGAAGGTAGAAGGGGACGAGGCGCGGGCGCTACAGCACGAGATCTTCTCGCGATTCATCGACCTCTCGAAGCAGACCGATCTGCCGCTGAACGTCCACTCGCGCTCAGCGGGACGAGCGGCAATCGAGCTCCTGCTCGAGCGAGGAGCGACCCGAGTTCAGCTACACGCCTTCGACGGTCGCGCGGCGAAGGCCCTGGCCGGGGTCGAGGCGGGCTTCTTCTTCTCCATCCCGCCGTGTGTGGTGCGCTCACCTCAGAAGCAGAAGCTGGTGCGGCGACTGCCCCTCGAAAACCTACTGGTCGAGACCGACAGTCCCGTGCTGGGGCCGGTTGCAGGGCAGCGCAACGAACCGGCGAACGTAGCGATCTCGGTCGCGGCGATCGCCGAGCTCAAGGAGCTCGCCGAAGAGCACGTGGTCGAGGCGGTAGTCGAGAACCAGTACCGGCTATATCGCGTCTAGCGGGGCCGCGGTAGTCTTGATGTCCCTCCGGGGGGCGCTCGCCGCGTCGAGATCACGGTCTACTCGCCCAACAAGACGGCGGGGTCGACACGGGCGCCTCGCCAGCGTAGGCCGAAATGCAGATGCGGGCCCGTGACCCGCCCGGTGGCGCCGACCCTGCCGATGCGGTCGCCCGGCTCGACGCTCGCCCCCACCTCGACCTCGATCGACGAAAGGTGCATGTACATCGACACCAGGCCGTCGCCGTGATCGAGGTAGACGCTCTTGCCGCCGAAGAAGTGCTCCTCGGCGAGGGCCACCGTCCCCCGGGCGACGGCCATCACGGCGGTGCCCGTCGTCGCCCGGTAGTCCTCGCCGCTGTGGGGGCTGCGCGGCTGGCCGTTGAAAGTGCGGCGCGAGCCGAAGCTGCCGCGCGACTCCATTAGGGCGAGCGGCGCTCCGAGCGGGATGTCGAAGCTGCGGGACGAGTCGAGACCCCATAGAGCTTCGATCCTTGCCCGCTCCTCCTGGGATCTCGCCAGGTTTTCAGCCGACAGGTCGACGCGGCTCGAATCGGCGAGCTTCAGATGCTGCACGCGGTACGGGTAGTCACCCACCCGGACCGTGGCGTGCTCCTCGACACGTTCGCGAACCCGCGAGATCTCGAGCTCACCAGTGCGGTCGAGATCGAGCGCGAAGTAGCAGGTGTCGCCATGCGGCGACCACTCACGATCGCCCTCACGACAGCTCTCGGTGCCCTCGGCCGCCCAGCGCACGACCGTCCCGGGTTTGGCCTCGATCGGGTCAAAGCACCAAACGCCAC
>JAYZDP010000211.1:0-29944 GCA_036337765.1 Acidobacteriota bacterium
CTGGCCCTGCGGAGTCACGCCGGTGATGTCGACGTCTGGCCCCAGCTCGTAGGTCCGGTACTTGAAGCCGTTGGGGGCTACCTGCTCGGCTGCCAGGACCCGGTAGGTCGTACGAAATCCACCGATCGGATCGAACGACTCCAGTGCGAAACCGGGTGGATCGATCCTGCGATGGCAGCTGTTACAGGTCGGATCGGAGCGGTGCTTGTCGAGCTGCTCGCGAATGGTGGTGGCGCCTCGGGTGTCCGGCTCAAGTCCCTCGACTCCGGCGGGCGGTGGCGGTGCCGGCTGCCCGAGCAGATTGTCGAGCACGAAGTTTCCGCGCGGCACCGGCGAGGTCGTGGTGCCGTTGGCGGTGATCTTGTGGATCGAGGCCTGGGTCAGAAGACCTCCCCGCGGGCTGTCTTCGGCAAGGACGACCTTGCGCATCTCCTGGCCTTCGACGCCCTCGATGCCGTAGTGCTCGGCGAGGCGCCGGTTGAGGAACGTGAAGTCGGAATCGATCAAGTTGCCGATTCCGAGGTCTTCCTCTACCAACTCGGCCAGAAAGAGCCGTGTCTCCTTTCCCATCGCCTGCCCCAGCCGGCCGTCGAATTCGGGGTAGAGGATCTTGTCGGGTGTGGTCTGGAGCAGCTCGTAGAGACGGAAGGCCTGGCCGGCGAAATCGTCGATGAAGCGCTCGCTGCGGGGATCGTCGAGCAGTCGGTCCACCTGGTGCGCGAGCACCTGGGGGTCGGACAACCGCCCCGCGCTCGCCAGCTCGAGAAGCTCTTCGTCTGGCGTGCTGCGCCACAAGAAGTACGACAGGCGCGTGGCCAGGCCGTAGTCGTCGAGCTCCCCAGGCTCAGCGACGTGGTAGATGAACGGTGGGGCCGAGAGGATCGCGCCCAGCGGAATGCGCACCGCGTCGACGAACGGCTGGCCGTCGGCCAGGAGAGGCTTCGCCAGGCTGGCGTAGGCTTCGAGCTCACCGTCGTCGAGCGGCCTGCGGAAGGCGCGGGGAGCGAAGTTGGCGACCACCTCCGCGACGTGCTCGAGCGGTTCCTTGGTGAGCACGGGCTGGCCTTCGTCGTCGAAGGCGATGCCGACGAGCAGCTCCTGAGTGCTGCGGGGCGGCCAGCCGTCGAACAGTGGCCCCTCGATCGTCAGGGAACGAACGGCGATGCCCTCGCCCTTGTACTCCTTGACGTTGTTCTCAGGCGTGAAGTAGCCGGTGTAGTCGTCCGGCGGAACCCTCAGGTCCGCGACGGACGGTGCGATCAGATCGCCGGCCCATAGATACGGCGTGAGCTCGACGACGCGGCCCTCCCCATTGACGAGATCGAAGGAGCCGATGAGATCGTTCAGCGAGGCGGCGGCGCCTGGCTTGTCGCCCTGGAAGATCGTCATCGTGACCGGCGACTTCGCTTGGTAAGGGTAGGCGTCGAAAGTGGCGCGGTAGCGACCCGGATAGGCGACGCCGAAACCCTCGGTCATGCTGTGGAAGGTGTAGGTCGAGCCGGTGTCGAAGAACATCACGGCTGCGTCGTCGAGCATCTTGACAATGCCGGCGCCGAGGAACTCGCCGTTCGCGATGAGGTCCAGGTACGTGGACTTCGAGTAGTTGATCGTGCGGTTCTGGGTCTCCGGACGCGGGCCGGTCTTGAGCGCGTGGTCGAGTGCGCGGTCGGCGGCCTCGAGGTACTTGCGGATGTGCAGCGGCGAGATCCCCTGGTTCTCGGCCACGATGTCGAAACCACCGGTGTCGGCCTCCTCCGGCAGGGTCTGACTGAGACGCCTCCCCACCGCGCCGTCCACGTGCAGCAGATCCTCGATCGTGTACTCGTACTCGAGTCGGGTGAGCCGGCGCAGAGGCGTGCGCTGGCCGGCGCGCTCTGCGAGGTTGGCCTCCACCAGGGCGGTCTTCAGAGCGGCCATGGCGGGTCCGAGGACGGCCTCATCCGGTCGCCTCGCCGTGTCCGGGGGCATCTCGCCGCTGTCGACCCGCTCGAAGATCCGCTCCCAAGTACTGAAGGTCGCGCGATCCGTGAGATCACTGCCCAGGGTAGTCAGGTTGAGCGGGGTCTGGGTCTTCTCACCGTGACACTGGAGACACGAAGCCTCGAAGAGCGGGGTCACGTCGGCCGGGATCGAGCCGGCCGAAGCCACGCCTGGGATGAGCCCTACGCCAAGGGCAAGAAGGAAGTGCAGCGGTCGTTCTCTGAGCATTGATCGATCCTAGCCTGCATAAGGCCGGCGGTCCCACGGCCCCTGTGGTGCCGAAAGATGGCGGATTATCTCCCGTAACGGCGAACAATCACGTCAGCCGATCGGAACGCCATCGCCTCGACGGCCGCGGCCCAAGAGCCAGTTGACTCGCGATGTGGGCTCACGAGATGGGAAGGCTGGCTAGGAGGTCGGCGTCAGAGCCCGGCGTGGCGTGCGATGGCCCAGATCCGGGATCGGCAGCGCACAAACATCGTGCCGCCGGCGATCGCGGGTGTCGACATGCACGGCTCGCCCATGTCGATGGCAGCGAGCTCCTCGAAGGGGGGCTCCGCCGAAAGGATGTGGACTTCCCCGACTTCGCTGACGAAGAACACGCGGCCGTCGCTGGCGACTGGCGAAGCGCTGATGGTGGTGTCCAGGCGCCTGCGGTGGAGGCGCTCGCCGGTGCGCAGATCGAGGACGTTGAGGATGCCGGTGTCGCGGGCGTAAAAGACGCGGCCACGGTAGGCGACCGGCGTCGAGGTGTAGGGCCCGCCGTTGCCGGAGGTCCACAACAGCTCCTCGCCCTCGACGTCCCCCTCCGCCTCGATGGAGATGGCGTGCAGCTCCATGCCTCGAAACCCGCCGGCGAGGACCACCCGATCGTCGGCCACGAAAGGCGTCGGCGTCTTCACCTGCAGGTCACGCTCGAAACGCCACAGCTCCTTCCCGGTGGCGGCGTCGAGACCGCGGTCGAAGTCGCCTCCGACGACGATGAGCTGGGTCCGGTTGTCGCTCTCATGGATCGTCGGTGTGGCCCATACGGGCTTTTCCTGTCGTTCGACCTTCCACAGCTCGGCGCCGGTCGCGAGGTCGTAGGCGACGATGAACGAGTCGGAGTGACGGTCAACCTGCACGAACACGCGTCCGTCGTGGATCGTGGGAGAGCTTGCGTGTCCCCACTGAGAGCTCGGGTCACCGAAGAGACCGGGGTCGAGGACCCCGAGGTCGTGGCGCCAGCGCTCTTGACCGTCGAAGTCAAAGGTGACGATGCCCTCCGAGGCGAAGATCGCGACGACGGAGTCTTGCGTGGCCGCCGGGGTTGCGTTGGCCTGGCTCGACTTCGGGTGCCGGTTCGCACGCGGCGATCCGGTGTGCGCCTCCCTCACCCAGTCGAGCGCTCCCGTAGCGGCGTCGAGGCGATAGAGGCGCCATGAGAACTCGCGCTCGGTGTCTTTCGGCATCGCAGTGCGCGTATCTCCGAGCACCATCTCCAACTCGCCGTCGGTGACGGCCGTGGCGACGAAGACCTTGCCGGCGACGACGATGGGGCTCGAGTGCCCGGTGCCCGGGATCTCTCGACTCCAGAGCACGTTGGCGCCCGTCTCGGGGTTCCAGGACTCTGGAAGCTCCTCGTGGTCGGCCACGCCCCGTGCGAACGGACCACGAAAGGAGGGCCAGTCGGCGGCGTCGAGCGTCTGGGGGGACAGGCCGAGCACCGTCAGAGCCAGCAGGGACCGTAGTATCACCTACTGACCCTCGGGTCGCGTCGACTCGAGAAAGTCGAACAGCGCCCTTCCTCCCGCCAGCCGGCGGAGGGTGTGTCCCTCACCGGGGAAGAGCGAGAGCTCCACGTTCCCGTCGAGCTCCTGGAGCAGGGTCTCGGCCGTGCGCATCAGCTCGAGCCAGGCGGGGTTTTCCTGTTCACCCGCCCACATGCGCAATGGGATCTCTGCGATCCGGCCGAGTCGGTCGAGATCGGAGGGTGTGGGCCAGCCGGGCAGTGTCGCGATCGAATGGAACAGTTCCGGGTGGAGGATCGCGATACGGAACGACGACCGGCCACCGTTCGAGACGCCGGCGACGTGAAACTTGCCGCCTTCGGGCGGATAGCTCTCGGCGACCTCGGCTAGTAGCTCGGGCAGGTACTTCTCGGCGCCCAGGACGAAGGTCTGCCCTCCGGGTGCGGCAGGGCTGACGACGACCCAGCCGCGCGCTTCCGCTTCACGGATGTAGTAGAGATCGAGCCCCCACTCGACCATGCCCACCGTCTGCGGGCCTGGCGGCAGGGCAAGCAGCACTGGATAGCTGTCGCGTTCTTCGGTCGGCGCGACCAGGCGGTAGCTGAGCTTCGTGCCATCGGGCGTTGTCGTTCGCTGCCAGCCGCGATCCTCGGCGAGGGTGGGTGCTGCGGCCGCGAGAGCGGTACAGGCCAGGACGAGGCCACGGGTGAGAGTCACGTGCAGGCTCCTTCGGTTGCCGCGAGACTGCCGGTCTCGATCGCGGCCTGTGCCATGTCGCGTAGCCGGGTGCGTTGGATCTTGGTGCCGTTGGCGCTCAAGGTAGTCGGAAACTCGTCGACGGCGAAGACGCGTGAGGGTACCTTGAACCTGGCGAGTCCCGCGCGGCAGTGCTCGCGCAGCAGGTCTTCGTCGAGTTCGGCGCCCGCGGCCAACGTCACGAAGCCGACGGCACGCGGACCCTCGGGCGTCGTCACGTCGACCACCTGGCTGCCGTCCACACTCACATGCGTTGCCAGGCAGGCCTCGATCTCGGCCGGAGCGACCAGGAAGCCGCCCAGGCGCAGCACGTCGCCCATCCGCGACAGGAAGACGAAGCCGCCGTCGTCGGTGGTGGTGCCCATGTCGCCGCTGCGAAGGTACCCGTCCTCGGTGAAGGCCTCGCGGGTGGCTGCGGGGTTGCCGAAGTATTCCTTCATCATCGACGCACCCCTTAACTCGAGCTCTCCCTGCTCGCCGGGCGCCAGGATCTCGCCGCTTTCGGGGTCGCGCACCCGGAACAACGCCTCGGTCGAGATGGGCACGCCGCCGCCCCGGATTCGGCGCGCGAAGGTCTGGCTCGAGGGCTGGCGCGAGAAGAACGCCTGCACCTCGCTCATGCCGTAGAGCCCATAGAGCTCGAGGCCGCGCTCACGGGCCCGCGCTGGGAGGTCTTCGAGCGCCGGGTCGAAGAGCGCGTAGTAGCACTTCTTGACGCTCGGAAAGACCGGCGTGTCGTTTCCTAGGTCGAGCCAACTCGCCACCATGCCGTCGGTGGCGAAGAGGGTCTCGACCGCGTGCTCGTCGATCAGGCGCGCGGCCTCCGCGGCGTCGAAGGCGCTGGTGACGATCAGCGGTCGGCCCGCGGCCAGGCCCGCTGTCAGCTGGCAGAAGCCGAAGACACCACAGAACGGCAGCGCCTGCAGCAGCCCGCCGCGGTCGAGCTCGAACTCTGCCGCCACGGTGCGGGCGTGGCGCGCGATGCTGGCATGGGTGTGCAGCACGAACTTCGGCTTGCTGGTCGTGCCAGAAGTGGTGAAGGTGTTCGAGCCGAGATCGGGCGCGGCATGATCTCCCTCGAACGGGGACGCCGATTCGATCTCGACCCAGTGCACGGACCGGCAGTGAGCGAGCGCCGACGGCGTCTCGCCGGCGGTCTCCCCCTCGTCGTAGAGCACCAGGCTCTCGAGGCCCTTCAACATTGCCGGCTCGATGCCGCCGAGGATGCCGAGAAAGTCGATGCCGCGGAACTCGGGCCACATGACCAAGGCTCTGGCACCCGAGCGTTCGATGAGATCGCCGACCTCGTGCGATCGAAAGCGGGTGTTGACCGCCGAGGCGATGGCTCCGAGTCGCGCCAGGCCGAGCACCGCCACGACGTAGGCGGGACAGTTCGGCAGCCACATGGCGACACGGTCGCCCCTCGCGATTCCGAGCTCGGCGAAGCCCTGGGCGGCACGCCGGCTGGCCAGCGCGAGCTTCGAGTAGTAGTAGCTGCGGCCCTCGTAGACCAGGCCCACATCGTCAGGCCGCTCGGTCACATGCCTGTCGATGAGATCGGGGATCGTGTCGCGCACGCTGTGCTACCCGACCCGGTACTTCTCGACCATCGCCGCGTCGATTGCCAATCCGTTGCCCGGGCGGTCGTCGGGTGCGATGAAGCCGTCTTTCGGAAGTGGCGGATCCTCCCACCAGATCGCGAAGCCGTTCTGCTCGAGGTCGACGATCGTCACCCCTAGCCCGTTGCGTGGTTGCGCCATGGTCGCGTCTTGAAACGGCGGCGCGTCGGCCTTGTGAACGGCGGTCGTCTTGACAGCGGTGATCTTCATGGCGATCTCCAGGGGTTGTTCGTAAGTACGCCTTCGACAGCGTCGCGTCGAGTCCTATCGGCGAGCCTGGGCCTGTGCGGCCTTGAGCGTCCTCCGCAAGGACAGTAACGCTAGCGGGGCCGTGGTATGAGGGCGTCGAATCGAAGCCGACCCGTCATGGAGCATGACTACCGCGGCTGCGCTAGCGGCCCAGGTAGTTGGGCTCTCGTTTCTCCAGGAATGCAGCCACGCCTTCCTTGTGGTCCTCGGTCTGGAAGAGCTCTGCGAGGCTGGAGCTGACCCAGCGGCCTAGCTCGTGCCAGTCGGGGTCGCGGGCGTCTCGCAAGCCGGCCTTGATCTTTTGGACGGCCAGTGGGGGATTGGACGCGATCGTACCGGCGAGTGCCATCGCGGTTGGCAGCAGGTCATCGTGCGGAACCACTCGCGAGACGAGTCGCAGGTTGCGGGCTTCGTTGGCATCGATGATGCGCCCGGTGAAGAGTAGCTCGGCAGCGGTCTCCCGCCCGGCGATCTCGGCCAGTCTCGCCAGGCCCGGCACGTCGCAGCACAGGCCTCGCTTGACGAACAGCTCACCGAGGCGCGCCTTCTCCGAGGCGACCCGGATGTCGGCCATGAGCGCTAGCTCCATGCCCCAGCCGACGGCCGCGCCGTTGATGGCCGCGATGATGGGAACGTCGGTGTGAAGCAGTGCGTCCGCGGCAGGGGTGAGCCGCGGCGCTCGCTTCAGGCGGTTGCGGACCTCGTCGCCGGCGGCCACCATCACCTGCTTGACGTCGTCGCCAGAGCAGAAGGCGGGATCTTCTCCGGTGATGACGAGGCAGCGTGCCTCGGTCGTTCGCACGGCCTGCTCGAGTTCGGCGTAGGTGGTGTGGGTGAGCGCGTTGCGCGCCTGTGGCCGATCGAGGGTGATGACGCCGACGTCGCCGTGTAGGTCGTAGCGAAGCTCGGTATGGCTCATGGGCTGGATCCTCGTCGTGCTGGTGGGCTGGGAAGGGCTGGCAGTCTAGCTCTGCGGCGGTGATACCGTCGATTCAACCAGTCCTCAGGAGGTGGAAGATGCCCAAGGGTCTACCGAGTCGACGTCGTTTCCTTGCATCGACCGGCGCTCTAGCCGCTGGAGCGACCCTCGGCGGGTCGATGGCTCCGTTTCTGTCGAGGCGTGCCGAGGCGCGTTTTCTGCCTGACGACCGGGCTGTGGTCGAGACCACGGCCGGCAAGGTGCGTGGTGGCATCGCCGACGGCGTTCACATCTTCCGCGGTGTTCCCTACGGAGCGTCGACTGAAGGTGACGGTCGCTTCATGCCACCGCGCCCGCCCGCGAACTGGAGCGGAGTGCGCGACACGCTCGAGTATGGCTACGGCTCGCCGCAGACGCCATACAACCTCGAACGACCGTCGGGAATCTCGTGGTTCACGCCCTTCTGGCCGGCGGAGCAGTCGGAGGACTGCCTGCGACTGAACGTGTGGACTCCTGCGCTGGACGGCGGTAAGCGGCCGGTGCTGGTTTGGTTTCACGGTGGCGGCTACTCGCGCGGGTCGGGCGGCAGCTCTTCATACGACGGCATCAACATGGCGAGCCGTGGCGACGTCGTATCGGTGACGGTGAACCATCGACTCAACGTGTTCGGCTACGCGGGACTGGGGGAGCTGCTGGGCTCGGACTTCGTCCATGCGCGCAACGCGGGCATGCTCGACTTGGTGCTGTCGCTCGAGTGGGTACGCGACAACGTCGAGCGCTTCGGTGGCGACCCCGAGAACGTGCTGATCTTCGGCGAGTCGGGCGGCGGGGCGAAGGTCTCCACGCTTTTGGCCATGCCCGGTGCGGCGGGGCTCTTCCATCGTGCCGTCATCCAGTCCGGGCCTGCGCTACGCGTGGAGACCACTACCAACGCCACCAGGACCGCCCAGTACCTGCTGGATGAGCTTGGCCTTGGACCACGTGACATCGACGCCCTACGACGGGTGCCCACTCAGCGGCTCCTGGAGGCCGGAAATGCGGCGACCGCGCGAGCGGCGCGCGAGGGTGGCGGCCGTGGCTTCCGGCCGGTGATCGGGCCGGACATCCCGGACCATCCTTTCGATCCGATCGGCCCCGAGTTCTCGGCGACGGTGCCGGTCATGATCGGCTCCAACCGTCACGAGCGGACACTGTTCGTGGCCAACGACATCGAGCTCTTCGAGCTCGACGCTCGCGGGCTCGAGGAGCGCACGCGGCGGCTCTACGGCGACGACACCGTAGAGGTGCTCGACACCTACCGCCGGGGCTACCCCGATCTCGGGCCCTCGGACCTCTACTTCGTCCTGTCCTCTGATAGCACCCGCTTCCGCTCCATCCAGCTCGCCGAGGCCAAGATCGACCGTGGCGGCGCGCCCGTCTTCATGTACCGCTTCGACTGGCTCACCCCGGCTTGGGAGGGGCGCTTCCGCGCCGCCCACGCCTTCGAGATTCCCTTCGTCTTTGGCAACGCGCAGCTCAACGACGAGATCACGGGCGGCGGTCCCGACGCGGTCGCCCTCGCCGCGAAGATGCGCGACGCCTGGATCGCCTTCGCTCGCTCCGGCGATCCGAGCCCCGCCGAGATCGGGTCCTGGCCCGCCTATGAAACGGCGAGGCGGGCGACGATGCTCTTCAACGACAACTGCAGCGTTGCTGACGATCCGGGCAGGGAAGAGCGGTTGCTCTGGGAGCGCATCCAGGCGAACACCTAGAGGGGCGCGTTTTGTCGAGAACGACCGCCGCCTGTTCTGCCCTGCTGGCCGTGACCACGACCGTCGGCCCTGCGTTGGCCGAGGAGCCGTCGCAGTGGCCGCGCTTTCGCGGGTGTTGTGCGGGGGCGGTGGCCGCCGATCCGGCACTACCCGAGCGCTGGAGCCGAACCGAGAACGTGGCCTGGGTCGCGGAAGTTCCGGGGCTGGGTTGGAGCTCGCCCATCGTGTGGGACGACCTCGTCATTGTGACGACGGCGTCCACCGCCGGTGACGAGCCCGAGCCGCAGCCCGGCCTCTACGATCCGGGCGAGGATTTCGGCAGAAAGCCGGCCTCGGCGCCGCATCGGTTCGCGGTCCTCGCGTTCGACGTCGAAACCGGTGCCTGGCGCTGGCGGACCGATCTGGCCGACGTCGCGCCGCCCGAGCTCAAGCACATCAAGAACAGCTTCGCCTCCGAGAGCCCGGTCACCGACGGCGAGCGTGTCTACGCCTACTTCGGCAGCATTGGCCTGCTGGCGGCACTGACCATGACGGGAGAGACAGAGTGGACGGCGAACCTCGGTGCCTTCAACGGTCGCCAACAGTTCGGCACGGCCGCGTCGCCGGCTCTGCACGACGGCAGGCTCTACGTCGTGAACGACAATCGCGACTCCTCGTTTCTTGCGGCGTTCGACGCTGCGACCGGTCGCGAGCTTTGGCGAGCGGCGCGCGACGAGGTGGAGAGCTGGTCGACGCCCTTCGTCTGGGAGAACGACCTGCGTACCGAGATCGTCACCGCGGGGTGGCGCAAGATCCGCTCCTACGACCTCGACGGCAACCCGCTCTGGGAGCTCGGGCCGATGACCCTGAACGTCGTGCCCACACCGTTTTCGGCTCATGGTCTGGTGTACGTCAGCTCCGGCTACCCGGGTGGCCATCCCCGACCGGTCTACGCTGTCCGCCCAGGGGCGACCGGGGACATCTCCCTCGCCGAGGGCGAAACCGCGAACGAGTACATCGCATGGTCTCAGGCCAGGCTCGGCACCTACAGCACGTCAGCCCTGGTCGTGGGCAACCTCTACTACACGCTTCTCGACCGCGGATTCCTGCTCGCTCACGACGCGCGTAGTGGCGAGGAGATCTACGGCCGCCAGCGCATCGCACGTGGGCACGGCTTCACCGCCTCGCCGTGGGCCTATAACGGCAAGATCTTTCTGCTCAGCGAGGAGGGCGACACCCACGTCGTTCCGGTAGGAGGGAAGTTCGAGGTCTCGCACGTGAACTCGCTAGACGAGATGACGCTCGCCACACCGGCAGTGGCCGCGGGTAGCCTCTTCATCCGTACGCGCTCGAGGCTCTACCGGATCGCGGGAGCCGCGTCCGAGTGAGGGCTTTTGCGAGGCTGGTGGGAGCGGCGCTCTTGATCGCGGGTCCGGTGATCGCGCAGCCGCTCGAGCTCCAGCGGCTGGGAGTTCTGGATGGGCCGGTGGATCACGTCCGTACCCACGGACGCATGGTCTACATCTCTGCGGGAAACACGTTCTCGGTCGTCGACGTCTCCAATCCCGAGGCGCCGGTTCGCCGTGGCACCTACACCTTCCCCGAACAGGTCTGGGGCTTCCGTCTCGACGGCGAGCGGGCCTACGTCGGTGCCAACTTCTTTGGTCTCGGCGTCGTCGACGTTTCCGATGCCGATGCGCTTCGGCTGGCGTCGCGGCTCGAAACGCTCGGGCAGGCGAAGATCGGAGCGCCGTTCGGATCCGTCGTGGCCGTCATCGACCACATGGACGGCGTCGCGATCGGTGATTTGTCCGACGAGGGCGCGCCCTCGGTGGTGGCGAGCTTCTTCGTCGACGGCTACGGCCGCGACCTGGTCGCCGACGGCCGCCTCGTCTACGCGGTCGACTCGCCGGCGGGGCTCTACGTACTCGACCTCGGCGCCGACGATCCTGCTGAGCCGGTCGGCATGCTGCAGGAGCCTGGGATGCCCCGTTCGATCGAGGTCACGACCCTGCCCGACGGGCGCAAGCTGGTGTGCGGGCCCGCTGGTGGCCACTTGCAGATCTACGAGGTGACGAGCCCGAATGCGCCGCGCCACGTAGCCACCTTCCCGACGCCGGGTCGGGCTCAGCGAGTCGCGGTCGAAGGCGCGCTGGTTTTCGTGGCCGACGGAGTAGAGGGAGTCTTGATAGTCGACGTCGGCTCGCCCGAGAGCCCCCGGAAAGTCGGCACGCATCCCACTTCGGCACCGGTACGAGACCTGGCGGTCGGTCCTTCTCTGCTCTTCGTGGTCGAGGGGCAGAGCGAGTACGAAGGCGAAGATCGGAACCTTACGATCCTCCGCCGTGACAAGTGAGACAATCCGCTCCGCGATGCGTCGCGCGGCCTCGGACCGCGCCCGTACGAGAGGAGGCCCAGTCGTGAGTCGTCACCCCATACCTGCCCTGCTCGCAGCGACTTGGTCCGTCGCTGTGGCCGTGTGCGTGGCTCCGGCTGTTGGCCAGAAAGAGGCCCCCATCATCCAGCCGGGAGCTCCGGGAGAGCCCAGCCGTCAGATCTCGGTCGAGGAGGCCTCGGACCTCGCGGGTCTCAAGTACACCGAGGCCGACGTGAAGTTCATGCAGGGCATGATCTCGCATCACGCGCAGGCCCTCACCATGACCGGCCTGGTCGAGGCACGTACGGCGAGCGAGGATCTCCGGACGCTTGCCAAGCGCATCGAGCTGTCACAGGCCGACGAGATCGAGATGATGCAAGAGTGGCTGCAGACCCACGATCAGGAGGTCACCTCGGTCAAGGCGCACCATGCCCACGACGCGGTGCTGATGCCTGGCATGCTGACGGACGAAGAGATGGCGAGCCTCGAGGCTGCCGAGTTGGTCGAGTTCGAGCGGCGGTTTCTCGAGCTCATGATCGCTCATCATCAGGGTGCGCTGGTGATGGTCGACGATTTACTCGCCAAGCGCGGGTCGGCCCAGGAGTCGGTGATTTTCGGTTTCACCTCCGACATCACTGCCGATCAGACGATGGAGATCGACCGCATGGCGGGGATGCTCGCGGGTCTGTCGACCGACCTGCGGGTCGGTCTGGCGGCGGGCTTTCGCGACGCCGGCGAGGCGGCTCTGCACCTCGAGCTGGTCGCCGCGCTTCCCAAGCCCCCGGGCTTCTTCTCGCCGGATGCGCCGGAGGGGATCGCGATTCCGACTCTCGAGGGCGAGGACCTGCCCGGGACAGAGCCGGACGAAGACGCGGATGACGGCGATGAAGAGGGCGATGAAGAGGGCGACGAGGTGGCCGACGAAGGGGACGAGGAGGACGAAGAAGAGGCGGAGAGCGGGCGGGCGAGGCGGTCTCGCGTGGCCGCCGTTTTGAACTTCTCGAACTCGGACCTGGCCTTCTCCGGCAAGCACCTCATCCAGGGAAACTTCCACGGCTTCAATACCTACGACATCGAAGATCCCGCGTTGCCGCAGCTGTTGAGCTCGGTGGTGTGCCCCGGCGGGCAGGGTGACGTGTCGATCGTCGGCGATCTGTTGATCTTGTCGGTGGAGCAGACCCGCGGCCGACTCGACTGTGGCCTACAGGGAGTCGCCGAGCCCAACAGCGAGGCCCGGTTTCGCGGTATCCGGATCTTCTCGATCAGCGACCTGATCGTGCCCCGGCAGGTGGCGGCGGTGCAGACCTGCCGTGGCTCTCACACCCACACGGTGGTGACCGACCCCGACGACGACGGCAACATCTACGTCTACGGCTCGGGGACCAGTTCCGTACGCCCGAGCGAAGAGCTCGACGGCTGCTCGAGCGAGCACCCCGGCGAGGACGCCGACACCGCTCTGTTCTCGATCGACGTCATCCAGATCCCGGTCGCGAACCCCAAGGCGGCGCGTATCGTCAACCGGCCGCGCATCTTTGCCGACCCCGACTCGGGTGCGATCGCGGGTCTGTGGAAGGGCGGCGACCACGGCACCGGCACGCAGAAAACCTCGAAGACCAACCAGTGTCACGACATCACGGTGTTCCCGCAGGTCGGGCTGGCGGCGGGTGCGTGCTCGGGGAACGGCATCCTGCTCGACATCTCCGATCCAACCGAGCCGGTGCGTCTCGACCAGGCGACCGATCCCGGATTCGCCTACTGGCACTCGGCCACCTTCAACCAAGACGGCACCAAGGTGGTTTTTACCGACGAGTGGGGCGGCGGTATGCGGCCGCGCTGCCGCGCCTCCGACCCACGGCAGTGGGGAGCCAACGCGATCTTCGACATCGTCGACCGCAAGTTGAAGCTGCGTAGCCACTACAAGCTGCCGGCGCCGCAGAGCAAGTTCGAGAACTGCGTTGCCCACAACGGATCGCTGGTGCCGGTGCCCGGGCGTGACGTGATGGCACAGGCCTGGTATCAGGGCGGGATCTCGGTATTCGACTTCACCGACTCGTCGCAGCCGTTCGAGATCGCGTACTTCGATCGCGGACCGATCGATGCCGAGAAGCTGAAGATGGGCGGTCACTGGTCCGCGTACTGGCACAACGGTCACATTTTCGGTGCCGAGATCGCGCGCGGTCTCGACGTGCTTCGACTCTTGCCGAGCGAGCACCTTTCGCAGAACGAGATCGACGCCGCGTCGCTGATCGGCGGCGAGATCGTCAACGCCCAGCACCAGCGGCGCATCGACTGGCCGCCGCTGCCGGTCGTGGCTCGTGCCTACATCGACCAGTTAGTGAGGGGCGATGTGCTCGAGGACACGACGGTCGTAGCCGTGACGAGGGTGCTCGAGGCGGCAGAGCGAGGCTCGGACGGAGCCCGGACCGCTACCGAGATCGACGACCTGGTCGCCGCGCTCGCCGACGTCGAGGCCAGCGGTCGAGATCGGGCGCACCTTGAGGCGCTCGCCAACACGATGAGCGGAATCGCCGCCGACTTGCGCTGAGCTCACCATTTTTCGAGCCACGGGCGGAGGACGATCTCGAACGCCCACGTCGAACGGTGTTGGCGGTGCAGGTGCAGGTAGGCGTCGGCGATGCGATCGGGATCCGCCATGTTGTCGTCCTGCGTGGTTCCCGCCAGCCGGTGAGCTCGGCTGCCATCGTCCTGGGTCCAGCCGATGGCGGCGTCGATCGGCACATGCGCGATGTGGATGCCCTCCGGGCCGAGCTCACGCGCCATGCTCTGTGCGAGACCGGCCTTGGCATGGCAGGCCATGGCGAAGGCGCCGCTGCGAGCGAAGCCCTTGAGTGCCCCGCTGGCGTTCGTGAAGAGAATCGTTCCGCGGTGCCTCTGCTCCGGGGCGGCCGCGGCGAGCATGGCCTGAGCGGCCTGCTGGCCGACGAGAAAGGCGCTGAAGGCGGAGTTGTCGATGACGGAGCGGACCAGTTTCGGGTCCGCCTCGGTGATGCCTTTGCGGAAGATGTCAGCCGAGCGGCCGTCGATGTTGTGGACCACGAGCCGTGGAGAGCCGAGGTCCGTCTTGACCCGTGCGAAGAGATCCGCGACCGAGTCGGAGTTGCTGGCGTCGCAAGCGTAGCGTCGGGTGCCGTGGCTGCGCTCGAGCTTCTCCAGCGCCGGTTTGTCGGGATTACGAGCCGCGACGGCAACTTTCATGCCCTCTTGTGCAAAGAGCCTGGCGCAGCTGGCGCTGATTCCAGGGCCTGCACCGACGATCAGAGCGACTTCGCTGCCTGTGGGCTCTGCGGTGGCGGGTTGGGTCATGGCTATTCCTCCGCTTCTTGGCTACAGATAGGCTCGGGATCTTGTCACCCTCGCGCCAGCCCGGGCTGTGGGTCTCGGGCCTTCTCGTTGTCGGCTTGTGTGTCGCGACCAGTGCGGTCGCGCAGCGTCTCAGCCGGCCGGCTCTTCGTGGCCACGCGCACAACGACTATCTCCATCCCCGCCCGCTCCGCGACGCCCTGGACGCCGGCTTCTGCTCGATCGAGGTCGACGTCTTCGCGATCGACGGTCTCTTGCTCGTGGCCCATGCTCGCGCCGAGATCGAGCCAGGTCGCACGCTCGAGAGCCTCTACCTCGAGCCGCTCAGCGAGATAGCGGAAGGAGGACGTTTCATGTGCGGCGAAGGTGGGCTGTTGCTACTCGTCGACTTCAAGACCGGACCAGGGAGCACACTGCCAGCGCTCAAGAGGGCGCTCGCTCGCTACCACCTTCCGTCGGTGCGCGTGGTCATCTCGGGCTCGCGCCCGGACACGACTGTGTTGGAGGCCGACGGGGGATTGGCACTCGACGGGCGACTGGCAGACCTCGAGACCTCTGCGCCGGTCGAGTTGGTTCCGCTCATCAGCGACAGTTGGCCGCGTCATTTCAGCTGGGCCGGAGAAGGCCCGTTCCCGCCCGACGAGCGAGTGTTGCTGCACGGCAGCGTCGGGCGCGCGCACGCTCAGGGGCGGCTAGTCCGCTTCTGGGCGGTGCCGCAGCTAGAAGCTGTGTGGCGCGAGCTTCTGGACGCCGGAGTCGACCTCGTCAGCGTCGACGATCTCGGAGCCTTTGCCGCGTTCAATCGCCGCTGATTCCGAGTGATCTCTTACAATCGCTTGTCTACAACGGAGGATGGCCATGAGCGACGTTTCCAGCCTCGAGGGTTGGCAGGATCGGTTCGAGGAGTGGGCGGTGACCGCCAAGCCGATGATCTTCGGCGGTCAGGCCAAGGAGGCCTTCGGCACCTACCCCTGGTTCACGACCGACGGAGATCCGTTCGCGCGACTCGCCAAGCCTGCCAGCGAGACCCGTTTCGGCCTGTTGACGACAGGCGGCTACTCGATCGAGGGCGAGCAGGAGCCGATGCGGGGCTATCCGACCTTCGGCGACGAGGTGCCGCAGATTCGCCGCATCCCGCTCGACGTGGACAGCTCGAAGCTGGTCATCAACCACCCTGGATACGACCACCGCTTCGCTGAGGAAGACAACAACGCGAATCTGCCGCTCGACCGGTTGCAGGAGTTGGTCGAGGAGGGTGCCATCGGATCGATCGCGGACGAGACCCTGGTCCTCATGGGGCTGCAGCCCAACGTGGCGCCGCTCCTACACGAGACCATTCCGCAGCTCGTCGAGAGTTTCCGCGCCGCCGATGTCGAGGCGGTGCTTCTCGTCCCGTCGTGACCCGTGTGCCATCAGACCGTGAGTCTGATTGCTCGAGGGCTGGAAGACGCTGGGCTCCCGACGGTGCTGGTCAGTGTCATGCCGGGGCTGTCGAGCCCGTCACGGCCGCCGCGGCAGGTGGTCCGCCGTCTCAACATCGGCTCGACCGTGGGTCGGCCCCACGACGTCGAAGGTCAGCGCGAAACCCTGACCCGAATGATCGGCCTGCTCGAGAACGCCCAAGAGTTCGGCGCGGTCGACAAAGACGAGAAGAAGCCGGGCTAGAGAAGACCCGATCGTTACGGCTGCCGCGTCTAGCTACTTCTCGGTGCCTTCGGTCTGGGCGACGCCGGTCTGGATCTCCGCCAGCAGGGCCCTCGCGGCTCGGCTGACCAGGTACTCCGCTGGTGGCGCCTGAAAGAAGCTGTAGCCCTCGCGGTCTTTCCACGCGAACGGACCGCCGACGTGCTTGCCCGCGCCGAGGGTCTCGTCGCGCACCTTCGCGGCCATCGCCTCGTACTCCTCGTCGCCCTGCTTGAGCCCCGAGAAGCTGCCGAGATCGGTCGCGGCCACGAAGACCACATCGACGGCGTCGACAGCCGCCATCTCGGCCGCGATCTCGACCCCCTGGGGAGACTCGACCATGCCGCACACGAGAATGTCGTCGTTGGCAGTCTGGCGGTAGTCGCCGCCGTAGAGCGCGTGGCACTGCCCGGCACCGAGGCTGCGCGCACCTCGCGGTGGATAGCTAGCGTAGCGGACCGCGTCTTCGACCTTGGAGACCGAATTCACCATCGGCACGATCACACCAAGGGCACCGATGTCGGTGGCCGTCTGCCCGTCGCCCTCGGTCGCGTCGGGCACGCGGATGAAGGGCAGCGCCGGCGCGTCCCTGCCTGCCCAGATCATGCGCGCCACATCCTGATATGTCAGCGGGCTGTGCTGCATCTCGATCCACAGGAAGTCGAACCCCGCGTTCGCCATGGAGCGGTAGATGTCCGGGTCGGGCGTCTGGATCGTCCCGCCAACGACCTGCTTTCCCTCTGCGAGCTTCTGCTTGACAGTGTTGCGCATGGCTGACCTCTCTGAATTCGTTGCCGGATCGGAGCCGGACCCTACCGCGAGTACCCGGCCGCGGGAAGCCGCACGGCCGGTAGTATCTCGCCACCCCATGGCACTGGAACCTGGCTCGACACTCGGGCACTACGAAGTCCTTTCCTTCCTCGGCGCTGGGGGCATGGTAGGCGCGTATGTTGCTCGAACGTGGCCGACCAGAGGATCGCGACCTGGTGACGGGAATGCTCGATGACGCCGTACGCGGCTACGAAGGACTTGGCATGGCGCGCCATGTCGAGCTTGCCGAAGAGGTTCGGCGCCTCGCCTGAGGCCTCGCGACGGACGATGAGGGGCGCGCCAGGGTAGGCTGCGCATCCCGAATACCTGCCTGGAGATCGTTATATGGCGCGCGTCTTTGTTCACGGAAACCCCGAGACCGATGTGATCTGGCACCTCCTCGCCACGGAGCTTCGCTCTCGCGGCATCGACGACCTGGTGACGCTCTCGCCCCCCGGGTTCGGCGGTCCTCGACCGGATGGGTTCGCCGCTACGCCGGCGGCGTACATCGAGTGGCTGATCGAGGAGATCGAGTCGATCGGAGGGCCCGTCGATCTGGTGGGGCATGACTGGGGAGCCGGTCACGTGTTCGGCGTGGTGGCAGAACGGTCCGATCTGGTCCGCTCCTGGGCGTGCGACGTCGCCGGTCTTCTACATCCCGACTACGTTTGGCATGACGCTGCGCAGCTCTGGCAGACGGCCGACGTCGGCGAGCAGGCGATCGCGGGCATGGTGGCGCAGCCGGTAGAAGAGCGCGTTCAGACCTACATCGGATTCGGCATCGCCGAGTGGGCCGCCCAGTCTCTCGCCGAGTCGATGGACGACACGATGGGGGAGTGCATTCTTGCGCTCTATCGCGGTGCCGTGCCTCCGTATCTGACTGATCTGGCCGATCGGCTCGCGGCTACCGACCGGCGGCCGGGCCTGATCTTGAACCCGACCGCCGACCCCTACGTTTCGGCGGACCTGGTCCCCGACGTGGCGGAGCGGTTCGGAGCGGACGTCGCCGAGCTCGAAGGTGCCGGCCACTGGTGGATGTTCTTCGCCCACGAGAAGGGCGCCGAGGCGCTCGCCGGTTTCTGGGCCGGGCTCGACTGACGGCCGGGCTCGCGGAGAAACGTATGGACACTCGCTTTCGCGATCAGACGGTGGTCTTCGACAGCGGCCTGGCGGGTCGCAATGTCGACGTGCCATCGGCGTCCCCGCTCAACTACCACCAGCTTCTGAGCGAGCCCGATGCGATGCCGCGCCTCGTCGTTGACGGCAAGCTCTTTCTTCCCCGAACGGCGTCGCCAGAGGCACCGGTGCCGGCGGTGATCGTGGCTCCGGGGAGCCTCGGCGTGGCGCCGTCGCACGTCGTGCACGGCGAGACGCTCTCGGCTCTCGGAGTGGCGACCTTCGTTCTCGACAGCTTCGGCGAGCGCGCGGTGACTTCGACCGTGGCGAACCAGACGCAGTTCTCGTTCGCGGCTTCGGCCTACGATGTGCTGGCGGCGTTTAAGGTCCTGGCCGCGATGCCCGAGATCGATGCCGACCGGATCGGCGCCCAGGGGCACAGCCGCGGCGGGTCGGCCGTCATGACGGCGGCCGCCCGGCGCTTCGCAGACGCCGTCGTCGGGGACAGCGCCGGACTGTGCGCTGTCTTGGCCGCCTACCCGTGGTCGGGGCACCAGTTCCTCGACCCGCGGGTCGGGGACACGCGCGTGCACGTACTGATGGGCGATCGCGACGAGTGGTGTTCGCCGATGCAGGTGCAGGCGCACTGCCACACCATCAACCTGACCGGTGGCTACGCGACGATGCGCCTGATCGGTGCCGCGCAGCACAGCTTCGACCGGGGCACGGCCGTGATCGACGTGCCGGAAGCGAAGATCTCGCCTGCTGCACCCACGGCCTACATTGCCGATGACGGTGCCTTCGTCCACCCCCTCGAAGACACCCCCGACCCGACCCTCGTCGACCGCGACCTCATGGTCTACGCGCTCAAGGCAGGATTCGGTCAGGTAGGAGCGAAGATCGGTAGCGCCGACGGCGAGGCGGACCTCTTCCGCGAAGACATGGTCGCCTACTGGCGCTCCGAGTTGCACCTGTGAACCGAGCGACAGCTCGAAAGCGTCTTCAAGCCCGGTGAGCAAGCTCGGAGCCTGCGCGGCGAGCGCCCCCCGGAGGGAAGGCATGCTAGCGGGCGCCGCGGTATGAGCGCGGGAAACTCTTGCGATCTTCCTGCAAGCGGTGACTGCCGCGGTGCCCGCTAGCAAAACTTGAAGTTGGGCTTGCGCTTCTCGACGAAGGCGCGCACGGCTTCTTTCGCATCCTCGGTTTGGAAGCTCATCACCATGTGCTCGGCCTCCATCGCCAGCGACTCGCGCAGGCCCTGCAGCGTGCCGCGGTTGATGTTGCGCTTCATCCGGCTCAGCGCCACCGTCGGACCGTTCGCGAGCTTCTTCGCGTACGCGTGAGCATCGGCGCGGAAGCTTTCCTGGGGGAACACCGAGTTGACGAGGCCCAGGCGTGCGCACTCCTCGGCGTCGATCCGTTCCGCCAGAAACATCAGCTCCTTCGCCTTGGCCTGTCCGAGCAGGCGGTTCAGGAACCAGCTCGACCCGTAGTCGCCCGACAGGCCGATGTTGACGAAGGCGGTGGTGATGAAAGCGTTGTCGGAGGCGACGCGCAGATCGCAGGCCAGCGCGATCGACAGACCTGCGCCGGCGGCCGGGCCCGGCAGGGCTGCCACGGTTGGCTTGGCGAGCTCGTAGAGACGTAATGTGAGGGCCTCCTGCTTTCGGATCAACTCGGCGACCCGTTCGTCGGGACCTTTCACGGGCGCGTCTTTCGAGCCTCCACCCATCCCACTGACGTCGCCGCCGGAGCAGAATGCATCGCCGGTGCCGGTCAGCATCACGCAGCCGACGTCGGGATGGCTCTCGAGGGTGAGCAGCACCTCGCGCAGGGCCGGCGTGAGGTGGTCACTGAGCGAGTTCTTCTTGTGCGGCCGGTTCAGCGTGACGATGGCCACGCGATCGTCGACGTCGCAGAGTAGCTCTTCCGTGCCGGTATCGATCTTCATGGTGGCAGATCGTACCCGCGACGCACGCTGTTCGGGGCGAGCTATCATCGCGGAAACGAAACCGGATCCGATCCGAGGAGCGAGTTGCGATGAAGCGATCTCGAACGACCCTGGCTGCTCTTACTGTCATTCTGATGGCGGCCGTACCCCTGTCCGCCGCGAACGACGTACCCAGGACCTCCGATGGCAAGCCCGATCTCTCGGGCAACTACGACGTTTCGACGCTGACGCCGTGGGAGAGGCCCGAGGAGTTCGGCAGCCGACGCGCGCTGACGCCGGAGGAGGCCCACGCGGTTTTCGGTCGTGGTGCGAAGAGCGAGAAAGAACAGTGGGATCCTAGTGAGGCCGATCGCGACGCGCCGCCGGTGGGCGGTAACGTCGGTGGCTACAACGCCTTCTGGCTCGACCGGGGCACGGGTCCGATCCGGGTAGGTGACGAGTACCGGACCTCGATTCTGGTCGATCCGCCAAACGGGCGGCTGCCGCCGCTGACCGAGCGAGGCGCGGCACGACGCGAGGGCCTGTACTCGTTCTGGGGCAAGAACAGCGGCGAGGTGTGGTGGGAGGACGGCGAGGTCGGTCCATACGACAGTCCCGAGACGATGTCGATCGCCGACCGCTGCATTTACCACTACGAAGCCACCGTTCCCGCCGTGCCCCGCGCCTACAACAACGTCAAGACCATCGTGCAGACGCCGACCCACGTGATGCTGCTCACCGAGTGGATGCACACAGTGCGTGTGGTGCGTATGAACTCGGAGCACCTCCCGGCTGCCGTCCGGTCGAGGGCAGGTGACGCGATCGGGTGGTGGGAAGGCGACACCCTCGTAGTCGAGTCGACGAACTTCCTCGAAGAGGAGTGGGTCACTTTCTCGGTGGGCGGCAACGTTTCCGCGACCGCGGATCAGAAGGTCACGGAGCGTTTCTCTCTAGTGGACGAAGGCACGTTGCTCTACCAGTTCACGGTCGAGTCGAGCGACTTCGAGACGCCCTACGGCGGCGAGTACACCTGGCCGCGCACCGACAATCAGCTCTACGAGTACGCCTGTCACGAGGGCAACTACGCCCTCGGCAACATCCTCAGAGGGGCCCGTCTCCTAGAAAGTGAGGCCTCTGGATGGGCTGAGTAGCCCATCCTCCAGCTTCTTGTTCTCTGGCGCCGAGGACGGCGCTCGCCTGCGGACGGATCCTTTGGCGACCCTTCTGTGCGGCTCGGATTCGACGCTATGACTCGGGTGGCTCGTCGCTTTCGGGCGGTGGTTCGGGCGTGATCGTCTCGAGGTAGGCGACGACCTCGCGGATCTCCTCGTCGGTGATCTCTCGCGTCGAGATCGGGGGCATTTCGATGTAGCCCTCGCGCACGATGAGCAGGACGTAGTCCGCGTCGTAGGCGAGAGGCACGATCGGCGGGGCGATGTCACCCTGGCCCTGGCCGCCGTGGCAGTCTGCGCAAACCCGCAGGAACGCAGCTTTGCCAAGTGGCTCCTCGCCCAGGGCCGCGATGCCGGCGAGCCCGATCAGGGTCAGCGCCAGCAGGTACTTCAACGGGCAGGCTCCTGCGGCAACGCGAAAGCGACCAGCGACGCGTCGGGCCCGGCTCCGGTCGCGATGACGATGAGCTGGCGCCCTATCTTGGTTCGGTAGGTCATCGGATTGCCGCTGGTGCGGAACTCGGCCGCGATGCGGGTGATCTCGCGCCCGGTCGCCGAGTCGAAAGCGTAGAGGTAGGGCTCGCCGCCGCCGATGAGGACGAGGCCGCCGGCTGTAGCCAGCAGGCCCTGAGCCCCCGGAGTGCCGAGCCGATCGGGGAGCTCGGCGCCGCGAAGCAGCGGGTGCGAGCGAATTAGGCGGCTGCCTTCGCCGAACGGCACGCTCCACACGATCTCGCCCTCGTTGAGATCGATGGCGACGAGCTTGGCGTAGGGCGGCTTGATCAGCGGAATCGGCCCGAGCTTGCTGCGCTCGACCTTGGTGCCCCCCGGACGACCGTCGAAGATCATGGCCGCGGCTCCGCGCGGGCAGTTGTTGCTGAAGGCGATGTCCATCGCGCTGTCCTGCCCCGCATTGCGGCACACCTGGTTCGACGAAGTGCCCTCGGTGGTACGCAGGTAGAGCAACCCGGTCGAGGCGTCGAAGGCGGCGCCGCCCCAGTTCGCACCGCCGTCCACGCGGGGCCGCTGCAGAGTGCCGCGCAGGCTGGGCGGCGTGAAGAGCGGTCCCAGACGGTAGGTGCTCAGCTCCTCGACGGCCAGCCGGTGGATCTCCGGCGTGAGGTCGTTGGCGTCCTCGAGCGTCACTCCCTGACCAGCGAAGGGCGGAGGCTTGGTTGGGAAGGGCTGGGTCGGGTACACGACTTCACCGGGTACGTCCGATTCCGTGTCGACCGGGCGCTCCTCGATCGGCCACACCGGCTCGCCGGTCACCCGGTCGAACACATAGGTGAAGCCCTGCTTCGAAATCTCGGCCACGGCGTCGATGGTGCGGCCGTCGACCTGCAGCGTGACCAGATTGGGCGGCGAGGTGAAGTCGTAGTCCCACAGCCCGTGGTGCACCGCCTGGAAATGCCATTTGCGCTCTCCGGTGCGGGCGTCGAGGCAGACGAGGGACTCGGCGAAGAGGTTCGCGCCGGGGCGCCGTCCGCCCCAGTAGTCACCGCTCGGGGTGCTGGTGGGGACGTAGACGAGGCCGCGCTCGACGTCGACGGACATCAAGCCCCAGACGTTGGCGTGACCGGTGAACTGCCACGAAGCCTCGCCCCAGGTGTCGGCGCCGAAGTCATCGGCGGACTGCGGAACGGTGTAGAAGACCCAGCGCCGCTTGCCGGTACGAGTGTCGAAGGCCTGGACCGTTCCGGGGGTGTCGTAGCGCTTCTGGATCCGATCTGGGACCCGGCTGCCGACCATGACGAGATTCTCGAACACCACCGGCGGCGAGGTCTGGTCGAACATGTCGTGGGTGACTGGGTTCGGGAAACCCTCGGTCAGGTCGATCTTGCCGCCGTCGCCGAAGCTCGGGATCGGCTCTCCGGTCTGGGCGTCGACGGCCCAGAGGCTGAGCCGACTGTTGATGAAGACGCGCATGCCATCGCCCGAGCCCCAGACCGCGACCCCTCGGTGCTTGAACCCGCCAGGCCCGGCGCCCTGCGGCCCGGTCCGGTAGCCCTTCGGGTCGAAGGCCCAGAGCTCGGCGCCCGTCTCTGCGTCGAGGGCGACAACCCGGGTGTACGCCGTCGACAGATACAGAACGTTGTCGATCATGAGCGGAGTGGTCTCGAAGCTGCCCGGCCGGGTCTTGAACTCCGGCAGGGGCATCTCGTTCGGCTCCCACGTCCACGCGATCTCGAGCCGATCGACGTTGTCGCGATCGATGTCGGCAAGCTCGGAGAACTTGCTGTGCGCGGCGTCGCGTCCGACCGTGGGCCACTCGACCATCGCGGCGGCGCCGTCCTGTGCCAGGACCGGGCAGATCGGGGTGAGAAGGGCTAGGAGCGCGAGGTTGGGGAGCAGGCTTCTGATCATGACAGCGACAGGGTATTCGATCTACCGCCCGAGAACATGGGGTGGGCCACGCTCGGCTATGATTTGCCGCTCGCCGCCGCCTGCGGGGCCCGGCGGTGCGGAAACCCGGAAGGAAGCCTTGAATTGAGCATCGAAATCGAATCGGAACGTCGTGACGTCTGCGAGCCGCTCGACGTCATCATCATCGGTGCCGGCATCTCGGGCCTCGGCGCCGCGTGCCATCTGCAACGCGAGTGTCCCGACAAGGACTTCCTGATCCTGGAGGGGCGCGACGCGATCGGCGGTACGTGGGACCTGTTCCGCTATCCGGGCATCCGCTCCGACAGCGACCTTTACACCTTCGGCTACGACTTCAAACCGTGGCACGGTCAGCCGATCGCGACCGCGGAGGAGATCCTCGGCTACCTCAACGAGGTAGTGGAAGAAAACGATCTCGAACGTGACATCCGCTTTAGCCACTGGGTGAGCCGCGCTTCCTGGTCGACCGAAGAAGCGCTCTGGACGGTCGAAACGACGGTCGATGGCCAGGCCCAGTGCTTCACCGGCAGGTTCCTCTTCATGTGTCAGGGGTACTACAACTACGAGGCTGGCTTCCGGCCCGAGTTTCCCGGCGAGGACGACTTTGCCGGCACGATCATTCATCCCCAGCACTGGCCCGAGGATTTGGACTACACCGCCAAGCGGATGGTCGTTATCGGCTCGGGCGCGACCGCGGCCACCATCGTTCCTGCGGTGGCCGAGCAGGTGGCGCACGTCACCCAGCTGCAACGCTCTCAGACCTACTACCTCTCGCTCGACAACAGCGAGCAAGATCCGACTATCGAAGAGCTGCGCGCGCTCGACATCGACAAGGACTGGATCCACGAGGTCAAGAAGCGCCAGATGCTCGCCTTCGTACAGGACATCGCCGAGCGCTCGATGAGCGAGCCCGAAGTGGTCCGCCAGGAGTTGATCGCCGCCGCCGCCGAGGCGCTGCCCGAGGGCTACGACGTCGAGACCCACTTCACGCCGAGCTATGGCCCCTGGAAGGAGAGACTTTGTCTGCTCCCCGACGGAGACATGTTCGAGGCGATCCAGTCCGGCAAGGCGTCCGTCGTCACAGACCACATCGATCGATTCGTCGAGGACGGCATCGTGCTTCGGTCCGGCGAGAAGCTCGAGGCCGACATCGTCGTCACTGCGACCGGGATCGAGCTATGCGGCCTCGGCAACGTCGCGTTCGACGTCGACGGCGATGCGATCGACGTACCGGAGACCTGGACCTACAAGGGGATGATGATCTCCGACATGCCCAACCTGGCCTGGATCTTCGGCTACATCCGGTCGTCGTGGACACTGCGCTCCGATCTGATCGCGCACTTCGTGTGCCGGCTCCTGAAGCACATGGACCAAGAGGGTGTGCGTCAGGTAACGCCGCGACTTCGAGCCCAAGACGAGGGGATGGAGGGGCGGGCCTTCATCGACCCCGACGACTTCGCCCCGGGCTACATCCGGCGCGGCGCTGGGCGGCTACCGAGGCAGACCGGTACCGGTCCCTGGACCAACATCCAGGACTACTACCAAGAGCGCGACAGCATCCCCAACGCGACATTCGACGACGGGGCGCTGGTGTTCGACAATCCCGCCTCTCGGCGCACCGTAGAGGCGATCTGAGCGTCGCGATCGGGGCTTTGCAGATCCTCTGTGCGGGCCTGCCCGGTAGACTCCGCTCGTGCGTCGGCTGCTGATCCTTCTCGCGTTTGTCTCGGCGCCGATGAGTGCCGCCGACGAAGGCGAGGAGCACGCCGACCGCATGCGCGAGCGCGGCATCGAGCTGCCCTCGCCGGCGCCCGATCGGCGTGCGGGCGAGGGGGCGGGCCCCTTCGCCGAACTGGTGATCGAGAACGTGATGCTCGTCGACGGGCTCGGAACGCCGCCTCGGGGCCCCGTCCATATCACCATCCGAGGTGATCGCATCTCGAGCATCTCTGACTCGCAGTACGCGAGTGTGGCGGAGTCGGCGGATGCTCACCGCGTCGACGGCCGGGGCATGACGGCGCTGCCCGGTTTCATCGACGCCCACGCGCACATCGGCACACCGGGGCAGGGACTGGCGGGCCCCATCACTCCGCCCGAGTACGTCTTCAAGCTGTGGCTGGCGCACGGCGTCACCACCGTGCGAGAGGTCGGCTCGGGGATGGGGCTCGGCTGGACAGTGGAGCACGCCAGGCGCAGTGCCGAAGCGAAGATCGTGGCGCCACGGATCGTGGCCTACTCGATGTTTCCCGGCGGCAGGATCGCGGAGGCCGAGGCCGCAACCGCGTGGGTGCAGGCGGTGCACGAGAAGGGCGCCGAGGGGGTGAAGCTACGTGGCGGTACCCAGCAGGCCCAACTGGCGGTCTACGCCGAGGCCGAGCGGCTCGGCATGGGCACCGCCAACCACCACGACCAGAACGGCGTCTACCACGTCGATGCGCTCACCAGCGCCCGAGCGGGCCTCGACAGCCTAGAGCACTGGTACGGCCTACCCGAGGCGCTGTTCGTAGATCGCCGGGTGCAAGACTATCCGGCGGACTACAACTACTCGGACGAGCAGTCGCGCTTCCGCGAGGCCGGTCGGCTCTGGAAGCAAGCGGCAGCTCCGGGCTCTGAGCACTGGAACAGCGTCATGGCGGAGCTGGTCGAGCTCGACTTCACACTGGTGCCGACCTTCACCATCTACGAGGCGAATCGCGACGTCGCCCGGGCGCGCGACGCCGAGTGGCACGCCGACTACACGTGGCCGGCGCTACAGAAGTTCTTCATGCCCGACCCGCGCCTTCACGGCTCCTACCACTTCGACTGGACGACGGCCGACGAGGTGGCCTGGCGCCACAACTTCCGCATCTGGATGCGCTTCGTCAACGAGTTCAAGAACCACGGCGGCCGCGTCGTCACCGGCTCGGACTCCGGGTTCATCTTCAAGCTCTTCGGCTTCGGCTACGTCCGCGAGCTCGAGCTCCTGCAGGAGGCGGGCTTCCATCCGCTCGAGGTGGTGCAGGCGGCGACGTTGAACGGCGCCGAGCTGCTCGGCCTCGACGACGAGATCGGCTCCGTCACCTCCGGCAAGGTGGCGGACCTGGTGCTGGTCGAGGGCAACCCGGTGGCGAACTTCAAATTGCTCTACGGCACCGGCCACATGCAGCTAGACCGCGACACCGGCGAGTTGGGTCGCGTCGGTGGCGTCAGCTACACCATCCGCGGCGGCATCGTCTACGACGCAAAGCAGCTGCTCGCCGACGTGCGCGAGATGGTTGCCAAGGCGAAGAAGTCTCGGCGGAAGTGACGACCGTTTGTCGGGCTAGAAGATCGCTAGGGCGTTGATCGGGGATCCGGTGCCGGTCTCGACTGCCAGAGGGCCGGCGACGAGCAGGAATTCCCAGCGCCCGAGCTCGCCGGCCTTCGCGGCCAGTGCCTCGAGGTCCTGGTTGTCGAAGAGGTCGACGCCCATCGCGACGATGGTCAGCAGGTGCACCGGCAGCCCCACACCCTCGATCTGCGACGGCACCACGTCGAGTGCCGCGTCGCTGCCGATGAACGACACGTCACGGGACTTCACCCAGGGCATAGTCGAGGCGTGAAGGCCCGCCGCACCATCTGAGACTGGCCAGGGACCGAGCTCGGCGCGGCGAGCCCAGCGTCCCGTGCGGATGAAGATGGCGTCGCCCGGCTGCACGGTGATGCCAGCCATCTCCTCGAAGGCATCGAGGTCCTCGGTGTAGATCGGCGTGCCGGGCTCGAGATAGGGCAGGCCCTTGAGTCGCGGAATGTCGAACAGAATGCCGCGAGTGACGATGCCACCCTGGAGGTTGACGATCGAGGCGTTCGTGCAGCCCTCTTCGGTGATCGTGTCGCGCGACACGCCGTTGTACATCTGGCCCTTGTAGAGGATGTGACACAGCGAATCGATGTGGCTGTGGGAGTAGCCGTGGTAACTGATGGAGTAGCGGTCGCTCACACCCCCTCTGAACGGCGGCTCGGCCTCGAGGTCTGGCAGACGGAGGATCGCCCGCTCGAAGGGAGCCGGAACATCGACCTGCTCGGTGGTGATCAGCCGGTGGGCGAGCGAGACGGTACTACCCTCGGTGACCAGCCGCACGGCCTCGAGGCGCTTGGCCGGAGTGATGAGGTTCGCGGCGCCGAGCTGATCGTCCTCGCCCCATCGACCCCAGTTGGAGAGCTCGTCCACAAGCCTCTCGATGTCGGCCTGCGTGAGCTCACGCGACTCGGGCTTATAAGCCGGAGGCTCATAGTCGTCCCCTTGGGCAGCGGACTCGGGACTCGGTTCCGCGTCGGGCTCGCCTGGCGCTGTACAGCCGAGCTGCGTGAAGACGAGTGCGATCCCGATCGCGAAGGCCGCGAGTCTTGGCGTCATACCGAATCTCCTTTTGTCGAGCGTAGGTCCGGATTCTCCCTCATCCGGCGACTCAGCGGAGCTCCTCGATAGAGTAGGGCCATGAATGCTCGAACCCACCGCAAGACGACTTGGCGCGTTCTGGTCGCCTCGACGTTGCTTTTCACAGTCGCCGGCGCCGGTCAGGCGGCGGAGTACGAGATGCCTCGCACACCGTGGGGGCATCCGGACCTCCAGGGCACGTTTACCAACGGCTCGCAGACGCCGTTCGAGCGACCGGAAGCGCTGGGTGACAAGGCGTTCTTCACCGAGGAGGAGATCGCGGATCTCGTGCGGCAGAAGGCCGACGCCGTGGCCAACGCGGCAAACAGAGCACCGGATCGGACGTCTGAGGGGGGCCAGGTCGGGGGCTACAACCAGCATTGGATGGATCCCCAGACCAACGTCGTTGGTACTCGCCGCACTTCGCTGGTCATCGATCCGCCGAACGGCCGCGTGCCCGTGCGCCCCGAAGCGATCGCCGACCGCGACTCCCACCTTTCGCAGATCGGTGACCACTGGACTCATCTGGGCCCATGGGATCGCTGCATCACGAGAGGCGTGCCGGGAGGCTTCTTCCAGTCTGGCTACAACAATAACTACATCCTCATGCAGACACCCGACACGGTCGCGATCCACTTCGAGATGATCCACAACACTCGGATCATCCCGCTTGGCGAGCGCCCGTTGCTGCCCGAAGACATGCAGCTCTGGAATGGCGACTCGCGGGGTCACTGGGATGGCGACACGCTGGTGGTCGAGACGCGCAACCTCTCCGACAAGGGGTGGATCGCCTCGAGCGGTTTCCAGCGGCGGATCCGCGGCATCGCGCAGACCCGCGACACCCACGTCATCGAGCGCTTCACGCGGCTCGACGACGACACCATCGACTACCAGGTGACGATCACCGATCCAGCGATCTACACCGCGCCCTGGACTGCGCAGATTCCGCTTTACACGCAGCCGGACCTGGTGCTCTTCGAGTACGCCTGCCACGAGGGCAACTGGGCGGTACACAACACCCTCAGCGGCGGCAGGGCCGACGACCGGGAGACAGGCGCTAGCGGCGACTGAGCTACCGCGTCGGCGGCGTCAGGCCGCGACTTCCTTCCACACGAAAAGCCGCGTCGCCAGGAAGAACCCGATCCCGAGCCAGACCGCGATTCCCGCTAGCTGGGGTGCGATCTCCAGTAGGGAGAGACCGTTGTTGGAGATCTCGCGCAGCGCGCCGGCGACGAACGTGAGCGGCAGGATCTTCGACAGGGGCTGCACCATCTCGGGAAGGGAGTCGATGGGGATGAAGATCCCCGACAGGAACATCTGCGGAAAGATGAAGAGGTTGCCGATTGCCACGATCGCCTGTTGCGTCTTTGCCAGGCTGCCGAGGCAGAAGCCCAGCGAGAGGAAGGTCACAGTACCGAGGACGATGACGGCGTATAGCGACAGAAAGTCGCCGGCAACCGTGACGCCGAGCGCAAAGACCGCGACCAGCAGCAGCACGGAGAGCTGCACGACGCACAGCAACAGGCGGGCCAGCACCAGGCCGGCGATGAAGTCGCGGGGCCGCAGCGGAGTGACGAACAGTCGCTTGAGGATGCCCTTGCGACGGTACTCGACGAGGTTGAAACCGCTACCGGCAACGGAGATCTGCATCAGCGTGAAGGCCAGAAGGCCCGGAACGAGAAAGTCGAGATAGCCCTGCGACCGTGCCTTGACGTCTTCCACCGCGAGAGAGAAGAGCGGCTCGTTGCCTCGCAGCTCCCGCTCCACGCCG
>JAYZDP010000212.1:0-5692 GCA_036337765.1 Acidobacteriota bacterium
GGCTCAGGCACAGCCAAGGCCGCCGAACCGCCCATCTCGCGAGCTGCCGGACGGCGCGTACGCCGGGTCCTCTAGCGGTGGGAAGGGGTGGTGGTCCAGCGTCGGGGCCGCTGCCGAACATCGCCCAGGATGTGGGCAAAAGAACGAGCATGAGCACCAGGCAGAAGAGCAGTCCGAATCCGCCCGACAGCCCGAGGTGACGAGCGACCGAGCCCAGTGCCTTGAGCAGAGCTTCGAACTCGGCGCGTAGGTCATCGATTCGCGTGGGGTCGCGCACGGCGGCCAACCAGGAGTCGAACAAGGCCCTCTCGACAAGCCAAGGGCTGTGATCTGCCATCCAGTTGCGCGGGATCGCGTGGCCTGCGATGCGCACCGACGGCAGCCCTCTCAGAATGTCGAGCGGGCCGCTCGCCGCTTCGTCCATGAGCTGCTCTGGGCCTTCGACGAGAACTAGGAGATCGCCGCCCAGGTCATAGCGCTCACTCAAGTTGAGGACTCGCGCCAGGCTGGGATCGTCGCGATTCAAGATGCCGCCGAAGCTCAGGTCGGAGGGGGGTGCGCAGCGCGAAGCCGCTGATCAAGACGAAGGGGAGCGTCGCTACGAGGGTCGCCGTCAGGGGGCGGGCGATCGCAACTTCAGCGAGTCTTTCGAGAGCTCGGCTCAGTCCGCGCCTGGGGTCCCGGTCGGTCATGTTTGCGTTTCGAAGCCGCGGCCTGCCAAGATTCCGGCCGCATTCTAGTGGGGCCCGGGCCGCGCCCCGCCACTGGTGCGATTTTCGATGAGCACCACCTGGCAATTCTGGATCGACGTCGGCGGGACGTTCACCGACTGTCTCGCTCGTGGGCCGGGTGGGGAGGTCCGCGAGAACAAAGTGTTGAGCTCGGCCAGCATAAAGTGTGGCGTGGAGGCCGCCACGGGCACTTCCCTCGACGCAACCGGTCTTGAGGGGTTTCCCCCGCAGTTCTTCGCGGGCTACGACGTGCGAGCCGGCACGTGCGGCCGGACCTCGCGGGTGGTGAACTCCGCTGGTGGATCTCTCGAGCTGGCAGAGCCGCTCCTGGGCGTGAGTGCCGGCGGCGTCGTCGGGCTCAGCTGCGGCGAGCCGGCACCCGTTCTCGCGGTCCGTACCGCGCTGGGGCTCGGTCTCGACCAAGAAATTGGGCGTGTGGAGGTGCGGCTCGGGACGACCCGCGGCACCAATGCCCTTCTCGAGCGTCGGGGCGCCGCGACCTGTCTGGTGACGACGCGCGGCTTTGCGGACGTCTTGGAGATCGGCGACCAAAGTCGGCCGAGGCTCTTCGAGCTTGATATTCGCAAACCCGAGGCACTTTATGGCTGGAGGGTCGAGATCGAGGAAAGGCTCGCCGCGGACGGAACCCGGCTCCTGGCACCGGACTCAGCGGCCGTCCGTAGGGCCCTTGAGCCGGTGTTGGCCGAGGGCGCCGAGGCGGTCGCCATCTGCTTTGTCAATGCGTACCGCAACGGTTGCAACGAAGGGGAAGTAGCCGAGATCGCCCGTGAGCTCGGTTTCAGCCAGGTCTCGATCTCCAGCGAGGTCTCGCCGACCATCAAGATGATCCCACGCGGCGATACCACGGTGGTCGACGCCTATCTGACCCCGGTCCTGCAGGGCTATCTCGCCGAGATCCACCGGGCGATGCCTGAGGCGAAGATGACGGTGATGTCGAGCGCCGGCGGCCTGATGGAGCTCGGCGCGGTGTCGGGCAAGGATACGGTGTTGAGTGGTCCCGCTGGCGGGGTGGTGGGGCTCTCGCACGTGGCTCGCTCTGCTGGCCTCGCGCGTGCGATCGGCTTCGACATGGGAGGCACCTCGACCGACGTCAGCCGCTGGGACGGTCAGCTCTCCTACGAGTACGAGACCGAGAAGGCGGGAGTACGTATCGTTGCGCCGATGCTGGCCGTCGAGACGGTGGCCGCGGGTGGCGGCTCGATCTGTGGCTTCGATGGACAGAAGCTGATCGTGGGACCACGCAGCGCCGGCGCTCAGCCGGGGCCGGTCTGCTACGGACGGGGTGGACCGCTCGCGCTGACTGATGCCAACCTGGTCTTGGGCCGCGTGGTCCCGAGCGCGTTCCCGTTTCCACTGGATGTCAACCGGGTGCGGGTCGCGCTGGCCGGTCTGCGCGACGAGGTCGTGACCGCCAGTGGCACCGAGATGAGCGAGGAGGAGCTGGCGGAGGGCTTCATTCGCATCGCCAACGCGAAGATGGCGGCCGCGATCCGCCGCATCTCGGTCGCCAGGGGAGTCGACGTTCGTGAGTTCGCGCTGGTCTCCTTCGGTGGTGCCGGCGGACAGCACGCCTGCGCCGTGGCACGCGAACTGGGCGTGCGCGACGTGGTGGTACATCCCTACGCTGGGGTGTTGAGCGCCTTTGGCATGGGTGCCGCCGACGTCAGGCGCTTCGCCGTCCGTACCGTGATGGAGCCCCTCGACGCCCCGACACTGGCGGGCCTGCAGCCCAAGATCGACGAGCTCGCTCGCTCGCTTTCTAGAGAGGTCGCGGCGGCAGGAGTGCCCTCAGACCGGGTCCGATCGCCGGTGTTGATGCTCGAGCTGCGCTACGCTGGGCAGGCGAGCGCAATCGAGGTGTCGTACCCGGAAGCAGGCGGCTGGCGACGTGAGTTCGAACGTCGGCACGCCGAGCTGTACGGGCACGTCTTCGCGGGTCGCGCGGTGGAGATCGCAGCACTGCGGGTCGAGGTGGTCGGCGAGATGGCGAAGGTTGAGATGCCAACCCTGCCCCGGCACCACGGAGAGGTGCCGACCCGGGGCGATCGGGAGGTGTTCTCAGGCGGCGGCTGGCAGCGGGCGCCAGTGGTCCAGCGTGCCGACCTCGGCGCCGGCGCAGAGCTGGTGGGGCCGGCGATCGTCGTCGAGCGGAGCGGCACGACCCTCATCGAGGCCGGCTGGATCTGCCAGGTATCCGAGATCGGGGATCTCAGACTCTCGGACCGCGCGCCGTCCGACCGGCCGTCCCAGGACGAGCAGGTCAACCCAGTCGACCTGGAGGTATACAACAACCACTTCGCCGCGATCGCGGAGGAGATGGGGACGACACTGCGGCGGACGGCGCTGTCGGTCAACGTCAAGGAGCGGCTCGATTTCTCGTGTGCGGTCTTTGACGGGGGTGGTTCGCTGGTTGCCAACGCACCGCACATGCCCGTGCATCTGGGTGCGATGAGCGAGACCATTCGCTGTGTGATCGAGGACCGGCCCGAGCTCCGAGCCGGGGACGTAGTGGTCACCAACGATCCGTTCCGGGGCGGTTCGCACTTGCCGGACATCACGGTCGTCACACCGGTGTTCGAGAGTGGGCGCGACAAGCCGGTGTTCTACACCGCGAGTCGCGCTCACCACGCCGAGATCGGCGGGATCCGACCGGGCAGTATGCCGCCCGACTCGACCTGCCTGGCCGAAGAGGGCGTTCTGCTGCGTAGCTTCGTCGCTGTCCGGGCGGGAGAGACTCGCTTCGACGAGCTCCGAGCAATGCTCTCTTCCGGCCGGTATCCGTCGCGATCGCCCGACGAGAACATCGCTGACATCGGAGCTCAGATCGCCGCGAACCAACTGGGTGTACACCGTCTCCATGCGCTGATGGGGAGGGCCGGGCGCGACACCACGCTGAGCTACATGGGCCACATTCAGGATGCGGCGGCCGCGCGTATGCGCGCCAGCCTCGCCTCGATAGCCGACGGCGAATATCACTTTCGGGACCAGCTCGACAACGGCGCCACGATCGCCGTCGAGGTGTCGATTCGCGGTGAGCAAGCCAGAATCGATTTCGAGGGTACCGGACCACAGCTCGGCGACAATCTGAACGCCAATCTGGCGATCGTGAAAGCGGCGGTCATCTACTGTTTCCGCTGCCTGATCGATGCCGAGATCCCGCTCAACGAGGGTGTGCTCGAGCCGCTTGAAATCGTCGTGCCGCGGTCGCTGCTACGGCCGCACTTCGATCCCGATCCGCAACGATGCCCCGCAGTCGTGGGCGGCAACGTCGAGACGTCGCAGCGCGTCACCGATGTGATTCTCGGAGCCTTGGGGCTAGCGGCGGCTAGCCAGGGCACGATGAACAACTTCTGCTTCGGAGACGGCTCATTCGGCTACTACGAGACCATCTGCGGCGGTGCGGGTGCCGGCCCCGACTTCGCCGGTGCGAGCGCGGTCCATACCCACATGACAAATACCCGGCTGACCGATCCCGAGATCCTCGAGGCGCAGACACCGGTACGCATCCGGCGCTTCGAGGTGCGGCGCGGCTCAGGGGGCGAGGGGGCGCATCGAGGCGGCGACGGCTGCACTAGGGAGCTCGAGTTCCTTTCATCGCTCGAGGTGTCGCTGCTCAGCCAGCGCCGCAGCACGCGCCCCTTCGGGCTGGCGGGTGGAAAGCCGGGCGCACCCGGTCGGAACCGTCTCCTAGGTGCCGATGGCTCGGAGCGCGAGCTATCAGGCGTGGTGAGTCTCACGGTGCAGCCCGGAGACCGGATCCGCATCGACACTCCGGGCGGCGGTGGATTCGGCGAGGCCTAGTCCGCCAGGAACTCGGTCACGGAGTCGAGGAACTCCTCCAGGCAGTCGTGGTGGACCCAGTGGCCAGCACCCTCGAAGTTGACGAGGCGCGCGTCCTGGAAGTCCCCGATGCGGCCGTCGGTTTCGGGGTCGGAGGCCCAACTCTCGGTGCCCCTGACGAGGAGGGTCGGACAGGCTATCCGGCGCCAGATCGAGCTCAGATCGGCTTGGCTGAACTGATATGGGCCCAGTGCGCGCACGTAGTTGTCGAACTTCCAGCTGTAGGTGCCGTTCTCGTTGCGCGCCACTCCGTGGACGGTGAGGTGTCGCGCCTGATCGTCCGAGAGATGAGCGTTAGCCTCCTGCATGCGATGCATGGCGTCCTCGACCGAGGGATAGCGATGTGGCACGCGCCCGGCGAGGTTCTGCATCTTGCCGATCCACTCCGACATCCGGGTCCACGCCTCCGAGCCGGCGCGCCGATCGAGCATCTCGGGTGGCGGTCCCATGCCCTCGATCGCGATGACTTTCGCGATCTTCTCGGGGTAGGTGCCGGTGTAGTGCAGGGCGATGGCCCCTCCCAACGAATGACCGAGAAGCAGAGCCGGGTACTGGTCGAGGGCGTCTAGGAGTTGGGCGACGTCAAGCACGAAGTCGGACTGCGTGTACATCCCGCCGCTGGCCCAGCCGCTGTCGCCGTGACCACGCAGGTCGGGCGCCACGACGTGGTAGTCGTCACGCAGACGGCGGGCGACCCAGTCCCAGTTGTGGGCGTGGTCGCGACCGCCGTGGATGAGCAGCAGCAGGGGCTTGTCCGGATTGCCCCAGTCCAGATAGTGCAGCCGCAGGCGCTGCGAGACGTAGAACTGGGAGGCGGGACCGAGGATGTCGGCTAGCGCGTCCACGCGATTCATTCTAAAGCGGCACGGCCGGAACTCGCGGATATGATCCGCCCGCCGATGTCGAAGGTCACTCTCCCGGATCGGGCGGTCCGTCACGGAGCGCGAGTGGCGCTGTGCGCGGGAGACGTCTCGGTCACCTACGCTGAGCTGTACGCGCGTGCGGCTCGGACCGCAGCCGCCCTACTCGACGGCCGGCGTGATCTCGAGGAGGCCCGCATCGCGCTTCTCGTCGGGCCGGGCGTTGAGTATGCGGTCCTG
>JAYZDP010000213.1:0-4013 GCA_036337765.1 Acidobacteriota bacterium
AGAAGGCAAGTGAGCACCAGCCACCGCGCCATGGTCACGCTCGCCGGAACCGGCGTGTCAGGGGGTATCGCGATTGGCCGCGCGGTCTGCATCGCCGATGCTGGCGACGACGTGCTGCGATTCCAGCTTGCCGACGAAGAGATCGAGACCGAGATGGAGCGCTTCGCTCAGGCACAGGTGTCCGCGGTCGCGGAGCTGCGGAAGGCTCAGGCAGAAATGGGGCGGGTGGTCGGGACTGATCTAGCGGGCATCCTCGAAGCCCAGGCCATGCTGCTCGAAGATCGCTCTTTTGGCGGCCGGATCACGGCCCGCATCCGCGGTCGCCAGGTCAACGCGGAGTGGGCGGTGCTGAAGGAGTGCGAAGAGCTCGGCGAGCGCTTCGCGGAGGCGGAGTCCGAGTACCTGCGCGAGCGAGGCGAGGACCTGGCGAGTGTCGGCCGGTACCTGCTAAGCGCCTTGCAGGGGGTCTCGCACCACGAACTCTCGGAGATCGAGGGCGACGTGGTGATCGTTGCCAGGGAGCTGACGCCTTCGGATGCCCTCCGCTTCGCGCGTGAGAACGTGGTGGGCTTCGCGCTTGAGGCCGGAGGCGAGACCTCTCACGCCACGATCATTGTCCGCGGGCTCAATCTCCCCGCCATCGTCGGCCTCGACGGGATCCTGGAGCTCTTGACCGATCGTGATCCGATGGTGATCGACGGCGAGCGCGGCGAGGTCGTGCTCCACCCTAGGGCGGACACACTCGCCGCGTACCGCGGGCGTGCGGTCCGGATCGAGGAGCGGGAGGCGGCGCTCGAGGAGACGCGGCTGGTTCCAGCGACCACGATCGACGGAGTTGCTGTGGAGCTGCTCGCTAACCTCGAGTTGCTCGAGGAGGTCGCTGACGCCAATCGCTTCGGTGCCGACGGCGTGGGCCTGTATCGCAGCGAGTTCTTCTTCATCGAAAAGAGCCCCGAGATCCCGACCGAGGAGGAGCACTACCAACTCGTCGTCCAGGTGCTCGAGTCAATGGCCCCTCGACCGGTCGTGATGCGCACGCTCGACCTCGGTGGTCGCAAGCTGGCCCAGGCCTTGCTCCCGGGGGAGGAAGAGAATCCGGTTTTAGGGCTACGAGGAATCCGTCTTACTCAGGCTCACCCAGAGATCCTCAGGCCACAGCTACGCGCGTTCTTCCGGGCGGCGACGCGAGGCAACCTCGGGATGATGGTGCCCCTGGTCACAAGTATTGAGGAAATCCACGAGTTTCGCCGACTCTGCAGAGGCGTGGTCGCTGAGTTGGAGAGCGAGGGAGTTGAGCATCGGGCCGACGTGCGTCTGGGCGCGATGATCGAGGTGCCCGCGGCCGCACTGGTTGCCGATCACCTGGCGGCCGAGCTCGACTTCCTATCAATCGGTACCAACGACCTGATCCAGTACGCGCTCGCGGTGGACCGAAACAACGAGCGTGTCGCGACGCTGTACCAGCCGACCCACCCGGCCGTGTTGCGCTTGCTCCAGCGGATCGTCGAAGACGTGAAGGGGAAAGGCTGCGAGCTCTCGATGTGTGGTGAGATGGCCGCCGACACGCTGCTCACGCCGTTTCTGGTCGGACTCGGTTTGCATCGACTCTCGATGAGCTCGCGCTCGATCCCGCTGGTGAAGGAGCGCGTCCGTGGGCTTTCGGTCGCCGAGCTCGGCACGACTGTCGAGGCTTGCCTGACCTGCTCCACGGCCGAGGCAGTTCGCAATACCCTGCTCGCCGCCCATCCGCTGCCTGAGCTCAGGGCGTAAACTGGGCGTAACCCAGTGATCACCAAATGGACTCGACATTGCAAGTATTCGGCTCGTCTACAATGCCGCCAGGCCCCCGGAAAGGAGGCCCCGCCATATGAGTCAATCCACCCAGCTGAGCTCACTCGCAATCGGGGCCGCGATCCTGGCGCTCGCGATCGGCTGCGCCAGCGCCCCTGCCGAGTTGAATCTCCCGCCACAGCGGCTCACTGCCGCCCCCACCGATCCGGCATCGCTCGGCGCGTCGCCGCCGCCGGTCGCGGCGGCCCCGTCCAATCCGGCTGCGCTACCGCCAGCGGAAGCCCCGCCGCCGGTAGACGACGAGGTCGCCCCGCGCTCGAAGACGATCGTCATCCAGACCAGCGCGGCGCGCGCCGTCACCCCGGAATCGCTGTTCGAAGCGGCGCAGGCCGAACGGGCGAGGAGGACAGCACTTGACGCCGACCTCATCGAAAAAATCACCAATGAGAACCTCGCCGAGTACGCGGAAGGCGGCCAGCTCACGATAGCGGCACCGCCGAAGCCTCCCGCCGAGTCGGCGATCACGAGCCGGCAGCTTACCGAGGAGCAGTGGCGGACCCGCGGCCTGGATCTGCGCCTACGCTGGAAGGAAGCCGTCGAGGCGATCAGTGAGCTCGAGGGCGACGCGGCTCGACTGCGCCGCCGCTTCTACGATGAGGACGATCCTTTCTACCGCGACAACGAGATCAAGCCGGCCTGGGACCGCGCGATCGAGCGCCTGGAGACCGCAAGGACCGACGTGCGCCTTCGGCAGGAGGCCCTCGACGACTACCTCGTGGAGGGAAGGCAGGCCGGAGCGCTGCCGGGCTGGCTGAGCGAGGGCGTCGAGCTGGAGCCTCCGCGTGTCAGAGAGGACGACGACCAGGCAGATCGGCGCCGTGGCGAGGATCCGCGTGAGCCCAAGATTCTCAACGAGCAAGAGATCCGCAATTGAGCGGGCGCTACTACATCGAGACCTGGGGCTGCCAAATGAACGAGGTGGACAGCCAGCGCCTCGGCGGCCAGCTCATGGAGGAGGGCTTTCTACCGTGCCCTCGGCCGGAAGAGGCCGACCTCATCCTTCTCAACTCGTGCAGCGTGCGTGAGAAGGCAGCCCAAAAGGTGTACTCGCGCCTCGGCGAGTACCGCCGCCTGAAGCACCAGCGGGAGAAGCTGGTGATCGGGTTGTGCGGCTGCGTCGCGCAGCAAGAGGGCCAAAGCGCGCTGAAGCGCGTTCCAGACCTCGACTTCGTTCTCGGCACCGGTCGCATCAGCGAGATCCGTGAGGTGGTGCGCCAGGCCCGGGAGGGTCGGCGACCGGTCGCCATTGGGTTTCCGAAGGAGGCCCCCTACGAGTTCGATTCGATCAGCCGTGAAGGGACCCACAAGGGCATGGTCACCGTCATCGAGGGCTGTGACAAGCGATGCACCTTCTGTATCGTGCCGACCACGCGCGGGCCGGAACGCAGTCGCCCGCTCGACGCGATCCTCCAGGAAGTCCGCCAGTTGCTCGACTTGGGGTTCGTGGAGATCGAACTGCTGGGGCAGACCGTCAACCACTGGCGTGGCAGCGCCGACCCGGTCGGAAGAACCCTCGACTTTGCCGATCTGCTCGACGCGGTCGCCACACTGCCTGGCCTCCAGCGACTTCGCTTCCTCACCTCGTACCCGCGCGACTTCAGCTCGCGCATGGTGGAAGCCATCGGCACGCACCCCACCATCTGCCCGTATCTCCATCTCCCAGTCCAGTCGGGGTCGGACGCGGTACTGCGACGTATGGGGCGCGGCTACGTTGTCTCGGAGTACCTCGAACTGGTAGCGGAGCTGCGGACGGTGCGCCCCGACATCGCGCTTTCGACGGACATCATCGTCGGGTTCCCCGGCGAGTCGGACCGCGACTTCGAGGCCACCATTCGACTTCTCGAGGATGTCCGCTTCTCGTCTGTCTACGCCTTCAAGTACTCGCCGCGGCCAGGCACTGCCGCCTTGATGCTGGGCGACGACATCGCGCTCGAAACCGCCGACCGCCGCCTCCAGGCACTGTTCCGACTTCAGAGCCGCATCCAACTCGAGATCAACCGCGAGCTCGTCGGACGCAGCTTCGAGGCGCTGATCACCAGCCCAGGCAAGGAGCCAGGAACGATGACCGGGCGCACACCGTGTCACCGGGTGGTGCATTTTCCCGGCGACCCGCTGGTCACTCCCACCGGTACCCTGGTCGATGTGACGATCGAGCGGGCCTA
>JAYZDP010000214.1:0-12884 GCA_036337765.1 Acidobacteriota bacterium
ACAAAGAGCCAACGCCAGCAGGCGCGTCCTTGACCCCAGAAGGATCGCCGTCAGCTCGCCGATAGGAGCCGCCCTCGCGAGAAAGACAAGCCCGACGGCAAAGCAGATGTCGGTCAGGGTCATGCCGACGACTTGCAGCACCGGCCAGGCTTGCAGCGGAATCAGAACGATGCCCGCCGCAAGCAGGACCCGCGCCGGCCCCGCTCCGGACAGGCCCGCGAACGCTGGCGACGCCACGCCAGCCGCCTTCAGGGGCTAGCCGTCGACGTCCAGGTCCAGGCTGGCCGTGGGAGCAACCGAACCGAGGATCTTCAGGATCTCGTCGACCAGGAAGATATCGGTCAGGAGCGCGCGGAGATGGATGGTCGCGTTGAGGTTGTCTACCAGCTGTGAGGAGATGGCCGACTGGCCCTGGACCGCACGAATCGCGGCGAGCGCGCGCTGCGCGTCCTGGGAAAGGACCTCGACGAAGGCGCGCTGCTCGTCGGGAGCCTCCACGCTGGGGTCCTCATCGAGAAGCCGACCGAAGGCGGAACCGATACCGTCCAGCGCTCCAGCCAGCCGTCGCAGCTCGTCGCGGATCTGCGCTCCCGTCTTCGAGCCGGCGTCGGACGGCAGACCCTGCGCAGCATAGGCGAGCATGAACTCATAGGCCGACTCCATGAAGTCGATCCGGGCACGAAGGTCTTCACGAATCGAGCTCATCGAGATCGCCCGGCTCGCTTGCAAGCCGCCGCATCAGCCCTGTTCCGACACCGCTGCCGCGCTAGGAGCGGCGTCGGTATCGGCATCGCCCTCACCGACGTCCCAGCGCTCGGGATCGTGGTGCTCGAGAAATTCGTCACGAGTGATCCATCCCTTGATCATCGAGCGAGTGATGCCGCGCTTCTCTGGCAGTATGGCGAAGTAGACGTGGGTGATCGTGAGGCCGACGAGGAGAACACCCCCAATGCCGTGCAGCACGTAGATCACGCCCCAGGTCCCGTCCGAGTACATATACGGGTCGCGAGGAAAGATCGGGTCCTCGATGCGAAACATCATCAAGACGCCGGTGATGATCGCGGCCAGCCCGCCAACCGTCGCCGCGTGGTGGAACATCTTGTGATCCACCGGATACTTGCCGGGCTTCGGCGGCGCCTCTCCCGAGCCGGTCAGGTCGTGCCTGAGGCCCTGTAGCCACTCCTTGACGTCGCGGCCACTTACCCAGATGTCTGAGAAGCTCAGAACCACCGTCGCATGGATCATGTGAAAGACGATCGAGACGACCAGCACGAGCCCGAACACCCAATGCAGGGTCAACCAGCTGAACTGCACTCCGATCTGTGGCAGAAAGCCCGTGATCAGGAGCACGAGCATTGACAGCGCCATCACCCAGTGAAACAGCCGCGCGCCCATGCCGTGACGCTCGATCTTTTCTGGAAGGCCGGCGCCGCCCGCCGTGGCAGTGTGTTGCCCCTGCCAACGTCCGCGCAGAGCGAGATGCCCGACGACGAATAGCACACCGGCGCCGAGAGCCAGCCAGAACAAACTCCACGAGATGCGAACCAGCACCTCCTGGCCCCATGGGTTCGAGGCGTACTGGAATAGCTCCATATCGGGGCGTCCCTCCTAAGTCAATGTCCGAGCAAGCCGGGCTCGCGGCCTTCAGGGGCCAACCCGAATCATGCTGCGGCTTCGGTCAGCGCCCTGCGCACAAGATTGCGCATCAGCGGCACCTTGAAGCCGTTCTGGTGAAGCGGCTTTGCGTCCACGACCGCTACATCACCTGCGGCCTGCGCGACTGCCTCGGTGACGGCCGATCCGCGCACCTGACTCTCCGCCTCGCGGAGCCGCATCGGATATGGCGCCACGCTGTTGGCCACCAGCCTGATATCCGAAACCGAGCCGCCCTCGATCTTCATCGTCGTGGCGACGCTGACGAGGGCAAAGTCCCAACTCTGCCGGTCGCGAACCTTCTCGAAGTAGAAGCTCGCACCCGCCCAGGAGGCCGGTAGACGAATGGCTGCCAGCAGCTCGCCCGGCCGCAACACCGTCATTCGCGTGATGTCGACCGCGGGACCGATGAAGAAATCCTCGGCCGCAACCGTACGCTGCCCGCCGGGTCCCTGCAGGACCATCTCGGCGTCCAGTGCCAATAGCGCGGGGGCCGTATCGGACGGATTGACCGCCACGCAGCGACTGGCGCCGAACACGCAGTGCTCGCGGTTCATCGACTCCGGTGTATCCGCATAGCAGATGTTGCCGCCGGCGCGGTAGCAGGGCCAACCGCCCCGGTAGTACCAGCAGCGGGTGTCCTGACACAGATTGCCGCCGAGGGTGCCCTGGTTACGAATCTGGGGCGTCGCCACCAGACCCGCCGCCTGAGCGAGGATGCCGTACTTGTCACGGATCTCCGCGTTGTCGGCCACCTCGGAAAGCGGCGTCAGTGCGCCGATCTCGAGCCCGTCGCCGGTCGAGCGCACGCCGTGCAGCGCTTCGATAGCCCCGAGATCGATGACGGCGCGGGGTCGCTTGACGCGATCCTTGAACCAGTCGAAGGAATCGAGCCCGCCGGCCAGCGGCCAGGCGTCCTCACCGTAGCGCTCGAGGAGCGTGACCGCATCGTCGAGCCCCTGCGGTTGGAAGAGCTCGAACTCCGGAATCATGTCGCGAATTGTCGCCATCGCTCAGTCTCCGATCAGGTGTGGGTCGTGAACGGCCGGTAGTGGTCCGGTCGTCCTTCGATCACGTTCAGAATCATGTCCGGCTGGACCGGCGTGCGGTTGAAGTCATGCCCGCCAAGGGCATCGCGGATCGCGCAGACCACCGCCGCCTCCCCGGCGCCGACCGGCGGCTCGCCGATACCCTTGGCACCGACCGGGCTGTGCGGATCCGGCTCGTCGACCCAGCCCGCCTTCATCACACTCGGCACGTCCAGAATCGACGGCGGCCGTGCGCTGTAGAAGCGGTGAGTGAAGGGCACGCCCCACTGCGGGTCGAAGGTCCACTTCTGCCCCAGTGCCATGCCCATTCCCTGGACGCCACCGCCGTGTAGCTGGGCGGCGAGGCTTCGTGGGTTCATCACCGTGCCGCAGTCGGTGACGGCGGCGTAGTCGATGACCTGGACGTCGCCAGTGTCGGTGTCGAGTTCGATCGCGGCGTAGCCGATGACGAACGAGTAGACGCTACCGGCCCGCTCGTAGTTGTCTCTCGCGGCTCCCATGAGACCCTGTCCGGCGCGCCCTGCCGCCGAGGCCTTGGTCACCGGGTTGATGTCCTCGGCCACCTCGTGGCCGTCGAAGACACCGCCGAGCGCGATCGCGCGATCGGCCGCCTTGCCATAGGTCATGCCGCGCGAACGGTTCGAGCGGTGGTAGACCCGCTCGCCGCCGATGGTGTAGTCGCTCGGCGAGCCCCCGAGGTCCTTGGCGGCGATCTGCTGAAGCTTCTCCTTCAGCTGAGTCGCCGCAGCGTGGGCCGCGCGGGTCATCGAGTGGGTGGTCATCGAGCCCGCCTGGACACAGGTCCAAGGCAGGTGCTTGGCGGTGTTACCCCAGATGACCTCGCAGTTCTCCCACGGCATGTCCAGCACCTCGGCCGCGGTTCTCGACACATCCGAGTAGGAGTGGGTGCCGAGGTTGCCGACGCCCGAGTGGATGGTCAGCGTGCCCGACGGCTTCATCACCATCAGACCGTCGAAGCCGAAGTTCCCCGCCGTGTAGCTGGAGACGGCGACGCCGACACCGGTGACCTTCGAGCCCTCGCGCTTACGACTCAGAGCCTTGGCGTTGTCCCAGTCGACCAACTCCTTGGCCTTGTCGATCGCCTCGCGCACGTAGGCACAGGTCAGACCGCCCTGGTTGGCGTTGAACTTCGAATCGCTGTCGGGGGCGTTGATCTTGCGCATCTCGAAACGGTCGATACCGAGCTCTTCGGCAGCGCGATCGAGAAGCGGCTCGATCAATGTCGTGACCTGTGAGCCACCCGGCGCCCGCTGCGCGGAGCGCGGTGGAGTGTTGGTCAGAACCGAAACGCCCCGCCAGCGCATGTTCTCTGGCTGGTAGGACAGCGAAGCGACAGTTCCGGCGGAGCCCATGTCACTCTGAATGCCGTACGGACCGTTGTCCTGAACGACATAGAGATCGAGGGCGACCAGACGGCCGTCCTTGCGGAAGCCCACCTTGATCTGCGCCTGAAAGCCGGGCCGAGCGCGGCCCATGTAGTTCTCTTCGTAACGGGTGATGCGGTGCATCACCGGTCGGCTGGTCATCTTCGACAACAGCACCGAGACCGGGATGTTGACCGTACCCGCGATCTTCGAGCCGAAGCCACCGCCGCAGTACTCGCAGATCAGCACGATGTCGGTCGGAGCGACACCGATCGAGCCGGCAATACTACCCGCGGTAATCGGGATCGACTGCACCGAGGGATGCACGTAGACCTTGCCGTTCTGCCAGTACGCCATGCAGCTGCGGGGCTCGAGCGGGTGATGCGTCACGTTCTGGTGATACATGGCCACGTCGTAAACGACGTCAGCCGCTTCGAAGCCCGCATCGAGGTCGCCGAAGGTCCACTCGGCGTGCGGATCGCCCATCGGCAGACGGTCAGCGTCGGCGAAGAGATCGTCAGACCACTTGGTCTCCTTGACCAGCATCTGCGGACGGCCACCCTCCTCGAGCACCTCGCGAACAATCGAGTTGCCATCCGTACGGGCGTTCGAGCCGCCCTCGCGCAGGCTCTGTAGCGGATCCAGCGCGAACGGCAGTGGCTCGAGATCGACCTTGATCTTCTCGATCGCGTCAGCGCAGAGAGTCTCGCTGTCAGCCGCGACCGCGAGGATCGCCTGGCCCTCGAACAGTGGCTCGTTGGTGACGCAGGTTTCCTGCATCGGGCCGTGCTCCGGCAGATCCTCCTCGGTGAGGATTGCGTGAACGCCGTCCATCGCCAGCGCCTCGGAGGCGTCGATCGATCGCACACGACAGTGCGGCATTGGGCTCAGCAAGCACTTGGCGAAGATCATGCCCTCGGCACGCCAGTCCTCGGCATAGCGGGCTTTGCCCGTGACCTTGGCGATCAGGTCCGGTGGGGTGTAGTCGGTTCCGTGATACGTCCTGGCCATGTCAGCTCCTCTGCACGTATTCAGCGGCGCGCATCGCGCTGTTCAGGATCTTGTTGTAGTCCGCACAGCGACACAGGTTGCCCGACAGGGCGTGTCGCATCTCGTCACGATCGATGTTCGGGTTCTTGTCGAGGGTCGCGACCATCGACATCATGAAGCCCGACATACAGAAGGCGCACTGGAAGCCCATCTCGTCCATCACGGCCTGCTGCACCGGATGCAGAGTGCCATCGGCAGCAGCCAGGCCCTCGACAGTCGTGACCTCTCGGCCACGTACCTGATGGGTGAGGATCGAGCAGCCGTAGTGGTTTACACCATCGAGCAGGACCGTGCAGGCACCGCACTCGGCACGGTCGCAGCCGAGCTTGGTCCCCGTGAGCCCCAGCTTGTAGCGCAGGGTCATCGCCAGCGTCTCCTGCGGCAGGATGTCGACGCGGCGGTCCTGCCCGTTCACCCGTAAGGTGACGAGCCGCTCTGCGGCCCCGAGCGACGGTTGGGCGTGGACCCCGTTCTGGCGGAAGAAGTAACTGGCGCCGTAGGCAGACGCGCCACCGGCGATCACTCCCTGGATGAACCTCCGCCTCGAAACCGTGTTCTGAATCTCTTCCATGTCCTCACCTTTCGCAGGCACGACGCCCCCGATCACGCGCACTCGTCCCTCGCTCATCCACGTGGATGAGGGGCGCCCCTTGGCACTGTGGTCTCGGGCTCAACCGCTTCGGCGACCTAGTCAACTGATTGAGACACCATACCCCGAAAGACCCGGCCAGCCAAGAGGATCCGCGGCACGACCGGCGCTGTGATTCAATAGCCGCTCGGTGCGCGAGGACGCGCGAGAAACGAACGCGACGGCCAGGCCACCGCCCAAGGAAGGATCCACGATGAAGTTCGGCATCTTCTACGAGCATCAGCTCCCGCGTCCCTGGAAAGACGACAGCGAGCATCAGCTGATCAAGAACTCGCTCGACCAGTTCGAGCTCGCCGACAAGCTCGGCTACGACTACGCGTGGGAAGTCGAGCACCACTTCCTGGAGGAGTACTCGCATTCGTCGGCGCCAGAGGTCTTTCTCGCCGCCGCCAGCCAGCGCACGAAAAACATTCGGCTGGGGCACGGCATCATCCAGCTCACGACCAATCATCCCGCCCGCGTCGCGGAGCGTGTCTCGACCCTGGACCTGGTCAGCGATGGCCGCGTCGAGCTCGGGCTGGGTGAAGGCGCGTCGACGACCGAGCTGCACCCCTTCGGCCGCAAGTATCGCGACAAGCGGCTGATCTGGGAGGAGGCCGTGCAGGCCTGCCTACCGATGATGTGGAACGAGAGCTGGGAGTGGCACGGCCACTTCTTCGACCTGCCGCCGCGCAACGTCATCCCGAAGCCGATGCAGAAACCGCACCCGCCGCTGTGGATTGCCTGCTCACAGCTCGACACCATCCAGTACGCGGCACACCGCGCCATGGGAGCGCTGTGCTTTAAGTTCGTCGACCTCGACGCGGCCAACGCCTGGGTGCACGCCTACTACAACACCTTCATCTCAAACCAGGAGAAGCTCTGCGACTACCAGGCCAATCCCAACATCGCCGTGGTTGGAGGCTTCATGTGCGCCGACACCGACGAGGAGGCGCAGGCCAAATCCGACGGTTGGACGTTCTTCCAGTTCTCTCTGCAGCTGTACGCCAAGGAAGGGCCCTTCGCTCCGGGTGAGATGAACTTCTGGGACCGCTACCAAGAGTGGAAGCAGACTCCTGAGGGACAGAAACGATCGAAGTCGGAACTCATCGGCTCGCCTGACACCATCCGCGAGCGACTGATGGAGCTCGAGCGGGCCAACGTCGACCAGGTGATCCTTCTCAACCAGGCCGGCAAGAACACCCACGAGGACATCTGCTCGAGCCTCGAGCTGTTCGCCAACGAGGTGATGCCCGAGTTCCACGCCCGTGAGCAGGAGCACCAGGAGTGGAAGCAGGCGGTCCTCGCCGGGGAGCTCACCCTCACCGAGATCGACACAGATCCCTACAACTTCGCGGCCCGCGCCCGCCCCACCCTGCCCCCCTCTGCCGAAGCGATGGCTGCAACCAAAGACTCGAGCTAGCAGCAGCCGCGGTAGTCATTGCTGGCGCTTCGTCGAGTCTGGAGCGCGGTCATACCGCGGCACCTGCTACCCCTGGCAGCGGACTTGCCGGGTTCTTTGGGGTGACACCCGTGTGTCGTCGCCGGTGTGGAGTCTCTCGCCCGTAACGGCGGAGTTCGCCCGGTACCTCGGTGCCGGAGCGACAATCCCGGCCGGTGTTCTGACACATTTTGGGAGTCTCAAGTATGAGGATGGGGGCTCGAAGCACAGGCGTCGCTGGGGTGGCCCACCAGCCGCCCCCCTCGCCTTGCACCTGTTATAGAGTGACGCGCATAAGCTGGGCGAGGGCCCGGAAACAGACTCTCACCGAGGAGGACGGTTGTGAAACCCAGACCCCACCACTATCTGCTTGGCGCAGCCCTCTCTCTGCTGGCCGTTGGCGCGACCGCGCAGACGACGGAGCTCAACGACCTCAAGAGCCAGATGGATGCACTCCAGAAAGGCCAGCAGGCCATTCAGAAGGATCTGGTCGAGATCCGCAAGCTTCTCAGCCAGCAGCGCCAGCCTGCCAAGCCTTCGAATCAGGTCCCCGCCAACACAGTACTGAGCCTGCAGGGCCGACCGACGAAGGGAGCCCCAGGCGCCCAGCTCGTGGTCATCGAGTTCCTGGACTATCAGTGACCTTACTGCGCCAGATACGTGCGTGACACGTACCCGCAGTTGCTAGAGGAGTTCGTCAAGACCGGGAAGATTCGATACGCGGTCATGGACTTCCCGTTGCGAAGCCACCCCAACGCCTTCAAGGCGTCGGAGGCCGCCGCCTGTGCTCTGGACGAAGGCAAGTACTGGGAGATGCACGACCTGCTGTTCGTCAACCAACGGGCACTCGAGGCCGACAAGCTCCCCGGCTATGCCGAACAGGTGGGCCTCGATGCAGCCCGATTCGAAACCTGCCTCAGCTCCAGCAGCAAGAAGGCCAGTGTCGACAAGGATCTTGCCGATGCTCGCAAGGCCGGTATCTCGGCGACACCGACCTTTCTGATCGGCTGGATCCAGGATGACGGCCAGGTCAAGGTTTCGCAGCAGCTGCGCGGCGCGCAGCCGTTCGCGAACTTTCAGCGCGTGCTCAACCAACTCCTCGCCAAGGGCCCCGACAACCCCGCCAAAGAGGCGGCCCGCTAGGCCTACCGGTCCATCAGCAGGCGAAATAGGGGTCGCTGCCACTGGCAGCGGCCCTTTTTTCTTGTCCCTAGTGGCGTGACCGCCCAATCAGGGACATCGTGGCTGCCACTTTTCGTCAGTCAGAGGCCAAGCGCCCTAGAAAACCCGGTATCAATAGTGGCATGCAAGCTGGCACGCTTCCTGCCAAAAGAAGGGAGGTACCCAAGACAGACACTGAACCCCAGGGCCTTTCCAGCCTGTCCAACTTTTCACTCCTTGCAGTGGGGAACGGTGACTAGAAAGGGCTTTCTGGCCGCCTACCCCGAGAGGCTACTTTCCGGAGGCGGCCTGACAACCCCAGGGCTGAGGGTGGGTAACCCACCCTCAGCTCCCCTCCTTTGCAGGAAGTTGGGATTTTCCAAGGTATAGAGTACCGGCTATAGAAAGACCCCCGGTCATTCTTGGGACTGCTACCATCGCCTCGTGCCCGTCACAGCGCCGCCGGTCGAATACATCGACGTCACCCGTCGCACGTACGCTTCGCTCGGCTACCCGCCCTACCGCTGGGTGCACAGCGAATCCGCTCCACCCTGGGCGCCACCGAGTCGACCCCTCGCCGAGAGCCGCGTCGCCCTCGTCGCGTCGGGGGGAATCTACGTGCGCGGGCAGATCGCCTTCCACTTCAAAGACGACACCTCCTACCGGCTCGTCCCCACCGACGTCGACAGCCGTGATCTGCGCGCCACCCACTTCGCCTACGATCTGCGCGGCGCGCGAAGTGACCCGAACACGGTCTTTCCTCTGGACACGCTGCGGGGACTCGCCAAAGACGGGGTGATCGGTGGCCTGACCTCCCACGCCCTCACGTTCATGGGCGGCATCTATTCGTCGCGACGGGTGCGAGAGGAGCTCGCACCCGCCCTCGCAGAGCGCGTGAAGGCCATGGGCGCCGACGTCGCGCTCTTGGTTCCGGTCTGACCCGTCTGTCACCAGTCGATCGGTCTGATCGCGCGCGAGATCGAAGGTGGCGGCATCCCGACGACGTCGCTGACCTCCGCGCTCGACATCACCACCGCCGTCGGACCGCCGCGCGCGGTTTTCGTCGACTACCGTCTTGGTCACACCGCCGGAAAACCCGGCGATGCGTCGGATCAGCGCGCAGTCGTGGGCGCGGCACTCTCGTTGCTCGAAAGCGCAACTGAGCGCGGCACGATCGTCGACCTGGAACGCAGCTGGGACCGTGATCCGGGATGGCGCACGAGCCCCCTGTCGGCCGGAACGGCGAGTGACGATGGGCGCGCGCCGCGCTCACTCGTCCCCGTCTACCAGACCGACGAGGACCGACAGCTAGCCGAGTCGACCCACGGGCCTGGGCGCGTGTGCGAGACCTGCGTCGGAGCAGAGCTCGAGCCGGTCGCCCACTGATCGGTCGCCACGGTCGATTTACTGCGTAGAAGCTCGGGTCGCCAGCGCGAACCCGAGGGCCGCAAGCTCGCCGGCCACCTCCCCGCCGGGCTCGAGAAGAGCACGGAACTTCCGCACGCCTGCCTTGTTCCACCGCTCGCCCGGCACTACGAAGTCGTAGTCCTCGTCGCGTAGCGGGCAGAACGCCAGCCCAGCGGCCCGCGCCACTGGCTCGATCGCGACGCCCCAATCCGCGCGTCCCTGAGCGACGGCTGCGGCGACGGCATGGTGCGAACGGGGCTCGTAGGCGTGACCCGGAGGGCGACGGCCGGCCAGGAGTTCGTCGATGAGCACTCGCGTGCCGCTGCCCGCGTTGCGGCTGACCATGCGCACCTCAGGGTCGTCGATCATCTCCTCGACCGCACGCACCTCGCCGATCCGAGTGACGACCCCCTGGACCCGTCGATACCCCTTCTGAAGCCGTAACCCAGCCGAAAGAAACGGGGTGTTGTACGCAGCGCTCTTCGGATCGTAGAGGTGCACTGGCGCGATATCGCACTCACCGCGTAGCGCCGCCGATAGACCCGAGCGGCTGCCCATCGCCAGGACTTTCACGCGCACCCCATCCCTGGCGAGCGTCGCCGCGATCCGATCAAGTCCAACGCAGTGGCTTCCAACGATCACAAGATCCGGGGGCTGCAGCCCGGCACCGAGAAGCGTCACCTCGACCTGCTCATCGCGGCTGACCCGTTCGACGTTGCGCTCGATGCGCACGAAGCCGTCGGCGCGCGAGAAGGTCGTGACGCTGCCACTGCCTTTCCCCATCGGAAAGGCCGAGAGTGTCCCGGCACCCGATTGCACCAGACCCACCAGTAGATACTCGAGCCGCCCGCGCTCGGCACGCACCGCCACCGCGAGCCGTGCCTCCACCCGGAGGTCATTGGCGGCAGGTCGCCCGCCAAGGCAGCGCAGGACGGGCGCTACGAACTCGTGAAACGTGAAGATGGCCGAGGTCGGAAACCCCGGTAGTACGACCACGGGCCTGTGACCCGCAGCGGCCAGGCACACCGGCTTGCCGGGCTTCAGAGCCACTCCGTGCACGACCACTCCCGGATCCAGCCGACCCACGGCCCGATAGCAGAGATCGCCTTCCCCCTTCGACGTGCCTCCTGACAACACCACCGCATCACAGTCGGCGAGGGCCGTCGTCAAGCAATGATCGAGCGCAGCCTCGTCGTCCGCTAAGATCCCCATCGGAACCGGATCCCCACCGAGCTCTCGGATCGCATCGCTGAGAATCTGGCCATTGGAATCGAACACCCGCCCAGGAGCCATCGGCTCTCCGGGAGCCACCAACTCGTCTCCCGTCGAGAGCACGGCCACCCGCGGTCGTCGAAACGCACGGACCCGGTCGACACCGATGGCGGCCAGCACGCCGGTCTCCCTCGACGTCAGCACGGTACCGGCGAACAGGACCGTCTCGCCAGTACCCATATCGGTCCCGGCTCCGGCAACGGCGAAGCCGGGAACGCAGGGTGCTCGCACTGCCACAGCGTCATCCACCAGATCGGTCACCTCCACCGGGACGACCGCGTCGGCCCCACGCGGCACCATCGCACCGGTCGCGATCGGCGTCGCCTCCCCGCCGTGGACTTCGACTCGCGGTACGGCACCCGGTGCCAGCGACTCGCCGGTCAGGCGGAGGAGTCGAGGCGTCTCCTCACCGGCACCGAAGGTGTCGGCGGCCCGAACGGCGAACCCGTCCATGCTCGACCGGTCGAACCCCGGCACATCGACCGTAGCGCGCACATCGTCGGCGAGCACCCTCCCCAGCGCCTTCGGCAGATCCACTTCCTCTGCCCCGAGCGGGGCGCGCGAGATGACGGCATGCCAGCGTGCCTCCGCCTCGTCCCGGTCGAGGACCTCGAGAAACTGCTCCTGCCTCACGAAGCGCTCCCGGCCGCGAGCCGGGCTCCACCCACTTCGTCGTCGAAGAGCAGCACCTCGACACTCTCGCCCTCGGCGTAGCCCTCGCGCGAGCGTGCAACGATCACGACGCCATCCGCCCGGACCGTGGATGAAAGCACCGAGGCGCCCGAGGTCGCGACTGGAATCGCACCTTCGGGCTCCAGTGCAACCCGCACATAGTCGGTCCGACCCACCTGGGAGGCGATCTTGCGCGCCAGTGCCGCCTTCACGCGTCGCTGGGGCCACGAGAACGACCGGCCACCGAGCACCCGGATCGTTGGGCCGGCAAAGAACTCGTAGGCGCACATGCAGCTCACCGGATTGCCGGGCAACAGGAATACCCGACGCTCGCCAATGCGGCCGCCGCCGGCGGGGCTTGACGGCCGCATCGCGACACCGTGGAAGTCGAGGCTCCCCAGCTCGGCAAGGAGGCGAGGTGCATGGTCCTCACGGCCTACCGAGCTGCCGCCTGAAACCAACAGCACATCGGCAGTGGAGTCGGCCATGACGGCGCGGATCGCCTCTTCATCGTCGTCCACCAGTACCGCCGAGTCGACGCGCCCGCCGTCGCGCGCTACCAGGGCCGTCAACATCGGCGAGTTTGAGTCGACGATACGATACCCGCGTGGGCGCTCCCCTGCCGGCAGGATCTCGTTGCCGGTGACCAGGATGTCGACGCGAACTCGACGATGACACGCCACGGGCGTGACGCCGATCGAGGCTAGGAGGCCGGCGTCCTGCGGCCGCAACCGACGCCCGCGACGAAGGACGACGGTCCCACTTCGCACGTCCTCACCGCGCGCACCGACGTTCTTTCGCGGGGCCACAGCCTCTGCCACCTCGACACGGCCATCCCGTTCGTGGCACACCTCGGCCATCGCCACCGCATCGGCCCCCTCGGGCATGGGCGCCCCGGTCATGATCCGTACCGCCTGCCCGGTCCGGACCGAGCCCTCGAAGCCGGCGCCCGGCATCGCCTCACCGACCAGCTCGAACAGGCGCGGATCGCCGTCGCTGGCGCCGAAAGTCTCTTCGCCCCGCAGCGCATAGCCGTCCATCATCGACCGGTCGAAACCCGGCACGTCCACGGGCGATGCCACGTCCTCAGCCAGCACCCGACCCGCGCAATCGGACACGCCAAGGGGCCGAGTCTCGAGCGGCACGAGACCCTCCTGCAGGACCGC
>JAYZDP010000215.1:0-63374 GCA_036337765.1 Acidobacteriota bacterium
GTCGGCGCAGACGGCTGCGGATCGCAGCGTGCCCCAGCTTCCGCGTCGCCGTAATCCCGAGTCGCGCACACGGCCCGTCATTCGGCGCCACAAAGAGGGTCGCCATTTTCCCTGACACACGACGGCCCACCTCGTAGCAGCGCAGATAGTCTGGCCGCCGACGCAGCTTCTCCTCGGTGAGGAGGCGCTCCCCGCAAGATTCCGACACCAGAATCAGAGCTCAGGCGGAAAGACGTTTCCGGCCCTTGCGACGACGACGCGCGAGAATGGCGCGCCCCTGCCGCGTCTTCATCCGCAAGCGGAATCCGTGCTTCTTTTTGCGTCGGCGATTGTTCGGTTGGAAAGTTCGTTTCACGGCACCACCTTCATCGATGGCAGATCTGGCGGAGAGGGTGGGATTCGAACCCACGGATCGCGTGAACGATCAACGGTTTTCGAGACCGCCCCATTCGACCACTCTGGCACCTCTCCGGTTCGTTCAAGAGTCTTCTCCCACGGGCGAATCGCCCTTTTCTACGGAGATTCCTCGACTTCTATTCTCATTTTGACTCGGCGAGCCGCGGACGGCTCGTGGCGGAGAGGGTGGGATTCGAACCCACGGTAGGGTTTCCCCTACACACACTTTCCAGGCGTGCACCTTCGGCCACTCGGTCACCTCTCCTGATTTTTCAAGCCTCGCTGCCGGTCAATCCGGCCGCAGCGCGGCAAAAAACTCCTTCAACAACTGGGTACTTTCATCTTGCAACGGCCCGCTCGTCACCTGGAGCCGATGATTCAGCCTTTCATCCTCGACCAGATTGCCCAGCGAGCCGCAAAAGCCCGCTTTTGGATCATCCGCTGCGTAGACCAACCGCTCGACGCGGCTCTGGACCATCGCTCCCGCGCACATGGCACAAGGCTCAAGGGTCACAAAGATCGTGCAGTGTGTAAGTCGCCAACTCCCCAGCCTGTTTGCCGCCTGGCGCAGTGCCAGGATCTCGGCGTGGCCGAGCGGGTCGCTATCGATCTCCTTCCGATTGTGGGCGCGAGCTAGAACTTCGGATGCGCCCCGTACAACAATGGCTCCCACCGGTACCTCGCCGAGATCACTTGCGAGACGAGCCTGAAGGATCGCCTCCCCCATCCACTGTTCGTCGCTCATTTCCAGCAGCGCCTAACGTGCGGCGCCCAACGAGGTACGCAAGCGCGAACGCCGTATGTTAGCCCAACTCCGCTCTCGTTGAAAGCCGCTTTCTCGACCTCTGGCGGAACAACTCTCAGCACAGCGCGGCCGACGCCGTCACACCCTTCTTCCGTGGTCTCCTTTACAACCCCCAACCCCCGGCGTACCATCTCTCGGTGAGCCTCCCGCGAAGGGTTCGGGCCCTGTGCGTCGAGGGTCTCCGAACCTCGTCAGGCCCGGAAGGGAGCAGCGATAAGGTGTTCTTCTCGAGCGCCGCAGTGATCGCCGGAGCCCTTCGCGGGAGGCTTTCCACTTTCCGTCGATGACGTACCAAGCCCTCGCCCGCAAGTCGCGGCCACAGGACTTCTCATCGATCATTGGCCAAGAGGCGGTCGTCACCGCTCTGAAGAACGCGATCTCGGAAGATCGAATCGCTCAGGCGTATCTGTTCTCGGGCATTCGCGGCGTCGGCAAGACGACCGCCGCGCGTGTGTTCGCCAAGGCGCTGAACTGCGAGAACCGGGAGACTTCCGGCGGCGATCCCTGCAACGCGTGTGGCACCTGTACCGAGATCACTCGCGGGGCGGACCTCGACGTACTCGAGATCGACGCCGCGACCTATTCGAAGGTCGAGCAGGTGCGCGAGCTCGCCGAGAGCCTGCGCTACGGGCCGGCCCGCGACCCTTACAAAGTGGTGGTCATCGACGAGATCCATCGCCTGTCGCGCCAAGCCTTCGATGCGCTGTTGAAAATCGTCGAGGAGCCCCCGGCTCACCTCGTGTTCGTGTTCGCAACCACGGAGATCGAGGTCGTGCCGGCGACCATCCTTTCGCGATGTCAGGAGTTCCACTTCCGCCGGGTTCCGGCGGCCGAGGTCGCGCGGCTGCTTCAGACGTTGTGCGAGTCGGAACAGCTCGAGGCCTCCGAGCGCGCCCTGCGCCTGATCGCCCGTGCCGGCGAGGGCAGTGTTCGCGACTCGGTGGCACTGCTCGACCAGCTCGGCACTTTCGGCTCGGGCAAGGTGGCCGAAGAGGATGCGGTGCGTCTCCTCGGCGGTCTCGATCTACGCCTGTACCTCGACCTGCTCCGCTCGATCCTGGCAGGTGAATCGGCCGCGGTATCCAACCACTTGCGCTCGATCGAAAGCCTCGGGTGGGACCCACGCCGGACACACGGGCAGTTTCTCTCCTACTGCCGTAGCGCGCTTCACGCCGCCGTCGGTGCCGACCCCGACCAGCTCGACCTGCCGACCGAGGACGCCGCGGCGCTGGTCGAGCTCGCCACGGCCACTGGCTACGAGAACGTGCTGCGGCTCCTGAACCAGCTGCTGAAGAGCGAAGAGCTCGTGCGGCGCAGCGACACGCCGGCCCTGGCAGTCGAGGTGGCCTGGCTGCGGGCTGCAGAGCTGCCCAAGCTGATCGCCATCGAGGACCTCCTCGGGGGAGGTGGCGGCACGCCAGCCGGCCGCGACGGCGGCGATGCGCCGACCGCCAAGGCTTCGCCGGCTCGCCCCAAAGCGGCGCCGCCCGTGGCTACAACGGCGCCAGCCGCGCCGGCTGCCCTCGACGAGCCACCACCTGAAGGTCCCAGGCTGTCCAGTGACCCACGCCAGGCCTTTCTCGAGCTGGTCAGTCAGCGCAAACAGCCCCTTGCCGCGCGCCTGCGGCAGTGCCAGAAACTGGCCTTTCGCGACGGCCAGCTGACCGTGATCCTGCCGCCCGGTGACCCACTGCTGCAAGAAGCGCTCGAGCGGGCGGCCAACCGGGAGATCCTCGACGACGCGGTCCGCAAGGCCTGGGGCGAGAACGCGTCATGGAAGCTCGAGATCGGGGAGGCTCCCGCCCAGGACGCCGCAGACGTCGACGCCGCCGCGAGCTCGGTGCCCGAGCACCCGGTCGTGCAGTCGGCCCTGGATCTCTTCGCGGGCACCATCGAGACGATCGAAGAAACGCCGACGGCAAAAGAGTGACCGAGGATGGAGCAGCACCCATGAACATCCAGAAACTCATGAAGCAGGCGCAGCAGATGCAGTCGCGCCTCCAGGGCGAGCTCGAGACCCTCGAGGTCGAGGCCTCGGTCGGCGGCGGCATGGTCGCCGTCACCATGAGCGGGCACAAGCTCCTGAAGTCGGTGAGAATCGAGAAGGACGTCCTCGACCCCGAGGATCCCGACATGCTTCAAGACCTGATCGTCGCGGCCGTCAACGAGGCGTCGCGCAAGGTCGACGACGAAATGCAGTCGAAGCTCGGCGGACTCGCCGGTGGCCTCCCCGGCATGCTCGGCTAGTGTCCAAGGACCCCCTTGCCCGCCTCGTCGGGGAGTTTTCCCGGTTGCCGGGAATCGGCCCGAAGACCGCGACGCGGCTCGCGCACCATCTGCTACGCGTACCCCCGCGCGACGCTAAGAGCCTCGCCGAGGCGATCGTCGAGATCAAGGAGCTGCTCACCCACTGCACGACCTGCAACAACATTACCGCCGTCGATCCGTGCGACATCTGTACCGATCCCGAGCGCGACCAGAGCCGTATCTGCGTGGTCGAGGAGCCTTTCAACATCCAGCCGATCGAGCGCACCGGTGAGTTCAAGGGGCTTTACCATGCCCTGATGGGAGCTCTCTCGCCGCAGCGAGGCATCGGCCCCGATCAGCTGGCGATCGACAGCTTGATGCAGCGTCTCGAAGACGTCGAAGAGGTGATCGTCGCCACCAACCCCAACGTCGAGGGCGAGGCCACGGCGCTGTTTCTGGCGCGCGTGCTCCAACCGCGAGGCATCCAGGTCTCGCGACTCGCCTTCGGGCTGCCGGTCGGTGGCGACATCGAGTACATCGACGAGGTGACCCTCGCTCGCTCACTCTCGGGGCGACGCGATCTCTGAGCGCGCGCCCGGGGCTCTCGGTGCTGGAGACCTTCCTCCCGAGATCACGGTCCCACCGCCGGGCCCACGATCGCGAGAGCTGTGCGGCCGGCTGGCGCGCAGCGAGCCGCCTCGGGTCAACACCCTCTTCGAGGGTCGACCCAGCGTCGTCTGGAAAGCGGCACGCGGCAGCAACGTCGTCGACGTCGACGGCAACCGCTATGTCGATCTGACCTCCGGTTTCGGCGCCGCGGCCGTGGGTCACGCCGACCCCACGGTCGTCGACGCCATCCACCGCCAGAGCGTCGAGCTGGTTCATGGCCTCGCCGACGTCGCCGCCCACCCGGCGCGCGTTGAGCTCGCCGACCGACTGTGCGCGCTGGCGCCGCTGCCCAACGCCAGGGTCCATTTCGCCGTTTCGGGCTCCGACGCGGTCGAGATCGCGTTGAAGACCGCACAGCTCGCCACCGGACGCACCGGCATCCTGTGCTTGGAAGACGCCTACCACGGTGTCTCGATCGGAGCCCTGGCCGTCTCGTCGCGCGACACCTTCCGCCGGCCTTTCGCCAACGTCTTGCGATCGAACGTCCATCGCGTGGCGCGCGGTGCACCGCTCGATGTTGTCGATGACCTGCTGCGCGCTCACGGCAGCGAACTAGGCTGCGTCGTCTTCGAGCCGATCGCAGGGCGCGAAGGTGTACACCTCGCGCCGGCCGGCTGGCTCGCGGAGCTTGTGCAACGGAGCCGCGAAGCCGGTGCTCTCGTCGTCGCCGACGAGATCTTCACCGGCTTCGGACGTACCGGCCCAGCCTTCGCGGTCGAACTCGAGGGCGTCACCCCCGATCTGGTATGTGTCGGCAAGGCGCTGGGAGGGGGTCTCCCGATCGGTGCCGTCCTCGGCAGCAGCGACGTGATGGCCGCCTGGGACGGGCCTGGCGAGGCACTTCACACGGGCACTTTCCTCGCCCAGCCTTTGGCCTGCGCCGCGGCCCTCGCCGTCCTCGACCGGCTCGGCGACGGCCTCTTGGACCGGGTCGGTACCCTCGGCACCCGAGTGGCAGCGCGCCTGGCCGCCCTCGAGAGCGAGGAAGGGATCGTCGAGTGCCGCGGCAGGGGCCTGCTCTGGGGTATCGAGCTCGCCTCGGCGGCGATCACGGCGCGCACGATCGAGCTCACCTTGGCCGATGGCCTCCTGCTCCTGGCGTCCGGACCGGCGGGTCGCGTGCTGGAGCTCGTACCACCGTACGTCATCACCGACGCGCAGCTAGACCTGAGCCTCGATATCCTCGCCAGGTCGATCGACCGCGCCGTCGCGGAGACCACCGCATGAGCCCGACAGACCCCACATCACCGATGCGCAATTCGACGCCGGTTCCGATGCTCGACCTGGTTCGGGCACACGCGCCGCTGCACGACGAGCTCGAGAAGGCCTTCCGCCGCGTGCTCGCCAGCGGCCACTTCGTTTTGGGCCAGGAGGTAGAGGCCTTCGAGACCGAGGCCGCCGAGTTTCTCGGCTGCCGCCATGCAATCGGAATGTCATCGGGCACCGACGCCGTCCTTGCGCCGCTCATGGCGCTCGATCTCGAGCCTGGCGACGAGGTGGTGTGCCCAAGCTTCACCTTCTTCGCCAGCGGCGGATGCGTATCGAGGGCCGGCGGCGTGCCGGCCTTTGCCGACGTCTCAGCTCGCACCTTCAACTCGAGCGCCAGCGACCTCGAAGCAGCGATCGGCGAGCGGACGCGCGCCATTCTCGTCGTCCACCTCTTCGGCCGATGCGCCGCGATCGAAGAGATCCTCGAGATGGCAGCCGGGCACGGCCTGCCGGTCATCGAGGACACCGCACAGGCGTTCGGAGCCTCGGCCGGTGAGCGTCGCGCCGGCACCCTAGGCATCTTCGGCTGCTACTCGTTTTTCCCGACCAAGAACCTAGGTGGCTTCGGCGACGGCGGCCTGGTCTCGACCGACGACGACGAGCTGGCGGCCAGGATCTGCTCGCTACGCATGCACGGCGAGAGCGACACCTACCTCCACCGCGAGATCGGCGGCAACTTCCGCCTCGACGCTCTGCAGGCGGCATTGTTGCGAGTAAAGCTGCCGCACGTCGACCGGCTGAACCAGGAGCGCTTCGAGATCGCCAACCGCTATTGCGAGCTCTTCCTGGAGACCGGCGCAGCGCGGTCAGCGGCGGAGTACGAAGCCAACGACACCCGCGTAGTGCTGCCGGATCTGGGTCCCGACGACGGCTCGCATGTCTGTCACCAGTTCGTCATCCGCGTTCCGGGCGGGCGGCGCGACGAGCTCCGCGCGCACCTCGCCGAGCGCGGCATCCAGGCCAACGTCTACTATCCCCTGCCGCTGCATCGGCAGGCGTGCTTCGCCGGTAGGCAGGCGCACGATCGTCGCCTGCCGGTGAGTGAGCTGCTGGCACTCGAAGTTCTGGCGCTCCCCATGCATCCCTTTCTGAGCCTCGACGAACAGCAGCGCGTGGTCGACGAGACTCGCTCTTTCTTCTGAGACGCGGCGCATGCCCACGTTCGAGATCCTCCTGATCGTCGTTCTGGCGATCGTCGCCGGAGTCGGCGCCCTGGGTCTTTACGTGGCGCTGCGGGGCGAGACACCGAGCGCGGCTCTCGAAGCCCTGGGCCGAGGCGAGTACCGCGAGGCACTGTCGGTGGTGGGCGACGACACGCGCGATGACGCAATGCTCGCAGCGGCGACAGCCGCTCGTCACTGCCTCGAGTGGGAAGAGGCGCGCACTCGACTACGCCGTGTTCTCGAGGGCGATCCGCGTCACGGTGAGGCCATGATCGAGCTCGCGCTCGTCCACCTCTACCAGAACGAGATGGAACGGGCGGATCGCCTCTTCGTCGACGCCCTGGGCTGGCGATCGGATCTGCTCGAGTCGATCACGCTGCACCGCGCAGTCACCGCGATTCTGGGTGGCGACCCACAGCGCGGACGCGAGCTCTTCGAAGAGGTCGAGGCCACCCTCGAAACCAAGCTGCGGCTCGACGTAGGCGAGGGTGAGCCGGCGTTCGCCGAATGGTTCCTTCACAGCGCGGTTGTCTGGGATGCGCTCGGGCGCCGATCGCAAGCCGAATGGGCATGGCAAGCGGGGCGCGACGCGGCGCCACAGAGCCGGCTGGCTGAACACCTGACCACCGCATTCGGCATCGATCCGGTAGCAGGGAACTAGTGTAAGACGCTCTGGTCGGCCCTCCCCAATCGGTCGAGGACCTTGTGCACCATGGAGGGCGTCGGGACGTTCGCGATCTCACCCGGGGAGAACCACCCGGCCTCAGGTCCTTCGCTTACGGCGCTCGGCTCGTGCTCCAGCTGCGCGCGATGGATCCCGAGCACGATCCTGCGCGTGGTGATTGCGTGGCGCGCCTCACCGACGCGCTCGCCAAGGGTCCACCTGCCGCCGAAGGTTGTGCTCAATGCCGCTTCCCAATCCCGGCGCAATCGCCCGCGACGTACGACCCAAGGCAACTCCCACATGCCCGCGAGAAGCACTGCATCGTCGGGGTTGCGGTATAGAAGGAAGCGGCCGTCGTTTTCGACAATCGCCACCACGCGCCGCTCGAGCACCGTTGACGCCCGCTGCGCTCGGTGGGGGAATTGCTCGGCTACGCCCATAGCCAGCCCCTGACAATCGTCGCTGAGGGGACAAACCTCACAGTCGAGCGTCGCTGGGCGGCAGACGACCGCTCCCAACTCCATCAGTGCCTGATTGCTGTCTCCCGGACAGCACTCGTCGAGCATCGAACAAGCCCAAGTCCGCACCTCGGCCTTCGCGGCACCACGGGCGGGATCTCCCGCCAAGGCGAGCATCCGGCTAGCCACGCGCTCGACGTTACCGTCGACCACGGCCACCGCCTCACCGAACGCGATCGAGGCGACCGCGGCGGCCGTATAGGGGCCAATCCCGGGAAGCTCGATGAGCTCACTGGCCCGCTCGGGGAATCGACCTCGGGCCACGATCTCGCGAGCGGCGGCGTGCAGCAGACGGGCCCTGCGGTAGTAGCCCAGGCCCGACCATCTCGCCAACACTTCGTCTTGTGTGGCACCGGCGAGGTGTTCGATTGTAGGGAAGGTCTCGAGGAATCTCTCGAAGTACGGGATTACGGTTTCGACGCGCGTCTGCTGGAGCATGATCTCCGAAACCAGAACGACGTATGGAGCCTGGCCGCGGCGCCAGGGTAGGTCACGACGCCGGCGCCGATACCATTGCAAGAGCCTCTCAGACGAGTCTGGTTTCATGTCTCACAGACGAACACGACGGCCGAGCATCGGGTGACAGCGAGTAACAAGTTTCTTTGATTGGCGAAACCTCTTTCCCTTCTTGACTTAGCCGAAACCGCCAGTGTTTCCGGGGTTTTTTTTGTTTTCGAGCGTTGCACGCCCGAAAACCCGATGTTATGCTGCGAGGCCTTCCGGGGGACGGAAGCAATATAAACAATAGGAGCGGCTTTAGTTTCCACAGCCTGTGGATTACCTGTGGAGAACTGCGCCCGGACATGAGCAGAAGCGTCTGGAACCGCCTTCAGGAGCATCTCCGCGACTCTCTTCCGGCGGAAGAGTTTCGCACTTGGTTCCGTCCCTTGAGCGTCGAAGCGGAAGACCCCGAACGCCTCGTGCTCCGGGCTCCGAACCAGCGCTTCCTGTCCTCACTCGAGGAGGCCTACCGTCCCACGGTCGATCGCGCGATCGCCGACCTAGAAGGCAGTTCCTACGAGGTTCTGTTCAAGGTTCGCGACGTGGCCGCGACTCCGCGGCGCGAGGTCGGCGACACCTACGACCCACGCTACAGCTTCGACACCTTCGTCGTCGGTAGCTCGAACCAGCTCGCCTACGCCGCGGCACGAGCGGTCGCAGAGCGGCCAGGTCGCAGCTACAACCCACTGTTTCTCTATGGTGGGGTCGGTCTCGGCAAAACGCACTTGCTCTACGCCATGGGGCTCGAGATCCAGCGGCGCAACCCGTGCCTGCGCATCAAGTATCTGCCGACCGAGCAGTTCGTCAACGAGCTCATCAACTCGATCCGCTTCGACCGCACCGTCGCGTTTAGGGAGAGGTATCGCACGATTGACGTCCTCATGGTCGATGACATTCAGTTCCTCGCCAACAAGGAGCGTACGCAGGAGGAGTTCTTTCACACTTTCAACACGCTCTATACCTCCCAGAAGCAGATCATCCTGTCGTCGGATTCCTCTCCACGCGACATCCCCACTCTTCAGGAACGCCTCAGAAGTCGCTTCGAATGGGGCCTGATCGCCGATATCGGCTCTCCCGACCTGGAGACCAAGGTGGCCATTCTGCGTCGCAAGGCGGAGACCGAGAGGCTGCCGCTGCCCGACGACGTGGCACTGTTCATCGCTCGTCAGGTCAAGTCGAACATCCGCGAGCTCGAAGGCCTCTTGAACCGGGTGCTCGCCTTCTCGGCGCTCACCGGCCGTCCCCTGGATCTCGAACTGACGAAGGAGACGCTCAAGGACATCCTGCCGGGTGGCGACCGACGGACCGGTGCGGCGGATGTCATCAAGTACGTGGCCCGCTTCTACGGCTTGAAGCTGTCGGAGATCAAGAGCAAGAACAACTCCCGGCAAATCTCCTTCCCGCGCCAGGTTGCGATGTACCTGTGCAAGCAGCTGACCGAGCTGTCGTATCCCGAGATCGGCAAGATCTTCAACAACAAGCACCACTCGACCGTCATGTACTCCGTCGAGAAGATCGAACAACTCCGCCGATCGGACCCAGACCTCGATCGCACCCTGCGCGAGATGACCGATCAGCTCGCCTGACCGGGCCTGGGCATCGCAGCGCACCGGAGGTCTGTCGCTCCTCTGCCGCAGGTGTGCCTCGTTGCGCTCTGAGAAAAGCCTGCGGATTGTGCGGCGGGAATACTCAGGAGGATCTGCGGATATTCCGTGTGCCAATAGAGGGGGCCGTTTTCCTGCAGGTTCGTCCTCCGTCGGTCCGCCACGGACCCGCAGAGATATCGTATGGCGCGACCTCTCACAAGGCCATGAATAGAAAGAAGATATAGAAAGTATCCTGCTTTTCTACAGCGCCTATCTGCTATTACTACTTGTTATATAAATACATTCCGGAAGAGGAGGGGCTGGACCGATGGAGCTTCGCGTCAATCGTAGCGACCTGCTGAACGAACTCGGACCCATGCAGGGGGTGGCCGAACGCAAGACCACTATCCCGGTCCTGTCCCACATCCTGCTGGTGGCTCGCGACCAGCAGCTCGACATTGCCGCCACTGACCTTGACGTGTCTCTGACGTCGTCATGCGACGCTGAAGTAGTCCAGGGTGGAGGAATCGCGGTACAGGCGCGCAAGCTGCTCGAGATCGTGCGCTCGTTGCCGGGAGAAGAGGTGCGGTTGATGCAGGAGGATCCGAAGATCCTCTCGATCCACGCGGATCAGTCTCGCTTCAAGCTTCACGGTCTGGCGCCCGAGGACTTTCCGACCCTTCCCGAGGCCGGTACGGATGATCGCCTGGAGATCCCGTTTCCGCAGTTCCGACGCATGGTCTCGAAAATCCTCTTCGCGGTATCGGCGGAAGAGTCGCGTTTTCAGCTCAATGGTGCGCTGCTGCTGATCAAGGACGGATCGTTCGAGCTGGTGTCGACCGATGGGCATCGGATGGCCCTGGTCGAGGTCGAACACGCTGGGGCGGCGGCTCGCGATGGTGTGCTGGTGCCTCGCAAGGCGCTGCAGGAGTTGCAGCGCTTCGAAAACGACGGAGCGATGGAGTTTTCCCGTGGTGAGCACCACCTGTCGTTCCGGATCGGAAAGCGAGAGCTCATCTGCCGCATTCTCGAGGGAACCTTCCCCGATCACGAGCGGGCGATCGCCAAGGACAACGACAAAGAGGCGGTGTTCGACGTGCGCGCGCTCGGCGCAACCACCCAGCGGGTGGCGCTCTTGACCGGAGATCGGGCACGCGCCGTACGCATGCAGATCTCGAGTGGCATCCTGGTGGTGTCGACCGCGAATCCCGACCTCGGCGAGGCGGTCGAGGAGCTGCAGTGTCAGTACGAGGGCGACGAGTTCAAGCTCGGCGTCAATCCGGACTACTTGTCGCAGTTTCTGTCCGCCGTGGATACCGCCCAGGTGCGCTTCGAGTTCAAGGACGAGAACAGCCAGTGCGTCGGCTACCCGATCGAGGGTGAGGACAAGCGCTATCTCTGCGTCATCATGCCCATGCGCATCTGAATTCTGCGTGGTTGACCAGCCCGGCGGGCCTACCACACAGAATTCAGATTCCCTTTCCCTCCGGGAGGCGCTCGCCGCGCAGGCCCGGACCCGACCGGATTGGACTCTCGTTTGGATCGGACTCAGCGTTGTTAGAGCGGCTCTCGGTATCTGGGTTTCGGAATCTGGAGGCTTTTGACTGGGCTGTTCCGGCGGGGGCGACCCTGTTGGTCGGGGGCAACGGGGCGGGGAAGACGAGCGTCCTCGAGAGCGTTCATGTGGTGGCAACGACGCGGAGCTTTCGGACTTCACAGATAGGTGATTGTCTTCGCAGGGGAGACTCCGCAGATCCATTTACGATTGCGATCGACGCCTCTCCCGCCGTTCCCGGGGGAGTGAGGAACTCGTTATCCTTGCGCTGGGGCGCCGAAGGGAGCGATCGCTGGCGGGACGGCAAGAGCGTGGCGCTCGCCGACTATCTCGAGGTGTTGCCGGTCGTGTCGTGGACCGCCCGAGAGGACGAGATCCTCGCTGGTCTACCGGAGCGTCGGCGACGGATGCTCGATGGCGGCGTGGTCGCGGCGCAGCCGAAGCGGCTGGCGGTTTTGTCGCACTATCGCCGGACCCTCGGGCAGAAGCGGGAACTCTTGCGCCGGCGCCAGGGCGGGCTCGATGAGTGGAACGCGCTGCTGGCGTCCGCAGCAGTGGAGGTCATTCGGCTGCGTGCGGACTTCGTTGATCGGTTGGCTCAGCGCCTGACCGCGGCCCTAAATAGATCGGGGCTCGGGCTGCCGGAGGTCGAGCTGCGGTACGGGTCGTCTCCTCCGGACGGCGCGGACGGCGCGGAGGTTGTGCTCGCGCGAATGGAGGAGCGTCGTGAGGACGAGCGGCGGCTACACCGTCCGCTGGTGGGCCCGCACCTCGATCGTCTGCAGATCCTGTGGCAGGGCGTCGATGTGTCTCGCGTCGCTTCCGCGGGGGAGCGCAAGGCGCTGGGACTGCTCCTGGCGGCGGCTCAGGCCGAGGAGTTGGCGGCGGCCGGGCGCGCGCCACTGGTGCTCGCCGACGACGTCGATGCGGAGCTCGATCTACGCGCGCTCGAGGCCGTGTGGAGGGTTCTGGCAACCGATCGGCAGGTGCTCGCGAGCACCAACCGGGCCGAGGTGGCCGAGCGTCTCGAGGGGGTAACGGTCCGCCAAGTCGACGGCGGCGAGATGACGACAGAAACCGTACCGTAAGTCACCCGTTATCAATCACTTACGGGCTGTACCGAAGCGCACGGGTGTGATAGGCTGGGCGTGCCGTCGACACCACAAGCGGCCTTCCTTGACGGCGAACTTTGGGGCCAATCCAGTGACGGATATCCAGTCGGAATATAACGCCGGGAGCATCAAGGTCCTGAAGGGCCTCGAGGCCGTTCGCAAGCGGCCCGGGATGTACATCGGCGACACCGACGACCTGTCGGGTCTGCACCACATGGTGTACGAACTCGTCGACAACGCTGTGGACGAGGCACAGGCGGGCTTCTGCGACGCAGTTCTCATCACCATCCACGAAGACAACTCGGTGACCGTGTCGGACGACGGTCGCGGCATCCCGGTCGATCACCACGAAGAGGAGAATCGCTCGGCAGCCGAGGTCATCATGACCGAGCTGCATTCAGGCGGGAAGTTCGATCAGAACTCCTACAAGGTGTCCGGAGGCCTCCACGGAGTGGGTGTATCGGTCGTCAACGCCCTGTCGGAGACGCTTGAGCTCGAGATTCGTCGCGACGGGAGCATGTGGCGGCAGACCTATCACCGCGGCGAGCCCGCGGCGCCGATCGAGCGCGGCGAGGAGACACAGGGGACCGGTACCCAGGTCCGTTTCCTTCCCGACCCCGCGGTTTTCTCTGTTCTGGAGTTTGATTTCGACGGCCTGAGCCAGCGCCTTCGGGAGTTGGCGTTTCTCAATCGCGGCGTGCTGATCCAGATCCACGACGAGCGCTCTGGCAAGGAGAATCGATTCCAGTACGAGGGCGGGATCCAGAGCTTCGTCGAGCACTTGAACCGCACTCGCACGCCCCTACACCCCGAACCGATCTATCTCAGCCACATCCGGCCCGGTGCTGAAGTCGGGGAGACGGTCGACATCGCGCTGCAGTGGAACGACGGCTATCAGGACAACGTGTACTGCTTCGCGAACACGATCAAGAATCGTGACGGCGGCACCCACTTGGCCGGCTTCAGGTCGTCGCTGACACGAACTGTCAACAGTTACGCCTCGGCATCGGGTCTCGCCAAGGATCTCAAAGAGAATCTCAGTGGCGACGACGTGCGCGAAGGCCTGACGGCGGTCGTCTCGGTCAAGATCGCGGATCCCAAGTTCTCGAGCCAGACCAAAGACAAGCTGGTCTCTTCAGAGGTCAAGGGGTGGGTCGAGCAGGTGATGAACGAGAAGCTGGGGTCTTTTCTCGAGGAGAACCCGGCGATCGCCAAGCGCATCATCCAGAAGTGCATCGATGCGGCTCGAGCGCGGGAGGCGGCGCGCAAGGCTCGTGAGTTGACCCGGCGCAAGGGCGCGCTCGACAACGCCAACCTGCCTGGCAAGCTGGCCGACTGCAGCGAGAAGAACCCCGAGGCGGCGGAGATCTTTCTGGTCGAGGGAGAGTCGGCGGGTGGGTCGGCGAAGCAGGGGCGCAATCGTCGATTTCAGGCGGTTTTGCCCTTGAAGGGCAAGATACTCAATGTCGAGAAGGCACGCTTCGACAAGATGCTGTCGTCGACCGAGATCAAGACCCTGATCTCAGCTCTTGGCACCGGCATCGGCTCGGAGGACTTTGACCCCTCGAAGCTGCGCTACCACAAGCTCATCATCATGTGCGATGCCGATGTCGACGGCAGCCACATCCGCACCCTGATCCTCACCTTCTTCTATCGCCAGATGAAGGAGTTGATCGATCGCGGCCACCTCTACATCGCCCAGCCGCCGCTGTACAAGGTCGGCCAGGGCAAACGCGAGCGCTACCTCAAAGACGACGACGAGTATCGCGATTATCTAACCGAGCGGGTCAAGGACGACTACACACTGTCTTTCGAGCCGATCTCCAACGGAGACGGCACGCTCGAGCTCTCCGGCGACGATCTCGCGGCCTTTCTCGACCGTATCGATCGGTTCCGCGGCAACATGCGCAAGCTCGTCGCGCGCGGTTGTCCAGAAGACGCGCTGGTGGTGGCCCTAGGTCAGGGGCTTCGCGACCGCAGTTCGCTGACCGACCCCGACAAGCTGGAGGCGATCGCGCAGATCGTCGAGGCTTCGGGGTTTCACGACGTGGAGTTGCAGACGGCGGCGGAAGGCGAGACCGGATGGATCGCCTTCACCAGCCGTCGCGACGGGGTCGAGCGCCGCGTGCGTCTCGATGGTGATCTGGTCGGCAGCCCCGAGTACCGCTCGTTGGCGCACAACGAAGACGGCCTGAGCGCGCTGTCATGTCGCGACTTCCTGCTGGTGCGCAACGGCGCCGATGCCAACGTCGGCGCACGAGCCGCAGGGGGTCTGGAGTACCACTCCCTTGGCGAGGTCGTCGACGCCCTGTACCTCAGCGCACGGCGGAACCTGTCGATCCAGCGCTACAAGGGCCTTGGAGAGATGAACCCGGAGCAGCTCTGGGAAACGACAATGGATCCCGAGCGCCGTCTCCTGCTGCAAGTCAAGATCAACGACGACGAGACCACCGACTCGGCCTTTGCCGTGCTGATGGGCGATCAGGTCGAGCCGCGTCGCGAGTTCATCCAAGAGCGTGCGCTACAGGTGACGAACCTCGACATTTGACGCGCCTCTCGGTGCTCGTAACCACTCCTAGATGAGCGAAGAAGAAGAAGGTACAGCTCCTCCTCCCGAGAACACCCCCCAGGTGGATCTCGAGAGGGAGATGAAGCGCAGCTACCTCTCGTACGCCATGAGCGTGATCGTGGGGCGTGCTCTGCCCGACGTGCGTGACGGCCTCAAGCCGGTGCACCGCCGGGTGCTCTACGGCATGTGGGAGGCGGGTAACACCGCTTCGCGGGCGTACAAGAAGAGCGCTCGCATCGTCGGCGACGTCATGGGTAAGTACCACCCACACGGCGACAGTGCCATCTACGACACCGTCGTGCGCCTGGCGCAAGAGTTCTCCATGCGCTACCCCCTGGTCGACGGGCAGGGCAACTTCGGCTCGATCGACGGCGACAATGCCGCGGCTATGCGCTACACCGAGGTGCGCCTGACACGGCTCGCCGAGGAGATGCTGCGCGAGGACATCGACAAGGAAACAGTGCCCTGGGCCGAGAACTACGACGGCTCAGAGTCGGAGCCGTCGGTGCTGCCGGCGCGCTTCCCGAATCTGCTCGTCAACGGCTCGTCGGGGATCGCGGTCGGCATGGCCACCAACATCCCGCCCCACAACCTGACCGAGGTGATCGGCGCGTTGCGGATCTACATGGACGACCCCGACGCGAGTCTCGAGCAATTGATGGAGGTCCTGCCAGGTCCCGATTTTCCGACCGGCGCCACCATCCACGGCCGTGCTGGGATCCGCTCCGGGTACGCCACCGGCCGCGGCACGATTCGAGTGCGCGCCAAGGCCGACATCATCGAGGGCAAGGGCGAGCGAGAGACGATCATCGTCAACGAGCTCCCGTACCAGGTCAACAAGGCGCGCCTGATCGAGCGCATCGTCGAGCTCGTGCGCGAGAAGCGCATCGAGGGCATCTCCGATCTGCGCGACGAGTCGGATCGCGACGGCATCCGCATCGTCATCGAGCTCAAGCGCGGCGAGCTGGGCGAGGTAATCCTCAACACGCTTTACAAGCTCACCCCCATGCAGACCAGCTTCGGCATCAACATGCTGGCGATCGTCGACAACCAGCCGCAGGTCCTGGGCCTGAAGGAGATGCTGCGCCACTTTCTCGACCATCGCAAGACGGTCGTCGTACGGCGCACTCGCTTCGATCTGCGCAAGGCAGAGGAGCGCGCCCACATCCTGGAGGGCATCCTCAAGGCACTCGACCACCTCGACGAGGTCATCACCACCATCCGCACGAGCGCCAACCCACCAGAGGCGAAAGACCGCTTGATGTCGGGCTTCTCACTTTCCGACGTGCAGGCCCAGGCGATTCTCGACATGCGCCTGCAGCGTCTGACCGGGCTCGAGCGCGACAAGGTGGTCGCTGAGTACGAGGAGGTCTCGGCGATCATCGAGCGGCTGCGTGCCATCCTCGCGTCCGACTGTCTGGTGCTGGACGAGATCGGCAAGGAACTGGACGAGATCGTCTCCACCTACGGTGACGAACGTCGCACCGAGATCGTCGAGGCGACCGGCGAGATCACGGTCGAAGACATGATCGCCGATGAGGACATGGTGATCACGGTCACCCACGCGGGCTACGTGAAGCGCTCACCCCTGAGCCTCTACCGCGCCCAGCACCGCGGCGGTAAGGGCCGCACTGGCATGGTGACGAAGGAAGGCGACTTCGTCGAACAGCTCTATGTCGCAACGGCGCACAGCTACATCCTCGTCTTCACCGAGAGTGGGCAGGTGTACTGGCTCAAGGTGCACCAGATTCCCGAGCTGGGGCCTGCCGCGCGCGGCAAGGCGATTGTCAACCACCTCGATCTAGGCCCCGAGGCGCGAGTCGCGACGACGGTTGCGGTACGCGAGTTCGACAGCGGCTATCTGTTCTTCGCCACCGAGAACGGCACCATCAAGAAGACCGAGCTCAGTTCCTACTCTCGACCGTTGGCCCGCGGGATCATCGGTATCCGCATCGACGACGACGACAGGCTGCTCGACGTTCGAGTGACCGACGGCGACCGCGACATCTTTCTCGCAACCCGCCGCGGCAAGAGCATCCATTTTCGTGAGAGCGATGCGCGGCCGTTGGGTCGTGCCACGCGCGGCGTTCGTGGGATCGGGCTGGTCGGCGGTGACAAGGTAGTCGGCATGACGTCACTCGATCCCGAGGGGCACATTCTGAGCGTCACCACCCACGGCTTCGGCAAGCGCACCAAGGGCAGCGAGTACCGTCTCCAGGGTCGCGGCGGCAGGGGAATCATCAACCTGAAGGTGTCAGATCGCACCGGCGAGGTCGTCGGCGTGCACCAGGTCGACGAGACCGACGACCTGGTGCTCATCAGCCAGGAAGGCAAGCTGATCCGCATCGGCGTCGCTTCGGTCTCTGTGATCGGCCGCTCGACGCAGGGTGTGAAGGTCATGGACCTCGACGGCGACGACACGCTAGTCGCCACGGCGAAGATCATCGAGCGCGACGAGGAGGAAGACCCGGAGCCGCTCGTGGTCGAAGAGGGCGATCTCGAAGAAGACGAAGTGAATTGAGAGGGGCGCGGAGATGAAGTTCTTCTTGGATACTGCGAAAGTCGAAGAGATCGAGCGCGGTCTCGAGCTGGGTATGGTCGATGGGGTGACCACCAACCCGAGCCTCATCGCCAAGGAGGGCAAGGAGTACCTGCCGACGGTCGCCGAGATTGCCGGGCTGGTGCCGGGACCGGTCAGTGGCGAGGTGCTGGCGACGGAGTTCGAGCCGATGATGTCGGAGGCGCGCCAGCTCGCGGCGCTGGCCGACAACGTCGTCGTCAAGGTGCCGCTGGGCCCCGACGGGCTGCGCGCGGTCGCTGCGCTGAAGGCCGAAAGCATACCCACCAACGTCACCCTGTGTTTCTCGGCCGGCCAGGCGCTTCTCGCCGCCAAGGCGGGAGCGGCCTACATCTCGCCCTTTGTCGGCCGTCTCGACGACGTCGGTGAAGACGGCATGGGATTGATCGCCAAGATCATCGAGATCTACGACAACTACGACTTCGAGACCGAGGTGCTGGTGGCCTCGGTGCGCAGCCCGATGCACGTGGTGCAGTCCGCCATGATGGGCGCCGACGTCGCCACCATCCCGTTCAAGACGCTCGATCAGCTGTACCGCCATCCCCTGACCGACAAGGGCCTTGCTGCCTTTCTCGCGGACTGGGAGGCGACCAGCCAGACCGCGTTCTAGCCCTCTTGAGCCAAGAAGAGTCCGGGCCCCCGGCGGGCGAGAGCGAGGTTCTCGAGGCCAGCCAGCTGTACCGGCTGGCGTGGGGGTTCTACCTGGCGCTCGGGTTGGCGGCGATCCTTTGGATCGGGCTACGCGACGGCACGATTCCACTGTCGCTGTTCTTTCGGCATGAGTGGTGGTTGGATCTTTTGGCGGGCCTAGGCGCCGGCAGCGCGCTTCTGCTGCTGTGGTGGGGCGTCGCGCGCGTCGTGCCTCTAGCGAAGGAGCTCGAGGAGCACATGAGTGAGCTACTCGGCTCGATCGACGTCTCGCAGGCCATTGGGCTGGCGGTGATGTCGGGGTTCGCGGAGGAGCTCTTCTTTCGCGGGGCGGTGCAGGCGAGCTGGGGCTACCTGCCGGCCACGCTGGTGTTCGCGATCCTGCACTCCGGCCGCGAGCGCTCGTTTCGGCTATGGACGGCGTTCGCTCTTGCCTCGGGCCTGGTGCTCGGGGGATTGGTACTGTGGTGTGGGACTCTCCTCGCGGCGATCGTGGCGCACATGCTCGTGAATGGCGTCAATCTGTCTCGGATCGCGAAGCGGAGCCCTTCGGCTTGACGAGACGGGAACAAGACACTTGAGCTCGGCAGACGTACTGGCGGCGGTGGATCGCGACTGCGATCGGTTCCTCGCCGAGCTGAAGGACTATCTGCGGATCCCGTCGATCTCGACGGATCCGGAGTACGCGGGCGAAGTCGAACGCTGCAGCGACTTCGTCGCCGAGCGCATGCGTGAAGCCGGTCTCGAGGCCGAGATCATCCGCGGCGAGGGACACCCGATCGTCTTCGGCGAGTGGCTCGGGGCCGAGGGCCGTCCGACCCTGTTGTTCTACGGCCACTACGACGTGCAACCCGTCGATCCGGTCGAAGAGTGGCGCCACCCTCCCTTCGAGCCGACCGTCGAGGGTACAAATCTGGTGGCTCGCGGAGCGACCGACGACAAGGGTCAGTCGTTCGCGCATCTGAAGGCCGTCGGCGCGATGCTCGGCGAGCGCGGCGAGCTGCCGGTCAACGTCAAGTTCATCGTCGAGGGCGAGGAGGAGTGCGGTGGCGAGGCGATCGACGCCTACGTGCGTGCCGACGCGGGCGAGCGTCTGGCCTGCGACGCGGTGGTCATCTCCGACTCATCGATGATCGGTCCCGGCCAGCCTAGCCTCCTGTACGGCCTACGCGGCTTGAGCTACATGGAGCTCGAGGTGCTCGGGCCGAACCGCGACCTGCATTCCGGCACCTTCGGTGGAGCGGTCGAGAATCCGCTGAATGCCCTTGGCGGGATCCTCGCCTCGCTGAAGGATTCCGACGGCCGGATACTCATTCCCGGCTTCTACGACACGGTGCGGCCGCTCGAGGCCTGGGAGCGCGAGGAGATGTCGAAGCTGCCGCACGACGACGCCGACTATGCTGCCGATGTCGGCGTCGAGGCGTTGCACGGCGAGCCCGGGTACACGACGCGCGAGCGGACCGGGGCCCGCCCGACGTGCGATGTACACGGGGTGTGGGGTGGCTATCAGGCGCCGGGGGCCAAGACGGTGCTGCCTGCCCGCGGTGGTGCGAAGGTGTCGATGCGTCTGGTGCCGGACCAGGATCCACAGGAGATCGCCGCTCTCTTCGCGGCTCACGTGCAGGCAGCGGCACCCGCCGGGACGCGGGTCGAAGTGCGGACTCTGTCGAGTGCCGAGCCTGTGCTCGTTGACGCTACCGGACCCCTGGTCGAGGCGGCGATGGCGGCGATGGCTGACGTCTGGGGGTCCGTGCCCCTACGGGTGCGCGAGGGCGGCTCGATCCCGATCGTGTCGACTTTCGCCGACATCCTGAAGGTCCCGATCCTGCTACTCGGCTTCGGCCTCGCGGACGACCGGCTGCACTCTCCGAACGAGAAGTTCACGATCAGCCACTTCTTCGACGGCATCCGCTCGACCGTACGCCTGCTCGATCGGGTGGGCGAGATCGATTGAGGCGGATGAGGGGCCTGCGGGTTCGCGCCGTGGTGCTGGCTGCGGGCCTGGCGACACGCCTTCGGCCGCTGACCAACGCGCGGCCGAAGGCGCTGCTCACGGTTGTGGGACGACCGCTGATCGAGACAACGCTCGATCGGCTAGCCGAGGCGGGTGTCGAAGCGGCGGCGATCAACCTCCACTACCGGGGCGACGAGATTGCGGCCGCTGTGGGTACCGAGTGGCGTGGAATGCCTCTTCACTACTCGCGCGAGCCCGAGATTCTCGGCACCCTTGGCGCCCTCGGTCCGCTGCGTGATTTTCTGGCTCCCGCCGAGTTGGTGGTCGTCGTCAACGGCGACAGCCTGTGCCGCTGGCCATTGGAGGAGTTGGTCGCCACCCATCTCGCGGGAGAGAGCCTGTCGACGCTGTTGTTGATTCGGCGCGCCGATCCTGCCGCATTCGGACCGGTCAGGGTGGGTTCCGACGGGTCGATCGTGTCGTTTCCCGGCGCCGAGCCGGTGCGCCCCGCGGTCTCGGAGCATGTCTTCGGCGGTGCGCACGTCTTCGGCTCCGACCTTCTCGAGCTCGTTCCGCCAGGCCGTAGCGACAGCGTGATCGACCTGTACCGCCCCGGTGTCAGGGATGGCATGAGGCTCGGCTCGTACGAGTCCGACCAACCTTGGCACGACCTGGGCAATGGCCGGCGGTATCTCGAGGCTGTCCTGGACTGGGCCGAGGTGACCACCAGAGACTCGTATCGAGATGACGGAGCCGAGATCTCGGAGCGCGCCACCCTGGAGTCGTGCGCCGTGGAGACGGCAGTGAGCATCGAAGCCGGCGCTCGGTGCCTACGCTGTCTGGTGTTGCCAGGGGTGCGGGTCGGCGCCGGGTGCGAGCTCGAGGAGGTCGTGCTCGGCGACGGTGTCGAGCTGCCGCCCGCGACCCGTCTGAGCCGGATGCTCGTCACCCGCGCCGAGTGGGGCCGCGTGACGGAGTCCACTACCGCCGGCGGCGTGGTCCACACCCCCCTCGGCGTGTAGGCTGAGGGACCCGATGGATAGCCGCCTGTTGTACAGCGGCCTGGTTCTCCTGGTCGCCTGCGAGCGTGTCGTGGAGCTAGGCCTGTCGCGGCGAAACGCGGCACGCGCGATTGCACGTGGAGCCGTCGAGCATGGACGGGGCCACTATCCATGGATGGTGGTGGCGCACACGCTCTTTCTGCTCGCCTGCCCGCTCGAGGTTTGGTGGCTCGGACGTCCGTTCGACGCGCGGCTCGGCATCCCGATGCTGGCGCTCGTGGCTGCGGCGATGGGGCTCCGCTACTGGGCGGTCACGTCCCTTGGCGAGCGCTGGAACACGCGCGTGATCGTCCAGCCCGGGCTGGTGCCGGTCGCGGCCGGCCCGTACCGCTACTTGCGTCATCCGAACTATCTCGCCGTGGTCGTCGAGATCCTGGCGTTGCCTCTCGTCCACTCTGCATGGATCACCGCGATCGCGTTCAGCCTGACCAACGTGATGATTCTGCAGACCCGGATCCGGGTCGAGGACGCCGCCCTCGCCGGTTGGACCGCACAGGAGAACGCGTGATGCGCTCCGTCGAGGTACTGGTGCTGGGCGGAGGCCCTGCCGGGCTCGCCAGCGCGATCGCTGCAGTGGGTGAGGGCTTCCAGGTCGAGGTGCTCGAGCGCTTCCACTCGCCGATCGACAAGCCGTGCGGCGAGGGCATCATGCCGGCTGGCCTCGACGCGCTGGAAGGGCTCGGGGTCGCGGTGCAGAATCTTGCGGGCAAGGACTTGCGTGGCATCCGCTACATCGACGGTGACACGCGGGCCGAGGGCTGGTTCGGCCCGCGGCCCGGGCGTGGTGTACGCCGCCTCGAGCTGCATCGCGAGCTCACGACGCGCGCGGCCGCGGTGGGTGCCAACGTGCGCTGGGGCGTTGTGGTGGAGGGTCTCTCTCCTGGAGTCCAAGGCTGGGTGGCGGAGACCAGCGAAGGCCCGGTTGACGCCCGCTGGGTGATCGGTGCCGACGGACTGAACTCTCACGTGCGCCGGTGGGCGGCGCTCGAGGGGCCGCCCGCGCGCTGGCGGCGCTTCGGAGTGCGCCGGCACTACCGCCTCGAGCCTTGGTGCGATCTCGTCGAGGTCTACTGGTCGCGATCCTGCGAGGCCTACATCACTCCTGTCGCCGAGGACACCGTGGGCGTGGCTCTGCTGTGGAGCGGGAGTCGGGAGGGCTTCGACGCCCACCTGCGCCACTTCCCGGAGCTGGTAGAGCGCCTCGCCGGTGCGGAGGTGGTGTCACGCGATCGAGGCTGCGGTCCTTTCCGGCAACGAGTGCGCCGGGTCGCGAGCCACGGGCTCGCCCTGGTCGGTGACGCCGCTGGCTATGTCGACGCGCTCACCGGTGAAGGCCTCGGGCTCGCCTTCCAGGAGGCGCCGGCGCTGGCGTTGTCGCTGCGCCGGCGCAGCCTCGGTTCCTACATCAGGGCCCATCGGCGGATCTGCCGGGTGCCGGATGCGATCACTCAGCTGACCCTGGTGCTGGCACGTCATCCAGCACTGCGCCGGCGGATCATCCGCACCTTGGCGACGGATCCCCGGCTCTTCTCGCGTCTCCTCGAGGTCCAGAATCGGGATGCGTCCTTGGTGGCCGATGGCGTGCCCGCCCTACTGCGCATCGGCGCCAAGAGCCTCCTGGTCTAGCGTCGGCGGCGCCTTGGTAGATTCCCGCTCGCCATGGACGACAAAGCCGCCATCGTCACGGGCGCCGGCGAGGGCATCGGTCTCGCGATCGCGCTGGCGCTGGCGCGCGCCGGGTCCGGCATCGTGCTCAACGATATCGATGCGGGTCGTGCCGAGGCCGCAGCCGGGTCGGTTCGCGATCAGGGCGCGGACTGTGTGGTCGTCGTCGGAGACGTGGCGGATCCGGAGCTGGGGCCCTCGCTGGTGGCTGCCGCGCAGAGGCACTTCGGGGGTGTGAGCCGGTTGGCGGCCAACGCCGGGGTCACCCTCTTTCGCCCTTTTCTCCAGACCACGGGCGAAGACCTCGACCGTCTGCTGGCGGTGAACCTGAGGGGCTCGTTCTTCGTCGCGCAGGCGATCTCTCGACACTTGTCCGAGCAGCGCTCGGGCGGCTCGATCGTTTTCACGTCGTCCGTCACCGGGCGGCGCGGTCACGCCAACCTCGCTGCATACGCCATGACCAAGGCGGCGCTCGAGGGGCTGGTGCGTACGCTGGCCATCGAGTTGGCTCAGCACGCCATTCGGGTCAATGCGATCGTTCCGGGGGCGACGCTGACGTCGCGCAACGTGGCGGAGGACCCGAGCTATGCCGAGGTCTGGGCGAAGCGCACGCCAGGTGCCAGGGTTGGGATGCCCGAGGACCAGGCGCAGGCCGCGATGTTTCTGCTCTCCGAGGCCGCATCGCACATCACCGGCCAGGCTCTGGTGGTCGACGGCGGCTGGTCGGTGATCGGATCGACGGGAGAAACGGGATGACGAGGTCTTCGACGACAGTTGCGATCGTGGCCCTGGCGGCGGTCGCATGTGGACCGAGCGACGTGACGGTCGAACAGGTCGCGCCGCCCGGACCTCAGTTGGAGAAGGAACCCTTCGGGGAGGTGGACGGCATGCCGGCAACGCTCTATACCCTTCGCAATCGCAACGGTCTGGTCGCCAAGGTCACCGACTTCGGCGCCATCCTGGTCGAGATGTCCGTACCGGATCGCGACGGCTCGATGGCGGATGTCACTCTGGGATTCGACACCCTCGCGGACTACGCCGAGCGCAACGACCCAGGCTTCGGGTCGACCATCGGCCGCTACGCCAATCGCATCGCAATGGGTCGCTTCGAGCTCGACGGTACCGAGTACGAGCTAGCGATCAACAACGGTCGCCACCATCTCCACGGCGGCCTGGTGGGCTTCAACAAGGTCATGTGGCGCGCGCAGCCGGCCGAGACCCACGCCGGTCCCGCGGTGCGCTTCGATCGCAGATCCGCGGATGGCGAGGAGGGCTATCCCGGCAACCTCGACGTGTCGGTGACCTATGTACTGACCCACGGCGACGAACTTCGCATCGAGATGGAGGCGACCACCGATGCGCCGACGGTCGTCAACCTCGCCAACCACAGCTACTGGAACCTGGCCGGCCACGACGCGGGACCGGTCTACGACCACCGCATCGAGATCCTCGCGAGTCGCTACACCCCGACCGACGACGAGCTCATGACGACTGGCGCGATCGACGCGGTCGAGGGGACGGCGCTCGACCTACGGGCTGCGCGCCGGCTCGGAGACGCGATGGACGCGCTCGAGGTCGAGCGGCCGCGCGAGCCGAACGGCTTCGACGACAACTTCGTCCTGGATGGCGAGAGCGGAGCGCTGCGGCTGATCGCGCGAGTCGAGGATCCAACAAGCGGCCGAGTGATGGAGCTTGAGACCGATCAGCCGGGCGTTCAGCTCTACACGAGCAACTTCCTGGCCGGCCTGGACGGAAAGGACGGTGCCCAGTACGGCCAGCACGGCGCCTTGTGTCTCGAGACCCAGCTCTTCCCGGATTCGGCCAACAAGCACGAGCTCGAAGGCTGGCCGTCGCCGGTTCTACGCCCCGGTGAGGGCTACCGCCACGTGATGGTCCACCGATTTTCCGTGGCGGCGGACTAGCTCCCAGCTAGTCGTTGGATCTCTGCTTGGAGAACAACCATTCCCAGACCTCTTCATTGTCGTAGGTCTGGGTCCAGGAGTCGTGGTTGACGCCCGGGTAGGTGGTCAGCTTGATGCTCTTGCCGCCGCGGCGCTGGATCGCCTCGACGACTCTCGTCGTCTCCTCGAGCGGCACGACGCTGTCGGCCTCGCCGTGGAAGGCCCAGATCGGCAACTTCCCGAGGCTAATGCTAGCGATCATATTGGCACCGCCGCAGATCGGGATGGCGGCCGCGAAGCGATCGGGCTCGCGTGAGGCGAGGGCCCAGGTGCCGAAACCGCCCATGCTGAGCCCGGTGACGTAGATGCGGTCGGCGTCGACCCGGTAGTCGGCCTCGATCTGGTCAAGCAGCAGGCTCAGCGCCTCGAGGTGATGGTCCCACCACTGCCCGGCCGGGCACTGCGGCGAGACGACGATGGCGGGGATGTCCTTGCCGGCTGCTATCAGCTTCGGTGGACCGTGAAGGGCGACCTTCCAGACGTCGTCCCCGCGCTCGCCGGCCCCGTGCAGGAAGAGAACGAGCGGCCAGCGGCGCGTGTCGTCGGCTTCGTAGCCGTCTGGCACATTCAGCAGATAGTCGAGCTCGACCGTCTTGGAGACGTCGGCCGTGAACGAAATGGCCTTCTGCTCGGCGCTGGCGACGCCTGAGAGGAGGAGCAGCAGGCAAGCCCCGATGCAGGTGGCGAAGGATCTCCTCATGGCGCCACCATACCGTGCAGGCGGAGCCGAGGGTCCACCGGAACCGAGTCCTTCGAAGCGGCTCGCGATGGCGTAGGAGAGCGTCAGGCGAGAGCGACTGCAGACCCCGTGGCCGGCGACGGCAGTGCCGTCTCGCCGGTCAGGTATTCGTCGATCTTCGCTGCCGCGGCGCGGCCCTCGTTGATCGCCCAGACCACGAGGCTCTGCCCGCGCCGGCAGTCGCCGGCTGCGAACACACCCTCGACCGAGGTGGCGAACTCGCCGTACTCGGCCTTGAAGTTCGAGCGCGGGTCGGTCTCGAGACCGAGCTTCGATACCAGGGTGTCCTCCGGTCCGAGAAAGCCCATCGCGAGCAGCACTAGGTCGGCTTCGTAGGTCTGCTCCGAGCCTTCGATCTCGGACATCTGGAAGCGGCCGCTGTTGTCCTTCGCCCACTCGATACCCACGGTGCGGATGCCGGCGACCCGGCCGTTGCCGTCGTCGAGGAACTCTTTCGACAGGATGGAGAAAACTCGCGGGTCCTTGCCGAAACGCGCCGCGACCTCAGCGTGGCCGTAGTCGACGCGGAAGATACGCGGCCACTCCGGCCAGGGATTGTCGTCGGCGCGGGCCACGGGTGGCTCGGGGAGAAGCTCGAAGTTGACGAGTGATGTGCAGCCGTGGCGCATCGAGGTGCCGATGCAGTCGGTGCCGGTGTCGCCGCCGCCGATGACGATGACGTCGAGATCTTTGGCGGAGATGTAGCTGCCGTCGGCGTGCTGCGAGTCGAGCAGGCTCTTGGTGTTCGCGGTCAGAAACTCCATGGCGAAGTGGACACCCTCGAGCCCGCGGCCAGGGATCGGCAGATCACGTGGCACGGTCGCGCCACAAGCCAGCAGGATCGAGTCGTTGTCGGAGCGCAGATCGGCGATGTCGACGTTGACGCCGACGTGGGCGTTGGTGACGAACTCGACGCCCTCCTGGCGCATGAGGTCGACGCGCCGCTCGACCACCCTGGTCTTGTCGAGCTTCATGTTCGGGATGCCGTAGGTCAGAAGCCCGCCAACCCGGTCGGCGCGCTCGTACACGGTGACCTTGTGGCCGGCCTTGTTGAGCTGGGCGGCGGCTGCGAGACCGGCAGGGCCCGAGCCGATGACGGCGACCTTCTTGCCGGTGCGGAAGCTCGGCGGCCTGGGTGTGATCCAGCCCTCGGCGAAGCCGCGGTCGACGATCGCGTTCTCGATGTTTTTGATCGTCACTGCCGGATGGGTGATTCCGAGCACGCACGCGCCCTCGCACGGAGCGGGGCACACCCGTCCGGTGAACTCGGGGAAGTTGTTGGTCTGGTGCAGCCGGTCCAGCGCGTCGCGCCATTGGTCGCGATAGACGAGGTCGTTCCACTCGGGAATCAGGTTGTCGATCGGGCAACCCGATTCCGACTGGCAGAACGGCACGCCACAGTCCATGCAGCGCGCTCCCTGGGTCTTGAGATGCGGCTCCACGACTGGTTCGAGAAACTCGTTCCAGTGCTCCAGGCGCACCAACGGGTCAGTGTAGGGCACGGTTTCCCGGGGGTAGTCCCTGAATCCTGTCGGCTTTCCCATCTCAGGCGGCCTCTCTCGAAGCCCGCTCGGCGAGCACACGTTTGTAATCGACCGGCATGACCTGAACGAGCTCACCGATGACCTCGTTCCAACGGTCGAGGACGCTGGCGGCCACGGTCGAGCCGGTCCACCGCTGGTGCCTTTGGACCAGCTCGCGCACCTCGGCGATGTAGTCGTCGTTCTCAAGCGCTTCGAGCACCACCATCTCAGGGTTGAGGTTCGAAGCCAGGCTGCCGTCGCGATCCCAGACCCACGCGATCCCGCCGCTCATTCCCGCCGCGAAGTTGCGACCGGTCTCGCCGAGGATCACGGCGCGACCGCCGGTCATGTACTCGCATGCGTGATCGCCCACGCCTTCGATGACGGTGCGGGCGCCCGAGTTACGAACGCAGAAGCGCTCCGCGGCGCGACCGCGAAAGAAGGCCTCGCCGCCGGTGGCGCCGTAGAGCACGACGTTGCCGACGATGACGTTGTCCTCGGCGACGAATGTCGACGCCTTGGGCGGGTAGGCGATGATGCGCCCGCCGGACAGGCCCTTGCCGACGTAGTCGTTGCCGTCACCCTCGAGCTCGAGTGTGATGCCTTGTGCCAGGAAGGCGCCGAAGCTTTGCCCGGCCGAGCCGGACAACTTGACGTGGATCGTGTCGTCGGGGACACCGGCCTCGCCACGCGTCTTCATCAGCTCGTGGCTGAGCATGGTGCCCACGGTGCGGTTGGTGTTGATGATCGGGGTCTCGATCCGTACCGTCTCGCCCTCTCGCAGCGCTGGCTGCGCCAGGTTGATCAGATGATTGTCGAGCGCGCGCTCAAGGCCGTGGTCCTGTGACTGGGTGCAATAGACATCGACGGTGGCGTCCTTTCTCGTGGCCGGCTCCAAGAGCGCCGTGAGATCCAGGCCGTCGGTCTTCCAGTGCTCGACCGCGTCGTCGATCTCGAGCACCTCGGTGTGGCCGATCATGTCGTTGACGGTGCGGAAGCCGAGCTGTGCCATGAGCTGGCGCACCTCCTCGGCGACCATGAAGAGGTAGTTGACGACGTGCTCCGGCTTGCCTGTGAACTTCTGGCGCAGCTCCGGGTCCTGGGTCGCGATCCCCACCGGGCAGGTGTTGAGATGACACTTCCGCATCATGATGCAGCCGAGGCTGATGAGCGGCGCGGTGGCGAAGCCGTACTCCTCGGCGCCCAAGAGTGCCGCGACCACGACATCCCGACCGGTCTTCAGCTGGCCGTCGGTCTGGACGATCACTCGCGAGCGCAAGTCGTTGAGCACCAACGTCTGGTGAGTCTCGGCGAGACCGAGCTCCCAGGGTAGCCCGGCGTGCTTGATGCTGGTCAGTGGCGAGGCCCCAGTTCCGCCGTCGTGACCCGAGATCAGGATGTGGTCGGAGTGAGCCTTGGCGACGCCGGCCGCGACGGTGCCGACCCCGACCTCGGAGACCAGCTTGACGCTGACGCGCGCCGAGGGGTTGGCGTTCTTCAAATCGTGGATCAGCTGCTTGATGTCTTCGATCGAGTAGATGTCGTGGTGTGGCGGCGGGCTGATGAGGCCGACTCCGGGTGTCGAATAGCGGGTCCTTGCAATGATCTCGTCGACCTTGTGGCCCGGTAGCTCACCGCCCTCCCCGGGCTTGGCACCCTGGGCGATCTTGATCTGGTGCTCGTCGGCGTTGGTTAGATACCAGGCGGTGACGCCGAAGCGCCCTGAGGCGACCTGCTTGATCGCCGAGCGCTTCGTGTCGCCGTTGGGTAGCGTCTCGAAGCGCTTCGGGTCCTCGCCCCCCTCGCCGGTGTTCGACTTGCCACCCATGCGGTTCATGGCGATGGCGAGGGTCTCGTGGCTCTCCGCCGAGATCGAGCCGTAGCTCATGGCTCCGGTGCAGAAGCGTTTGACGATCTCCGAAGCCGGCTCGACCTCGTCAAGCGGAATCGCGAGTGGGCTCGTGTCCTTGAAGCGCAGCAGACCGCGCAGTGTGCAGGCACGGGTGGCATGATCGTTGGCCAGCTTGGCGAAACGTTTGTAGGCGCCGCGGCTGTCGGTGCGCGCTGCGGCTTGCAGCGCCGCGATCGCGGGCGGCGTCCACATGTGGCTCTCGCCGCTGGCCCGCCAGTGGAACAGACCCGGATTCGGCAGCGATTGCTGGCGCACCTGGCCCTCAGGCGGGTAGCCGATGGCGTGACGGCGTAGCGACTCCTTGGCGAGCGTGGCGAAGCCGGCCCCGGCGATCCGGCTGGCCGTGCCGTCGAAACAACGCTCGATGACGTCTTGTCCGAGGCCGACCGCCTCGAAGATCTGGGCGCCTTTGTAGCTCTGCAGCGTCGAGATCCCCATTTTGCCCATCACCTTGAGCATGCCCTTGGCCACGCCCTTGCGGTAGTTGGCCACCACTGCAGCGCAGCTCGCGTTCTTCTCGGACAGGCGGCCGAGCCCACGATCACGCTCCAGTGTCTGGAAGGCGAGGTAGGGGTTGATGGCATCGGCGCCGTACCCGACCAGCAGGCAATGGTGATGCACCTCGCGCGCCTCTCCGCTCTCGAGCACGATAGCGATGCGGGTGCGCTTGATGTGCCGAACAAGATGGTGGTGCACTGCGCCGCAGGCCAGAAGCGTCGGGATCGGAACCCGGTCGGCGCTGGTAGCGCGGTCGGAGAGGATGACGAGCTGCAGGCCGTCGGCGATCGCTGTCTCCGCCTCCTCGCAGATCCGCTCGAGCGCCGGCAGCATGCCCGCCGCCCCGTCGTCGCGTGACCATGTGATGTCGATGGTTCCGCTCCGCCAACCCCGATGGTCGAGATCACGCAGGGAGGCGAGCTCCTCGTTGGTGAGGATCGGATGTGGCACCCGCAGCCGATGGGCGTCCCTGGGACCGATATCGAGCAGGTTGCCCTCCGGCCCGATGTAGCACTCCAGCGACATGATGATGTCTTCGCGGATCGAGTCGATGGCCGGGTTGGTGACCTGGGCGAAGAGCTGCTTGAAGTAGTCGTAGAGCATCCGTGGCTTGTCTGACAGGATCGCCAGTGCCTCGTCGTTGCCCATCGAGCCGACCGGATCGCGCTGTTGCTCCGCGATGCCCCGCAGCATGAAGCTCAGGGTTTCGATGGTGTAGCCAGACGCCTGCAGCCGTGGCAGCAACCGGTCGTCGGGGTAGGCGGGCTCGACGTCGCCCGGCGGGAGCTCGCTGAGCTCGACCTTTTGCTCCGCCAGCCACTGGCCGTAGGGCCTGCGGCTGCAGAACTCGGCCTTGAGCTCATCATCGGAGATGATCCGGCCCTGCTCGAAGTCGACCAGGAACATCCGCCCCGGCTGCAGGCGCCCCTTGTGCTTCACCCGTTCGGGCTCGACTGGCAGCACACCGACCTCAGAGGCCATGATCACCACGTCGTCGTGGGTCAGGTAGTAACGGCTGGGCCGCAGACCGTTACGATCGAGGACGGCGCCAATGTAGTGCCCGTCGGTGAAGGCGATCGAGGCTGGACCGTCCCACGGCTCCATCAGGCATGAGTGGAACTCGTAGAACGCCTTTTTCTCCGCCGACATCGAGTCGTGGTTCTGCCACGCCTCTGGGATCATCATCATGACCGCCGACTGGAGAGTCCGGCCGGTCATGAGCAGGAATTCGAGTGCGTTGTCGAAGGTGCCCGAGTCGGAGCAGTCCGGCTCGACGATCGGGAACGCCTTGGTGAGCTGGTCGCCGTACAGCGGCGTCTGCATGGTGCCCTGACGCGCGTGCATCCAGTTCATGTTGCCGCGCAGGGTATTGATCTCGCCGTTGTGGCTCATGAACCGGTTCGGCTGTGCGCGGTCCCACGACGGGAAGGTGTTGGTGGAGAAGCGCGAGTGCACCATCGCCAGGTGGCTGGTGTAGTCCTCGTCGGCGAGATCCGGGTAGAGGTCGGTGAGCTGGCCAGAGGCGAGCATGCCCTTGTAGACGATGACCTTGGTGGAGAGGCTCGAGACGTAGAACATCTCGGCTTCGACCAGCTCAGCGCCGGTGCGGAGCAGATGGCTCGCCTGCTTGCGGATGAGATAGAGCTTGCGCTCGAAGGCGTCGCCCTCCAGGCCATTGTCGGCGGCGACGAAGAGCATCTCCATGTGTGGCATGCACTCGCGCGCGGTGGGACCGAGATCGGCGGCATCGGGGTCGACGGGCACCGGCCGCCAGCCGACCAGGGTCTGGCCTTCCTTGGCGATGATCTTCTCGACCGTGTGCTGGCAGTGCTGGCGCTCGGCCGCGTCGCGCGGCAGAAAGACCACGCCTGCTGCGAAGTGGCCAGGCGCTGGCAGCTCAACGCCGAGGTCGGACTTCGCGGCCTTGGCCAGGAACTCGTACGGGAGTGCGGTCAGGATACCGGCTCCGTCACCGGTGTTGGCCTCGGAGCCGCGGGCGCCACGGTGATCCATGTGGCACAGCATGCGGTCGGCGTCGAGCAGGATCTGGTGGCTGCGCCGACCCTTGACGTTGGCGACGAAACCGACACCGCAGGCGTCGTGCTCGTTCGCCGGGTCGTAGAGGCCGCTTTTTCGGGGCCTCAGGGTGCGGGGTGATTGGACACAGCTCATGACAACTTCCTCTACGTGGCGACCGAGACGCGGCCGGCGGAGGCCACCGCGGAGTCCTCCAGGGGCTGGAGGTCGGGTTCCGCGTTCTCGACGAGAAAATCCTGAAACGCGATGGCCGCCCGGCTCAACCGAGGGCTTCGCGTATAGATGATTCCTAGCGGCCGGTTCAGCGCCGGCTCGAGCTCTACGGTGGCGAGCGTGCCGGCGTCGACCTCTCGGCCGACGGTGCGCCGCGGCAGGATGGCGACGGCGTTCGAGATGGCGAGCACGCTCTTGAGCGTGTCGATATTGTCGAGGCCCTGGGTGAAGACGGTCTTCACGCGCTCTGCCTTGAGGTAGCGCCGGATGTGGCGGCCGACCGGCAGGGCGGAGTCGAAGCCGATCATCTCGAGCCCGTCGAGCTCGCGCGCCTCGAGTCGCTCGCGCGTGGCGAGGGCGTGCCCCGGGGCGCAGACCACGCTCATGCGCTCGTCGCGTAGCGGGCGGACCGACATGCCCCGCCAGCTCGCGGGATACGAGACGATGCCGAAGTCGCAGGTCCCCTCGCGCACCGAGTGGTCCACCTCCTCGGGCCGCTTGTACTCGAGATGGATATGGACGGTGGGATGCTCGGCCTGGAAACCCTCGCGGAGGGTGTGCAGCAGGTCGATTCCGGCGGAGTAGATCGCGGCGACGGTGACGTCGCCCTTGACCCGGCCTTCGATCTGCGCGACGCGCTCGGTCAGATCGTCGTAGTGGTCGACGATCTGGCGGGCCTCGCGTGTGAATAGCTCCCCCGCCGCGGTGAGTGCCGGCGGCCGCACCGAGCGGTCCAGTAGGACCACGCCGAGCTTCTTTTCGAGCTGGTGCACCCGTTGGCTGACCGCCGACTGGGTGATGCCGTGCAGCGCCGCAGCTCTGCTGAAGCTGCGATGAGCTGCGACATCGCAGAATAGACGGAGCGTCTGCATGGAGCCGCACAGCTTACCATTAGCTCTCTTGATGTCAAGGAATTAAGACCATTAGGTCGACTTATTCCAGTTGGTCGATGTCTCTCGCTGCGGTCGCGTCAAGAGATAGCACGCCTACGCCACCTTGGCCGAGGCTCCGGAGGCGGGTACAGCGACATTGAACTACGGGATGTTCCTACAGAACATTCTCGACTTCGTCATCATCGCGTTCGTCATCTTCATGATGATCCGGGCCATCAACAACGCGAAGAACAAGGAAGAGGAAACGCCTCCCGCTCCAGCCGCGCCCGCCGAAGATGTGGTGCTCTTGCGCGAGATCCGCAACAGCCTGGCGAACAACGGCTAGCTCGCCGTCAAGGCATCGCGGAACGCGGCGTACGAGGCCGGCAGGGGTTCGCTCCTGTCGGCTTTCGCCATCGGCTCGGCGAGTGCCGTAGGCAGCTCGACGGGCTTTCCGGTCGCCTTCTCGACGGTCTCTGGGAACTTGGCCGGGTGGGCGGTGGCGAGAAACATGCCGTAGGCCTGGGGTCTGCGGGCGAGCGCGGTGCGCAGGGCGGCGTAGCCGATCGCGGAATGGGGGTCGAGCAGAACGCCCCTCAGATCGTCCACCTCGGCGATCGTGGCCAGCACCTCGTCGTCCGTGTATCGGTTGCCGGCCAGATCTGCCCGCAGCGCTTCCAAATCGTCGTCGTAGAGGTGGACGATGCGTTCGAAGTTCGACGGGTTGCCGACGTCCATCGCGTTGGCCACGGTCTGAAGCGAGGGCCGGGGCCGGAACTCGCCCGAAGAGAGGTATTCGGGCACGACGTCGTTGACGTTCGTGGCGGCGACGAAGCGGTCGACCGGAAGACCGATGTGTTTGGCATACAGACCCGCCGTGAGGTTGCCGAAGTTTCCGCTCGGGGTCGAGCAGACGAGTGCGGGGGCATCGGGCGGCGTCTGCACGTAGCCCATGAAGTAGAAGAGCGTCTGAGGGAGCAGCCTGCCGACATTGATCGAGTTTGCCGAAGCGAGCGGCCTTGCTCCGCGCAGCTCGGCGTCGCCGAAGGCCTCCTTGACCAGGCGCTGGCAGTCATCGAAGGTGCCGTCGACGGCGTAGGTCGTCACGTTTCCCTCGAGCGTAGTGAAGAGCTTCCGCTGCGCCTCACTGATCCTTCCCTGCGGGAAGAGCACGACGACCCGAAACCCCTCGCGGCCGTGAAAGGCCTGCGCGACGGCGCTCCCGGTGTCGCCCGACGTTGCGACCAGCATCGTCAGCTCGGCGTCATCGTCGCGTCGCAGGTGCCCCATGAGGGCCGCCATGAAGCGCGCGCCCACATCCTTGAAGGCCAGGGTCGGTCCCCAGAAGAGCTCGAGAGCACCGATCGCCCGTTCGACCGGCTGCAGCGGAATCGGAAAGTCCAGGGCTCCGCGAACGAGCGGCTCGAGCTCGGTTGCGGTGAGGTCGTCCCCGAGGAGATGCTGCGCAACGACGACCGCCAGGTCGAGTGGATCGTGGTCTCTCAGGCTGTTCAGAACCGTCTCGGGTAGTCGGGGCAGGACCTCGGGGACGAACAGTCCGCCGTCGGGTGCCAGACCGTCGAGCAGGGCCTCGCCGAGAGAGGCCGAAACGGAGCCTCCTCGTGTGCTGGCGAACCGCATGATCAGTCGGCGACGAGGTGGGCGCCCGCGCCGCCAACCACAGACACGATCTGGTTCGAGGCCAGGCCGGAGGCATGATCCAGAGCCGCTTTCATCGCTTCGACCGTGGCCTCTGCTGGGGCTCGGCCATGGCAGATGGCGAAGATCGAGGGGCCGGAGCCGGACAGGCTGCACCCGAGAGCCCCCGCGCCGAGCGCGGCCTCTTTGATCTCGTGAAAAGCGGGTACCTGGTGGCCGCGCACCGGCTCGGCCACGACATCTTCGAGCGAGCGCGAGATCAGATCGAGGTCACCGGTGTGCAGACCGGAGATGAGCCCGGCGACATTGCCCCACTGGCGCACCGCGGTCGACAGCGAGAGCGAGCCGCCGAGCAGAACACGGGACTCGCTGGTCTTGATCTCGACGTGAGGGCGCAGGATGGCGCAGTACAGGTCGTCGGGCACCGGGATCGACACGATGTCGGGCGGATCGAGATCGCGCACCAGGACGAAGCCGCCGTATAGACAGGGCGCGACGTTGTCGCCATGCAGCACTCCGCCGGAGGCAATGCGCTCGCCCTCGAGGCTCGCCGGCAAGAGCTGCTCGTTGGTAAGGCCGAGGCCGAGCAGCTCGCTGGCTGCGAGCACCGCGGCCACAGAGCTCGCAGCACTCGAGCCGAGCCCGCTGGCCGGCGGCGTGCCCTTCTCGATCTCGAGGTCGATGCCGCGACGATTCTCCGCCGTCCCTTCGAGCAGCGTCTGCACGGCGAGGCCGGCGGTGTTCAGGTGTATCTCTCGTGGCAGGAGGCCGTCGTCGCCGCGGATATCAACGATCGACACCCCCGGCTTGTCGCGCAAAGAAGCGGTGATCCGATCGCCTTCGCCGTCGAGGGCAAAGCCGAGAATGTCGAAACCGCAGGCGACGTTGGAGACTGTCGAGGGGGCGAAGACGGTGACACTACTCATGAGCGCCCTCCTTCTGCTGCGGCGTGGACCAGGTCGGCGAAAACACCGGCCGCGGTGACCTGTGCGCCGGCGCCGGGTCCGCGGATGACGAGTGCGCGATCGCGGTAGCGGGCGGTGGTGAAGGCGAAGAGATTCTCGCTTTCGACGGCCGACGCCGCTGGGTGATCAGCGGCGACGTCGTCGACCGTGACGGTTGCCGAGTCTTCATTCCAGCGCGCCAGGAAGGTCAGAGACCGGGAACGCGCCGCGGCTTCGGCGACGCGCTCGGCGATCCCGGCGTCGACGTCGGGCAGGCGTCGCCAGAGCTCGTCGAGCTCGAGGTCCCACCAGTCTCCCGCGGGCAGAAGTGGGTCGAGCGCCACATCGTCGGGCTCGAGCCTCGCCCCACCGAGCCTCGCCAGGATGAGGAGCTTGCGTAAGACGTCCATCCCGCTGAGGTCCTCGCGCGGATCCGGCTCGGTATAGCCGAGATCGTGTGCTTCCTTGAGAGCCTCGCTGAAAGCAGCGCCGCCGCGCAGCCTGTAGGTGAGAAAGCCCAGCGTGCCGGAGAACAGGCCCTCGACCTGCTCAAGGCGGTCGCCGGTGACGACCAGATCCTGCAGCGTGCGGACGACGGGTAGCCCAGCTCCCACGGTCGACTCGTAGTAGGTACGGCCGCCGCCGGTCGCCTGGGCAGCGACGAGCCGGTCCCAGTCGGACTGCGCACCGGCGAAAGGCTTTTTGTTGGCACTGGCGACCGACACGCCTCCTTCGAGGAGCCTGGCGTAGAGGGGTACGAGCTCGTCGGACGCGGTGCAGTCGATGACGATTCGGCGCCCGGGGGTGGTCAGGATAAAGCTGGCTAGCGCCTCGAGGTCAGCCGGCTCGGAGGTGTCGGGCGGCTCGGAGGGGTCGATGAGTGCTGGCGACCACGTGGTCCGGTCGAGGCGCCCGCGGTCAAGGCTCATGCGTCGGCTGTTGGCGACCCCCGAGAGGCTCCAGCCGGCGAAGACATCGGTCTGCCTTAGCTGCTCTAGAAGGGCGGATCCCACGCCCCCCACGCCGAGTAGGAAGAGGTGTCGGCGCGTCTCGGCGAAGAAGGCGTCGTGGAGTGTGCGCAGGGTCAGGGTCTCGTCGTCCGCCGAGACGGCGAGGGAGATGTTGAGCTCCGACGAGCCCTGGGCGATGGCGCGAACGTTGATTCCGGCGCGGCCGAGGGCGTCGAAGAGACGGCCTGAGATGCCGGGCCTGTCGTTCATGTCGGAGCCGACCACCGCGACGATCGACAGGTTCTCGTCGACGATCAGATCGTCGATCAGGCCGATGTCGCGTTCACGGTCGAACTCGCGATGCACCAGCGTCCTTGCCTCGCCGGCGCGCTCCGGGTCGACGGCGATGCAGATCGAATGCTCGCTCGACGCCTGGCTGATCAGGATGACGTTGATGCCGCCGTCGGCAAGGGTGCGAAAGAGCCTTCCGGCAGTGCCGGGAATGCCCATCATGCCGTCGCCTTCGAGGCGCACCAGCGCGATTCTCGAGATCGAGCTGATGCCGCGCACGATGTGCTCGGAGGCATCTGCCGCCTCGACCACCCGGGTGCCGGGAAAGGTCGGGTTGAGGGTGTTCTTGATGACCAGTGGGATCGCGGCCTTTCGCGCAGGATGAACGGTGGGCGGGTAGACCACCTTGGCGCCGAAGTGCGACAGCTCGAGCAGCTCGTCGTAGCTCAACTGGTCGAGAGAGAAGGCCCCTTCGACGCGTCGCGGGTCGGCGCTCTGTACCCCGTCGACGTCGGTCCAGATCTCGATCGACTCGGCCTCGAGCGCGGCGCCGAGAAGCGATGCCGTGTAGTCCGATCCGCCCCGGCCGAGGGTGGTGGTCTCGCCCTCGGGAGTCGCGGCCAGAAAGCCGGTGACGACCTGCAAGTCCCGAGCGTCGGCGAAGTGCTCGCGCACGCGTGCGTAGGTCGTTTCGAGCTCTACCGCGGCACTGCCGAATGCCCGGTCGGTAACGACCAGCGCTCGGGCGTCGCAGGCCTGCGCGGGCGTGCCTTTCTGGCGCAGCACGGCGGCTACCAGCTGCGACGACAGCCGCTCGCCTACGCTGAGCACCTTGTCGCGGGTGCGCGGCGAGCACTCGTGAACCAGCGACACCCCGGCCAGGATCATCTTGAGCTCGCCGATGCACTCACCGACGGTCGCCAACAGAGCTTCCCGGTCGTCTGCATCCTCGATCTGCGCCACGACCTCCTCGTGGCGCGACTGCATGATGTCGCAGATCTGCACGAACTCTTCCTCGCCGTCGAGGCTTGCTGTCGCCGCCGCCAGGAGCTGATCCGTGATCCCTCCGAGTGCCGAGACGACCACGGCAACGGGCGATTCTTTGGCCGCGGACCGAACGATGTCGGCTACACGCGAGATGCGCTCGAAATCTCGGACGGAGGTGCCGCCAAACTTGAGAACTTTCATGGTGGGGACCGAGCCAGGTGGGATCGTGGGGTATCAAGGATACCAAGGCGTGCGCCCAGGGCGCACGCCCGACTAGAATCGCGGGTTGCATGAAGCCGCAGGATTGGAACCAGCACCGTGCCGCCGAGATGCTTGTTCGCGAAGTGCCGCACGAGGGACGCTTCGCGCTCGGCCTGGCGTATGCGAACAGCTACCACGTGGGCATGTCGAGCCTCGGTTTTCAGCGGGTCTGGGAGCTGGTGCACCGTCGTCAGGGTTGGGTCTGTGAGCGTTTCTTTGCCGACGGAGACGGGCCGCTGCGCTCTGTCGAGAGCCACGCTCCGCTCGGCGGCTTCGGCGCGGTCGCCTTCTCGGTGTCTTTCGAAGAGGACTACGTCAACCTGCTTCGCATGCTCGGTCGTGCCGGGCTCCCGGTGCGGCGCTGCGATCGCGGCCCCGAGCACCCGCTGATTGTCGTCGGTGGCTCGTGCTCGATGATCAACCCGTTGCCGTTAGCGGAGTTCGTCGACGTTTTCGCGCTGGGTGCCGCCGAAAACCTGCTGGCGGGTCTGCTCCGGGCCCTCGAGGAGGAAAGCTCAAACATCGCGATCCTCGACCGGCTGCAGGAGGTTCCGGGTTTCTTCGTGCCTGCCCACCACGACCCCGAGGCGCCGGAGCCGATGTCGAAGCTCGAGAAGCTCGAGCTAAGCACCGCGCAGATGCGCCTGCCGGGGAACCTCCCGACCAGCGCCATCATTACTCCCAATACCGAGTTCGCGTCCAAGTACCTGGTCGAGATGTCGCGCGGCTGCCCGGAGAAGTGCCGCTACTGCTGGGCGACCTTCGGCATGGGCACGTTTCGTTGGCATCCGACCGACGAGATCCTGGCCAGCATCGGAGATGCCAGGGGGGTCACGGACCAGCTCGGCTTTCTCGCCACGGCGGTGGGCGACCACCCTGAGATCGAGACGATCCTCGAGGAGGTGTGCCGGCTCGGCTTCCGGACCTCGGTGTCATCGATTCGCATTCCGGCCGTGACGCCTGGCGTACTGCGAGCGCTGCACGAATCGGGTGACCGGTCGATCACCCTGGCGCCCGAGACCGGTAGCGACGGGCTGCGTGCCCGGATGGGAAAACCGGTCACCAACGCGATGCTGCTGGAGAAGATCCGCATGATCTTCGAGAGCGGCTTCACTCAGCTGAAGCTCTACTTCATCGTCGGGCAGCCCGAGGAGTCGGTCGACGATGTGCTCGCGATCGCATCACTGGCTTCAGAAGCACGCGAGATCATGCTCGCACAAGCCCGCCGGACGGGAACGATCGGCCACATTCAGCTGGGGACCAACGTGTTGATCCCCAAGCCCTACACGCCGTGGCAGCGGGAGCCCTTTGCCGACGAGAAGTCTCTGAAGACCAAGCTCCGGCTGCTGCACCGGGCCGTGGCGGGTATGCCCAACGTATCGATGGGGCCGGTCTCGATCCGCCAGGCACAGTGGCAGGCCTACATCAGCCAGGCCGGGAGTGACGCGGGCGAGGCGATCGAGGCGGCCGCGGTGGGAGAAGGGCTGGGGCCTGTGATGAGGCGGTTTCGCGGAGAGATCGAGGGAGAGATCTATCGGCGCAAGGATGGGGACTTGCGGTGGCACTTCATGCGGACCGCTTCGCTGTAACGCTAGCGGGGCGTTGGCAGAAGGAGCTTGACTCGATCTGGGGACAGGGAGATGTCCTGGGGGAGAGGGAGGCGCACTGGGTCGCCGTCGATTTGGATCAGGGCTTCGGAGGGCTCGCCGGTGAGGTCGAGGCGGGCCAGGCGCGACCGCCAGATCTCGACGTCTTGGCGCTTGTCGTGCGCGCCGATGGCCAGGTCGAGGGCGAAGGTGAGGGTGGGGACGATGCCGGTTGCAGTCAAGACAGCGAGGTCGAGGACGCCGTCGTCGGGCCTGGCGCGAGGGGTGACGGTGAACTCACCGCCGTAGAGGGGGATGTTGGCCACCATCGCGAAGGAGCCCTCTTGGTGATGGCCCTGCGAGGAGAGGGAGAAGGTGGGGAAGCTGTAGTCGCGGGCGGCCGCGAGGGCCTGCGCGCCAACGGCGAGCTTGCCCCAGCGTTTCTTGGCCTGCTGCGAGGCGCGCTCGAGCAGCAAGGCGTCGATGCCGGCGCTGACCATCATGATGAACGGCTTGTCGCCGCACATGCCGATGTCGTGGTCGATGACGCGCAGATCGCGCGCGTTGTAGACCCGGCTCGCCGCGACTGCGTTGGTCGGGATGCCAAGGCTGAGAGCGAGGACGTTGGTGGTGCCGCCCGGGAGCAGTCCGAGCGGGATCGGCGAGCCGAGCAGGCCGACCGCGATCTCGCGCAGGGTGCCGTCGCCGCCGAGACCGAAGACGACGTCGTAATCGCGCCCTTCGGCGGAGGCTCGAGCCAGCTCGGTGGCGTGCCCGGCGGCCTCGGTGGCGCGCACCGTAGAGTGGAAGCCGGCCGCGGCGAGGTTGGCGAGAATGCGATCGAGCCGCGGCGCCCAGTCCCTGCCGCCGGACAGGGGGTTGCGGATCAGCAACGCGGGTCGCATGGCCGAAGCCCGGGTGGTCTCAGAACAGGGTCGGCTCGGAGGGGTTGCGCTTGTCGTCGAGCCCCAGGTGGCGATACGCGCGATCGGTGGCGACGCGGCCGCGCTGGGTGCGCTGGAGAAAGCCCTCCTGGATCAGGTAGGGCTCGTAAATGTCCTCGAGAGTGCCTCGATCTTCGCCGATAGCGGCGGCGATTGCCTGGACGCCGGCCGGGCCGCCCTTGTAGTGCTCGATGAGCGTGGTGAGGATCTTGCGGTCCACCTCGTCGAAGCCGAGCTCGTCGACCTCGAGAAACTCCAACGCTCTGCGTGCCACGGCGGCGTCGACGTTGCCGTCGCCCTGTACCTGGGCGAAGTCGCGCACGCGCCGCAACAGCCGGTTGGCGATTCGCGGTGTGCCGCGGCTGCGCCCCGCGATCTCGCGGCTGCCCTCGTCATCGAGCTCGACGCCGAGAATTCGTGCCGAGCGGCGCAGGATGCTGGCGAGGTGTTGCGGGGCATAGAAGTCGAGCCGGTGCACGATGCCGAAGCGCGCCCGCAGGGGCGCCGTGATGAGGCCCGCGCGCGTGGTAGCGCCGACCAGGGTGAAGGGCGGCATGTCGACCTTCACGCTTTCCGCGGCTGGACCGTGCCCGAGCATGACGTCGACCTGGTAGTCCTCGATGGCGGGATAAAGAATCTCCTCGACCGCCGGGCTGAGTCGGTGGATCTCGTCGATGAAGAGCACCTGTTTGGGCTCGAGGTTCATCAGTATGTTGACCAGATCCCCCGCGCGCTCGAGTACCGGGCCCGAAGTCGACTTGAAGGTCACCTCCATCTCGTTGGCGATGATCGAGGCCAGCGTGGTCTTGCCGAGCCCCGGCGGGCCGAACAGAAACACGTGATCGAGGGCCTCGCGTCGCTCACGCGCGGCCTGGATGAAGACCTTGAGATTGTCGACGATCCTCTCTTGACCGACGTACTCGTCCAGGCGCTGTGGCCGAAGTGTGGCCTCCAGCTGCACATCGTCGGTGGAGGCGACGGAAGAGAGGATCTCGCGGTCCGGCATCAGGGGGGAGTGTACTCCTCAGTGGGCGGCTTCTCTCGCGCTCGGGCTGCCCAGTGCTCGTCGATCTCGGCCTCCGCCAGGGGCAACAGGTGGTCCCGGATCCACTGCCGGCTCTTGTCGCGCTCTTCGTAGACGAAGAAGCGCCTGCCGTTCTCGCGCTCCACATAGCGCCGAACCCGTCGCCGCTCGCGAAGCGTCTCGAAGACCACGATCTGTGCCACCAGGACGACGCCGATGAGGACCAGAGGCAGCACCACCACCATGCCCAAGGCCGCGATCAGGAAGGCTTTGATGGTGTGTAGCGCCTGGCCCATGACACCAAAATGCTAGCCCGTGTGCTGGCGATACGAAGCTGGCGGGTTCTACGCTCGCGACAATCGCTTCAACCCGAGCCGCAACAGGTCGGTGAGAGCGGCTTCCTCTTCCGCCTCCTCCACCGCTGCAGTCGCGGCCTTCTCAGCGTCTCCCTGCTTGTAGCCGAGATTCACCAGCGCGGCCACCAGATCCTCGCGCGGCGAGCGGACCGCCGGCGGCGCCTCCTTCTCGAAATCCTTTAGCATCGCCGTCGCGCCGTCGCGCAGCTCGAGGATCATGCGCTCGGCGGTCTTCTTGCCGACTCCGGGGATGCGGGTGAGGCGTACCGCGTCGGAGGCCGCCAGGCAGCCGAGCAGATCCTCCCATCCCATCCCAGACATGATGCCTTGCGCCAGCTTGGGGCCGATTCCACTGACTGAGATCAGTCGGTTGAAGACCGCCTTCTCTGCCACGGTGAGAAAGCCGTAGAGGTCGAGGGTGTCCTCGCGGACGTGGGTGCGGATGTAGAGGCCGATCGGCTCGGCGCGCGGCGCGGCGTCGATCTCGCAGTAGGTCGAGAAGGGCACGTGCACGCTATAGCCGACGCCGTTGACGTCGAGCAGTACGTGATCGGGCGCGCTCTCCAGAACGAGGCCGCGCAGGAAGCCGATCATCAGGAGCCGGCGGTGGCCGTCCCGAAGACGCCGAGCGAGTCGAGCAGCTGCTGGTTGTACTCCACGCCGAGCTGCGCCCGCCGCTCTTCGATGAGCGACAGCAGAAGCGAATTGAGCCGTTCCTGCTGCAGCCGCTCGCGGGTCGCGTCTTGCTCCCCGAGGTATTCGCTCTGCTCGAACTCGGTCTTGGAAACGAGCTCGAAGATCAGGGTGCCCTGCGGCGTTGAGATCGGGCCGGCGAAGCCACCTACCGCCGTGTCGAACGCCGCAGCCGCGACCTCTTCCGCCCGGCCCAGCTCCGAGATGAAGCCCGTGCGGCTGAACTCGGCGGACTCCGTGACCTCGACCTCGAGCTCCTCGGCCAGCTCGTCGAACACCAGGCCGCCTCGGACTCGATCGAGCGCGGCGCTCAGCGCGGTTCTTGCTGCGTCGGCCTGCTTCGAGTCCAAAACGGCGCTTCGCACCGGCTCGCGAACCTCCTCGAGCTCGGGGATGCGCTCTGGCTGGATCTCGCGCAGGTGGAGGATCGCCCAACCGCTCGGCAGCGCCGCGGCCTCCGAGACCCCACCGGTCTCGAGATCGAAGGCCGCTGCGGTGAAAGAAGTGCCGCGACCGATTCCGGGGACGTTGTCGAGGCGGGAGAAGGGCTCGGTGGTGTGGAAGGAGGCACTCTCCTCGCCGTCGGCGAGCGCCTGGAGCCCCTCACCGGTTCGGATCTCCTCGTCGACCGCGCGTGCGCTCAGATCGCTCGCGAGCTCGGAGGCCGCGCGCTGCGACCGCTCGGTCATGAGCCGAGCCCGGATGCCGCCCATGACGTCTTCGAAGGGCTGCGTTCCGCCGTCGCGCCGGTCGAGGACTTCGACCAGATGCAGACCCGTCTGAGTGATCAGATTGCTCTCCACGGGGCCGATCAGATCGCCCACCTGGCCGCCGAAGGCCGCCTCCTCTAGCGCCGGGTTGTAGCGGCCTCTGCCGAAGAAGCCGAGCTCGCCGCCGCGATCCTTGGTGGCCTGGTCTTCGGTAACCTCGCTGGCGATGGTGCCGAAGTCCTCACCGCCCGCGAGGCGGCCCTTGATCTCCTCGATGCGCGCCTTGGCCGCGGCGACCTCATCGTCGCCGCTTGCCGTCAGCAGGATGTGGCGAGCCCTGACCTCTTCCTCCTGGGTGTACTCGGCCTGGTTGGCGTCGTAGTAGGTGCGCAGATCGGCCTCGTCGATGGTCAGGTTCGCGGCCAGCAGCGCCGGTTCCACCAGCAGGTAGTCGATCGCCCGCTTCTCGGGGATGGTGAAGTCCTCCTGGTTGACCGTGAAGTACTCCTCGACCTCGCTCGGCTCAGCCACCACCTGATCCCGGTAACGCTCGTCCGCGACCCGCAGAAACCGGATCTTGGCCCGCTCGACCTCGTCCTTGTAGGCATTGAGCGTCTCTTCGTCGGACACGAACGTGGTGTCGGACAGGATCGCGTTCAGCTTGTCGACCAGCAGTTGATCTCGGATCTCGTCCTCGAACACGGCTACCGTGTAGCTGTTTCTGCGCAGAATCTGCGAGTACAGATCCTGGCCGATGAAGCCGCCGGTTTCGGCCTGAAAGCCCGGAAGGTCGAGAATCGCCTCCTGCAGCTCGGCCTCGCTGGTTTGAAGCCCCATGCTGCGGGCCTCGGCCACGAGGATCTTGTGCGCCACCAGCCCGTCAAGTGCCTGCATCGCGAGGCCCATCTGGCGCGCGATCTCAGGGGTATAGCTCTGGCCGTAGATCGCCTGCATCTGCTGTTCCGTGGCCTCGTAGCGGCGGCGGAACTCCTGGAGTGTGATCGAGTCCCCGCCCACCGTGGCCGCTGTCTGGGCATCGGTGGGCCCCTGGGTGCCCCCGCCCATCATCGACAACGACAGGATGAAAGCGATGATGACGAGCCAGAGCGTCCAGGCGAGCTTCTTGAGATTGTCGCGGAATACCTTGAGCATGTTTCGGGGTCCTCGTTACCCGGTTGGGGACGAATCGAGAGTCGCCTAGTTTAGCATCGCAGGCCCCTCGCGGTCCTTGGGAAGGAGCCCGTGGAGGCGACGGCTGGGACATGCTATAATTTGAATTTATCGATTTATCGACATCTGCGCGTCCGCGCGAGGTTTGCAGCCTCGGGGGGCCTAGAGAGTGGCTGAGATCTTCAAGAAGAGTGGCTGGTACAGCCTCTCCGAGGACTCCCTGTGGAGCCTTGGAAGGTTCCTGATCCTCCTGGCGGTCTCTTTGGGGGGATGGCAGGGCTACCTGAAGTGGGACGAGTACACCCTCGAGCGTCGAGCGGGACAGAGTCTCAACGCGGCGCGGGATATGCTGGCCGGGGTCGGCGAAGGCGAGGTCGCGGGCGGCTTCTCGGGCGAGCTTTCGGAAGCCGAGCTCAATCTGAGTGAGGCCGAGACTGCCTGGGTTGAGGGCTCCCTCCGTACGGCGCTGTTCAAGGCACGGGTGAGTCGCGGCATCGTGGTCGACGTGCTGGACTCCATCCAGAATCCGGGGCGCCGGGGCGAGGCCCGCTTCATCTACGTCGAGGGCGAGGTCGACTACCGGCGGGGAGAGACCGGGCTGTTTCGCCGTGCGCGCCCACGCGACGTGTTGTACGAAGGCGACTACGTCCGCTCTTCGGCTCGCGGGTCGGCGGAGGTGTTGTTCGACAGCGACGGGACGCTGTTTACCGTGCGCCCAGGCACCATGCTCAAAGTGCAGCGGGACCTCAGCTTGCGTGGCCGCGGCGAGCCGGTACGCATGGAGTACGGCTGGGTCGATCTTCAGACCTCGCGCCGGACGAGCGGCATCGAGACGGTGTACGCGGCGCTGCGGGTCGAGACCGAGTCGGAAGCCAGCGTGACCTTCGCCGTGAACTCGCAGACCGGAGTCTGCGCGGTGGGCAAGGGGACTGCGGAGATCGCCTCCACCGAGAGCGGCGAGAAGCGCGAGCTGGCCGAGCTCGAGCAGGTCGTGCAGCGCCAAGAGGAGCTGGGCGAGACTAGGGTGCTGCTCGACCAGCCGGAGGCCGTCGGGCCGCCCAACAACTTCGACCTCAATCTCGATTGTGACCGCGAGGTGGTGCTGTCCTGGTCGGGAGTCGAGGGGGCCAGGGGCTACCAGCTACAGGTCTCTCGCAACCGCCTCTTCGGCGAGCGCCTGGTCGACCAGACGCGTGGTAAGACCAGCGCAACGCTCGGCATCAATGGCGAGGGCAATTTCTTCTGGCGTGTTGCGGCACTGGCCGACGACGGGGTCCTTGGCCCCTGGAGCCTGCTGTGCAAGTTCCGGGTGATGTCGCTCAACGGTGCTAGCTGGACCGACACGGTGGCCCCGGATCTTCAGATCTCGAGAGTCAACGTCAACGGCACGATCGTGATCATCAGCGGCAAGACCGAGCCGGGCGTCAAGCTCGAGATCGACGGCCAACGCACTCCCGTAGACGCGGATGGAACCTTCTCGCTGTCATTCTCCCCACACTCGGACGGAGAGGTCGATCTGCTCGTTTCCGCCATCGACGCCTCCGGCAACCGCACCGCGCAGACGCGCCAGGTCTATATCGAGCCGCTGTAGACGCGCGGCGAGGAACGACCCCCCTCGAGTGCACTCGCGGAAAGGGCCGCCCGGCCCCGGAGGTGGACCAGATCGGGAAAGCTTCCCGAGAAGTCTCTCCGGAGCCCCTTGCCCCAACCTCAGGGGGGCGCCGCCGCCAACGGTCACGCGCCGGGGCCGTGAGCCATGGCCGACGAGTTCACTGTGTGGGATCCCGCCCGTCAGCGGGGAACCTACGGAGACTCACTTTGGCGACGGCACCCACCCCTGTCTTGGGTCCAAATCGTGAAAACAAAGGACATTTGACGCCTGTACAGCGTCCCGATTGCACAGTACGCTATGCGTTCCCGTGCCCTCACTGTTTCGATTTTTCTCGAACGACCTCGCAATCGACCTGGGGACCGCAAATACGCTGGTCTTTGCCGCCGATCGTGGCATCGTCGTGCGCGAGCCGTCGGTCGTCGTCCTGAACAAGAAGTCGAACCGAATCGAGGCGGTCGGCAACGCCGCGAAGGAGATGCTGGGGCGGACGCCCGGCAATATCGAGTCGGTTCGGCCGATGAAGGACGGTGTGATCGCCGACTTCGACATCACGGAGAAGATGTTGAAGTACTTCATCCGCCAGGCTCATGGGGGTCGCCGCTTCCCGGCGCGTCCACGGATCGTGATCGGTGTGCCTTCGGAGATCACGCCGGTCGAGAAGCGCGCGGTCAAGGAGTCGGCGATGTCGGCCGGCGCCTCGGAGGTCTTTCTCGTCGAGCAGGCGATGATGGCGGCGATCGGCGCCGGGCTTCCGGTGACCGAGCCGTCGGGCAACATGGTCGTCGACATAGGCGGCGGCACCACGGACGTGGCGGTGATCTCGCTGTCGGGGACGGTCTACTCGCGGTCCGTGCGAGTGGCCGGAAATGCGATGGACGACTCGGTTGTCCAGTACTTGAAGCGGAAGTACAACCTGCTGATCGGCGAGCGCACTGCCGAGCACATCAAGATGGAGCTGGGGTCGGCCTATCCGCTCGAGGACGAGCTGACGCTCGACATCAAGGGTCGCGACCTGGTCGAAGGCGTGCCGAAAACTCTGACCATCTGCGACGCGGAGATCCGTGAGGCCCTCGCGGAGCCGGTGGGCACCATCGTCGAGGTGGTACGGTGGGCCCTGGAGCGGACTCCGCCCGAGCTCTCAGCCGACATCATGGACAAGGGAATCGTGCTCTCCGGAGGCGGCGCGTTGCTACGCAACCTCGACCAACGCCTACGAGAAGAGACTGGCCTGCCGGTGGTGCCCGCCGAAGATCCGCTGGCATCGGTCGTACTCGGTACCGGCCGGGTGCTCGAGGACATCGATCTCCTTCGACGAGTCTCGCTGTTGTGACGGCCGGGCGTCGCAGCAACCTGACTTTTCTCGCGCTGCTCGTCGCTCAGTTCATTCTGCTTTCGTTCTCGGTACGTAACGCCGACGGCGCGCGTACCCGGCTGGAGGAAGCGGCGCTGGCAGCGGTGGCTCCGGTGACGCGCGTGGTCGACTCCTCGATCGAGGGGTTTCGCGGCGTTCCCGATCGATTCAAGAGCCGTCTGGATCTCGAGAACGAGGTGGTTGCGCTCGAGCAGCAGGTCGATGCCCTGATGATGGAACGGTCCCGGCTGCAGCACGTGGAGGATCAGGTCGAACGGCTCTCCGATGCGCTGGGCTACAAGGCCCCGTTCGAGGGGCAGGTCCGGCTCGCCGACGTCGTCTACGTCGATCACTCCTCGCGCCTACAGACCCTGTTTCTCTATCTGCCGGGGCGCCCAGCGGGGCTCTCGAGCCCGGTCACCGCTCCTGACGGGCTGGTGGGCCGTGTCATCCTCGCGGAGGGCGCGTATTCGAAGGTCCAGCTGATCACCGACCGGGCCTCAGGCGTTGGCGCGATGATCGAGCGTACACGGCGTCAAGGAATCGCACGGGGCGCGGGTCGTGGCGGAATGACGCTCGAATACCTGCCTCTGCAGGCCGATGTCCTTGTCGGGGATCGGGTCGTGACCTCGGGCACTGACGGGATCTACCCCAGAGGCGTGGCGATCGGCACGGTGACCAAGGTCGAGCCTGGCACGGAGCTCTTCCATCGCGTCGAGCTCATCCCGGCGGTGGATTTCGGCCTGCTAGACCAGGTCTTCGTGGTGCTCGGCGACACCCTCCCCGGCCGGCTCAAGGGCAGCATGAGTGCGAGTCCTTAGGTTCTTTCTCGCGCTCGTCGCGGCGCTGGTGGTCCATCTGGTGCTGGTAGGCGCCGAGCCCCAGGCGTCGCGGGTCTTCGACCCGTTCCTGATTGTCATCGTCCTTCAGGCCATGCGTGGCGACATCGTATTCGCGATGGTGTCCGGAGCCCTCGTAGGGCTGACACAGGACGCCGTGAGTGGCGGTCTCTACGGTCTGCACGGCTTCGCCGGGACGGTGGTCGGCTACGTGCTCGCCGGGGCCGTGCGATTCTTGAGCCTGCAGAAGTTCTACTACGTGATTCTCTTCTTCGCCGCTGCGGTACTCGTGAAGGAGATCGTCGTTCAGCTGCTATTCGTCGCCCTGCTGCGCCGACCCGAGGTCCCCCTGCTGGACGACCTCGTACTGCAGGTCGTGCTCGCCGGGCTGGTGGGGGCGGCCGCGGTGGCAACGGTCGAGACGCTGTCGCAGCGGCTCTCCGCCTGGCGGCGCAGCCGCCGGCCACGAGTATCGCTGGAGTAGGTGATGGTCGTCGATCCCCAGGAGCGTCGGCGCCAGCTGGTGGTGCGAACCTGGCAGCTCGCCGCGCTGGGTGTGCTGCTGTTTTGCGCTGTGATCGTCGGCTACTGGTACATGCAAGTGGTGCGCGGTGCCTACTACCGCGAGTTGGCGGAGAACAACCGGCTGCGGGAAGAGCCCATTCAGGGCCCGCGCGGGCTAATCCTCGACCGCCACAGCCGACCGCTGGTCGAGAACGTTCCGAGCTATCACCTGATGCTGGATCGCAGCCGAAGCGCGGAGCTGGCCGAGTCGGTTCACTTCATGGCCAAGCGACTCGACATCACTACCAAGGAGGTCGAGGCTCGTCTGGAGTCGTACTCCGCAGTGGCGAGCTTCCGGCCGATTCTGGTGGCCGAGGATCTCTCCCTGGATCAGGTCGCCGGTTTCGAGGCGATGAATCTGGAGCATCCCGAGTTCGAGATCGAGGTCCTGCAGCGTCGCTTCTACCGTCACGGCACGCAGCTTGCTCACGTCATGGGCTATCTCGGCGAAGCATCCGTGGACGACCTGGCGCGGCGTGCGGGGCTGCGCCCTGGCGACCTGGTGGGAGCTAGGGGCATCGAGCGGGCCTACGACCCGTTGCTGCGCGGCGTCGACGGCGCCCGGGTGGTGGTCGTGGACCATCGCGGCAAGCTGGTCGAGGAGCACGGTCGGGTGGCGGCGCAACCCGGCAACGACCTGCAGCTGACGCTCGACCTGGACCTGCAGCAGGAAGCCGAGCGCTTTTTCGAGGGGCAGGTCGGCAGCGCGATCGCCCTGGATCCGCGTACCGGAGAGATCCTCGCGATGGTGTCGTCGCCTTCTTACAACCCGAACGCATTCGCTCGCCGTCTCGACTCGCGCGAGTGGCAGGCGATCGTCGACGACGAGCACCATCCGTTACAGAACCGCTCGGTGCAGAACAGCTATCCGCCCGGCTCGGTCTACAAGATCGTCACGGCCATCGCCGCTCTGGAGGAGAACGTCGTCACGCCCGACGACACCTACTACTGCTCCGGTTCGACGCGCATTCACGGCGGCCGGCGGCGGTGCTGGAAGCGGGGCGGCCACGGCACGGTGAACCTGCGCCAAGCGCTGCAGCACTCGTGTGACGTGTTCTTCTACCACCTGGGTCCGCGGCTCGAGATCGAGCGCATCGCCGACTGGTCGCGGCGGTTGGGGCTGGGCGTCGAGACCGGCATCGACCTCCACGGGGAGAAGCCGGGCCTGGTGCCCGACAAGGAGTGGGCCCTGCGGGCCAGGGGCACCATGTGGTACCCGGGCGAGACAGTGTCGGTAGCGATCGGACAGGGACCGCTACTGGTCACTCCACTGCAGGCCGCCGTGATGGTGGCGACAGTCGCGAACGGCGGTGATGTGGTGACGCCGCACCTGGTGAAGGACTACGCGCGGCCGCCGCGTCGCCGCGTCCAGCTTTCCCCCGAGACCCTGGCGGTGGTGCGCGGTGCGCTGCAGGATGTGGTCGACAGTGGCACCGGGCGCTCGGCGGCCGTCGCGGGCATGACGGTCGCTGGCAAGACCGGAACGGCCCAGGTCGTCAGCCAGGCCACTCAGATCGACTCGGCGGACCTTCCGTATGAGATCCGCGACCACGCCTGGTTTGCCTCGTTCGCGCCGGTCGAGAACGCGGAGCTGGTGGTGGTCGTTTTCGTCGAGCACGGCGGGCATGGCAGCTCCGCTGCGGCTCCGTTGGCCAAGATTCTCTATGAGAGACACTTCAGGTTCCTTCCCGACGATAGCGATACCTGAGGACGGCCGCTTCACCGGCGGCCGCCTCAAGCGCATCGAGAGAGTTGCGTGGTCGCTGCCGGTGTGCGCGCTCGCATTGGCGGTGGCCGGACTGACGGTGATCCAGAGCGCGTCGGTCGAGATGGCGACCGACTTCGTGTCGCGTCAGATCGTCTGGGTCGGGCTCGGCGTCGTTGTGATGATCATCGGCTTCTCGGTCAGCCACACGACGCTTCTGCGTTTCGCGTTTCCGCTCTACCTGGCGGGGTTGGCGATGCTCGGCTCGCTCTTGTTTTTCGGTCACGAGGCGGGGGGTGCGCGCTCCTGGTTCGGGATCGCGGGCCTCGGTGGCCAGCCCGCGGACTTCATGAAGGTCGCCTCCGTCCTGATGTTGGTGCGCTATCTGTGCAGCGCCGAGAACAGGCGACTGCACGAGCGCGAAGTCTTGATCGCCGCCGCGATCGTCGGCATTCCGGCGGCGCTGATCGCGCTGCAGCCCGACCTCGGCAGTGCCGTAATGCTGTTTCCGGCGCTGGCGTCGTTGGTGTGGCTGAGCGGACTTCGGACCAAGACGCTGGCCGCCGCCTTCGTGCTCGTGGTGATCACCGGCGCCGCTGCCTGGACCTTCGGCCTCAAGGACTATCAGCGCGACCGCATCCTGACTTTCGTACAGCCCGAGACCGACCCGCTGGGCCGCGGCTATCAGTTGCGCCAGTCGAAGATCGCGGTGGGATCGGGAGAACTGGTCGGCAAGGGGTTCATGCAGGGCACCCAGAGCCAGCTGCGCTTCCTGCCGGTCCGCCACACCGACTTCGTGTTCGCGGTGCTCGCCGAGGAGCGCGGCTTCGTGGGAGTCCTGGCGACTCTGGCACTCTTCCTGTACTACCTGTGGAGTTGCGTCCGGGTGGCGACCCGGGGTCGAGACGGACAGGCGATTCTGTTGGTGATCGGACTGGCCTCGATCATGGGCTTTCACATCTTCTACAACACCGGGATGATGATTGGTCTAGTTCCCATCACCGGCATCCCGCTTCCCTTCCTCAGTTACGGCGGCTCCTTCACCCTCTTTTGTTTCTTCTCCACGGGCGTCATCACCGGAGTCGACTACCGTCGCTGGGTGAACCGTTAGGGGATGCTAGTAGCATCCCCCAACGGTTCTTGCTGTTGGCGCCGCAGACGGCGCGTGTTCGCTTCCGGCGGACCTCCAGCTCACCGTGCTTCAAACGCGGTGACCTAGGATCCAGGTCGCGCCGATTGGCTTCGCACGATGAACAAGAGAATGCTCGTTGAACAGGATCCGTTTCAGACGCGGATCGCCGTGCTGGAGGACGATCGGGTGGCGGAGATCCTGGTGGAGAACCGTCGTGCGCGAAGCCTCGTCGGAGGAATCTTCAAGGGACGCGTAACGCGCGTGCTGCCTGGAATGCAGGCGGCGTTCGTTTACATCGGGCTCGATCGCGACGCCTTTCTGTACGTTCGGGACGCGATGTCGGGAGACGCCGACGCCACGCTGGAGGCAGCGACGGGGGAGGAGCCCCGCACCGACGGCGGCACGCGCGACGCTGGCGAGGGTGACCCAGCGCCCTCCATCGAGGACCTGGTCCAGCAGGGCGAGGAGATCCTGATCCAGGTGCGCAAGGAGCCGCTGGCTCACAAGGGCGCCCGCGTCACTACGCAGATTGCACTTCCCAGCCGGTTCATGGTCTTGCTTCCGGGCTCGACGCATGTCGGCGTGTCACGACGCATCGAGGCGGGCGCGGAGAAGAGTCGGCTGCGAGCCCTCGCCGAGGAGCTCAAGCCGACGGGCGCGGGGTTGATCGTGCGTACCGAGGCCTTCGGGTGCGAGCGAGAGGATCTTGCCCACGATGTCGAGAGCCTGCTCGGCGTCTGGGAAGGGTTAGCGCAGCAGGCGAAGGAGGCTCCGGCTCCTTCGCAGTTACACCACGACCTCGATCTCGAGCTCAGAGCCGTGCGTGACCTGGTGGCCGACGACTTCGGAGAGGTGGTCGTCGGCTCCGAAGCGCTGCGCCAGACTTTAGCTTCCTTTCTCGAGGAGAATCGCGAGGACCTTGCGTCGCGCGTGCGCTACGACTCTGCGGGGCGTCTGTTTCACCGCTTCGGAGTCGACAAGGAGATCGAGGCCAGCCTGCAGAGCCGTGTCTGGCTGCGCTCTGGTGGCTACCTCGTGGTCCACCCGACCGAGGCTCTGGTCGCGATCGACGTGAACACCGGCCGCTTTGTTGGCAAGAGCAGCCTCGAGGACACGATCCTGAAGACCAACCTCGAGGCGGTGCGCGAGGTCGTGCGACAGATCCGCCTGCGCGACCTCGGCGGGATCATCGTCATCGACTTCATCGACATGGAGCAGCAGGTCAATCGCGACCAGGTCTTCGCTGCGCTCGAAGGAGAGCTGGCGAAGGATCGGTCCCGTACCCGTGTCCTGAACATCTCGGAGTTCGGTCTCGTCGAGCTGACACGCAAGCGTAGCCGCTCGAACCTGCGCTCGTTGCTGACCGAGCCGTGCTCGATCTGTACCGGCAGTGGGCGGGTCCGTCGCCCCAGCTCCGTCTGTCTCGACCTGCGCCGCGCCGTTGTGAATCGACTCGGCGACAACGGCAGACCTGCCGGGGCGCTGCGCCTGATGTTGAGGGTCCACCCCGACGTCGCCGCTGCGCTCGAGGAAGGAGACCGGGCAGTGCTCAACGAGATCGAGAGGCTCTGCGGGGACGAGGTTGTCGTGCAGGGCGACGCCGCCCTGCGCCGCGAGCACTTCGATGTCGTGGAGCTCTGAGGCCGTCCTGACCGAGGATCTGGATCTCGGAGAGCTCCGGGGCGCGGTGACCCGGAGGTACGGCGCGCTGGACCCGGAGGAGATTCGACGCCTCGTCGATCCTGCGGCCGCCGTCCGAACCGTCCACTGGGGCCGGAACTACCTCTACGAGGCTTCGATGGCGACCCCAGCCGGAGACGTTGCGGTCGTCGTCAAAGCGTTTCGCCACGACGGCCTTGCGCGGCGTTGGTCGGCCCGCAGGAAGGGCTCGAAGGCGGCGCGCAGCTGGCGCGCTTCGTTGGCGCTGCGCGATGCCGGTGTCGGGATCGCCGAGCCGGTGGCCTATCTGGAGTCGCGGCCCAACGACGGGCCGGCCTTCCTCGTCACCGGCCTGGTGGCGGCGGCGCTCGAGTCTCGCTACCTGTTCCGGGCGGTGATCGCAGGCACGGTTGGCGAGACCTACCCCGACATCGACGTCGCCGACTTTCTGCGCCGGTTGGGCGAGATGCTTCGTCGCATGCACGATGCAGATATCTGGCATCGCGACGTCACCGTGGGTAACGTGCTGCTCACCGACACCGGCAACGGTCAGTACTCGGGGCCGCTGTACTTGCTCGATCTGAACCGGACGCGCGTGGGCCCCTCGCTTTCGAGAAGCGAGAGGATGCGCGATCTCGCCCGGTTGCCACTGCGCCGCGAGCCAGATCGAGTTGCCCTACTGTCGGGCTACTTTCCGGCGGGTGCGTCGGCGTTGCAACGCGTGCTGTTTTTGCTCGCCCACCACGGCTTCCACGTCAGGATCGCGACCAAGGCCCGACTCAAGGAGCTGCGCTCCTCTCTCCGGGGGCTCGTGGCCGGGAGAGGAACGCACCCTCACATTCCGCCACCCGACGAGCGGGCTGCCACCGAAGACAAGGTGGTGTGGGATTCGCTCTCGGATCAGCCGCATCTTCACGCCGGCCGGCTGGCGAAGGCGCGGATTCGGGTGGGGAGCCTCGGCGTTCATGTGCGCGAGGCGGGCGTGGTGCTCGCCAGTCTGCCGCGGATCCAATCCGAGTACCGCGCACTGAAGCGGAGCCTCTACGATCAGCCGGTCGAGCTGGGAGAGCTGGGCGTCGGCCTTCATATCGACGCGCTGGGGCTCGGCAATACCCTGCGGCTAGTCGACGAGCTCGGCGCAAGACGCGTGCTGGTGCGCGTACATGCGTGGGAGGACGAGCTCGGTCGCAGCCAGGAGCTCGTTGCACAGCTCGCTGCACGTGGCGTCGGCGTGGTCCTGGCGGTGCCGCAAAACCGCGACATGGTGCGCGACCCCGAACGGTGGCGGCTCGCGCTCGCCCAGATTCGCGAGGGCTTTGGCGGGAACTGCGAGGCGATCCAGATCGGCCACGCCATCAACCGCAGCAAGTGGGGGGTGTGGAACCAGCGAGAGTACTCGCGGCTTCTAGAGGTCGCCAGTGCGGAGCTCGGCGACGCCGGTCTTCCGCTCGCGGGTCCGGCGATCATCGACTTCGAGTTCCACCAGACCGCCCTCGCCCTCGGTTGGGCGCATCCGCTTTCCTTCGACGTGGTGTCGAGCCTGCTCTACGTCGATCGGCGCGGCGCCCCGGAGAACACGCAGGCGGGTATGGATACGGTCGACAAGGTGACGCTGCTCCGCGCGATCGTCCGTGCGTCGCGTGACGGCGATCGGCCATCCTGGATCACCGAGGTGAACTGGCCGCTCGCCGAGGGACCGCACTCGCCGGCGGGTCGGCATGTCGCGGTCGATGAGAGGCGGCAGGCGGACTACCTCGTTCGCTATGTGCTCATGGCCTTTGCCAGCGGCCAGGTGGAGCGCATCTACTGGTGGCAGCTCGGCGCGAAGGGCTACGGCCTGGTCGACCCGTCTGGGGAGTCGATCCGAAAGCGGGCCGTGTTCGCAGCGTTTCGGCAGCTCGTGCGCCGTCTCGACGGTCGCTCTACCGGGCCGCTGTCGGCCGGAGGACCGCGCCGCGTCTACGGCTTCGAGCGTCCCGACGGAAGTCGATGGCTCGCCGCCTGGCGGGCCGACGATCGAGAGGAGGTCTGGCGGCCGCCGGAGGCCGCGCGTAGGGTGGAGACGGCGCTCGGTGAAGAGATAGAACCGTCAGAGAAGGTGAGACTGAGCGGTACGCCGCTCTACCTGGATCTCTAGCAGGGGTGCTCTGTCGCGCTCCGCGACGGGATCAGACAGAATTGCGGCGACTCCGATGAAGCGGCATGAGTAGCTCCTCGGCCCTGGTAGCGGGTATCGCTACCACCGTCGAGCGGCCCTTTCGGATCAACGATTGGATCCGGGTTCACCATTCCGTTCCCGATCCGAACCATCGAGGTCGAGCCACAGGCTCGCACGGTCAGCGCGACGAGGTGCGGGTCCCGATGTCTACCGCTTTTCTCTGGGTGGCAGAAGGTCCCGACCAGGGCGCTTTGGTGGCGCTCGAGGAAACGACTGTCGTGGGTCTGTCCCCAACGTGGTAGCTGACCCTCAGCGAGGGGGTGAAATCGCGTGCTCTGTGCAACCTCGACCGCATTCGCATCGGGGATACAGTCATGATCTTCGAGGAGACCCTTGCCTGAGTCGACGCCAGAACGGATTGCCGACTACGAGATCGTGTGCCAGATCCATCGGCGCGCCAACGGCGTCGAGGGCTCGACCAGCTATGTCGTCGAAGAAGCAGTGCAGGGCCTGCGACTGACGGAGCTTCTGCGGCAGCGCCGCCTTTCGCTCACCGAAGCCCTGCGGCTGTTCAAGGATCTCTTGGCTGGCCTCGGCGCCGTTCACTCGAAGGGGGCGGCCTAGCGCCCGGCGCGCGAGCTACTCTTCCGCCTCCTCCACCCGCCGCAGGGCTTCATTGAACTTCTCCTCGAGCAGCCGCTTTCGGTCCTTCACGGCCAGCTTTTCCTGCTCGAAGATCTGTTCGGCGCGAGACTTGGATGCGTCGAGTGCCTCGATCAACTCGGCCATCGACTTGTCGCCCCCGTGCTCCTGCTCGGGAGGCTGGAGAGAGAGGATCTCACCGGTTGCGGCATCGATCGTGAGCTGGCCGGTGCAGCCTGGGCAGGTGACGTGAAACGTCTTGGCCGCCATTCTGCGATTCTACTGCCGTCGGCGCTTCCTCAATTCCCCTACACTTGCCGCAGGCCCCGGCACCAGCCGTCCGACTCTGGCGCGTGCCGACCGACTTCGGAGCCTCCCACTTGATCCAGATTGGCAGCATCTTCGAGCGCCGCAGCCTCCTCGTCGTGATGACGGTGCGGGAGATCAAGGCGCGCTATCGCGGGTCGGTGCTCGGCTTCCTGTGGTCGCTGGTCAATCCACTGCTGCTCTTGGTGGTCTACTCGTTCGTCTTCAGCCTGGTCTTCCAGCCGCGCGTGCCTGGCGGATCGCCGTATCCGTTGTTTCTGGTCAGCGGGCTGTTTCCGTGGATCTGGGTCTCGACATCGCTGCTCGAGGCCACCGTTTCGCTGACCGCGAACGCGGGGTTGATCCGCAGATCGGTCTTTCCGGTGGAGTTGCTGCCGCTGGTACCGGTGCTCTCGAACCTGGTGAACCTCGTGTTCTCCTTTCCGATTATCGTCCTGGGCCTGGTAGTGGCGCGACAAATGGGGTTCGAGGTCGGCGGCTGGGGGTTTATGGCGCTGCCCTTGGTCGTCGCCGTGCAGCTGCCGCTGGTTTCGGGTCTGGCATTGGGCCTGGCGGCTCTCGCCGCCCACTTCAAGGACGTGCGCGACATCGTCAACAACCTGCTGACGCTCTGCTTCTTCCTGACACCGATCCTTTATGCGCTGGAGTCGGTGCCTTACGCGTTGTTGCAGAGCGTGGTCCGCGTCAACCCTTTCAGTCCCTTCGTCGTCGCCTACCAGGACACTCTGTTTCGCGGCACACTCCCGGCGGCGAGTGTGTGGCTCTACATGGTCGGCTCTGCGCTGGTCTTCTGGCTCGGCGGAGCATGGATCTTCGGACGCCTGCGCGACACCCTGATCGAGGCGGTATGAGCGATCTCGCAATCCGGGTCGCGGAGGCCTCGAAGCTGTATCGGCGGGTGTCTGCGGGCTTCGCCTTTCGCACTCTGAAGAGCGCACTCTTGAACCGTAGCCTGGTCGACGACCTGCGCCCACAAGACGCGATCCTGGCTCTGGACGGGGTGACGTTCGACGTGGAGAAGGGCGATGCGGTGGCGCTTATCGGCGGCAACGGCTCCGGCAAATCGACGCTTCTGAAGTTGATCGCGGGCCTCTTGCCGCCGACGCGCGGCACGATCGAGCTGGCCGGTCGCGTAGCGGCGCTGATCGAGCTCGGCGCTGGCTTTCATCCAGAGATCTCGGGCCGGGAGAACATCTTCATCAACGGCGCTGTTCTCGGACTCTCACGGCGGGCGATTCAGGCGCGCTACGACGAGATCGTCGACTTCGCCGGTCTCGAAGACTTCATCGAGGAGCCGGTGAAGAACTACTCGTCGGGAATGTACGTGCGGCTCGGCTTCTCGGTGGCGGTTCACACCGACCCGCAGATCCTGCTCGTCGACGAGGTTCTTGCGGTCGGCGACGAGGCCTTTTCTCATCGTTGCCTTCGCAAGATCGAGGAGTTTCTGGCGCAGGGCCGAACGCTTGTGCTGGTGAGCCACGATCTCGGACTGGTGGAGGAGATCTGCGGCCGGGCGATCTGGCTGGATCAGGGGGTAGTTGCGGGCGACGGTCGACCGCGCCAGGTGACCGACGCGTACCGCGAGCGGATCGCCGAGATCGAGGCAGTGGAGCACCGGGAGGCCAAGGAGGTTGCCTTGTCGGTTCGGCACGAGCTTGCGCAGCCCGATCCCGATCCCGAGCCGGAGGCGGCGACCGCCGACCCTGCACCCGCGCCGCACTCCGAGCCCGCGGCCCCGGAGGAAGTTCTGCGATGGGGCTCAGGGACTGCCGAGATCGTCGGTGCCCGCCTGCTGGATCCGGAGGGCGTCGAGAGCTATCACCTGCGCAGCGGCGACGATGCGGTCTTCGAGGTGACGATCCAGGCCCGCACCCCGATCGAGGACTTCGTGTTTGGCATCGGGCTCTTCTCGAGTCGTGGAGTCGAGTGCTGGGGTACCAATACCGATCTCGAAGGCTGGCGTCCTCGGAGCCTGACCGGGCGTGCCGAGGTTCGTGTGCGCTGCCCCGGGCTACGCCTTGCTCCCGGGGAGTACCTGGTCGACTTCGCCGTCCATTCCCGTGACGGAGCGCCCTACGACTATTGGCGCAAGGCCTTCGCCTTCTCCGTGACCTCGCGCGATCGAGGGATCGGCGTGTACCTACCTCATCACGAATGGGAGTTTGGGGGCGACGTCCAGTGGCACCCGTCCGAGGAGGATTGAGAGCGTGTCGAGCCAGCAATCGAACATCAACATCAAGATCGGTGACGACGAGCAGAAGGGCCGGTACTCGAATCTGCTGCGGATCGCGCACACCCGCGAAGAGTTCATTCTCGACTTCATCAACCTGGTTCCGCCCACGGGCATTGTGAGTGCGCGCATCGTCACCTCTCCTGGGCACTTGAAGCGCATCATCGGCGCGCTGCAGTCCAACCTGGAGCGATACGAGAAGACTCACGGCCCGGTGCAGGAGGCTCCCGAGCCGGTACCGGGAGAAGTGAACTAGCGGGAGCCGTGGCAGTCATTGGGTGAGGGTGTCCTGAAGCTGGGCCGCGCTCATGCCACGGCTCCCGCTAGTATTTCTTCCCTCCGGGGGGCGCTCGCCGCGCAGGCCCGGAGGGGCTGCAGCGGGCTTCTGGGCGGCCTATACTCCGCCGGCTACCGGGTAGACGCCACTCCGGGAGATGAGCAAAGGAACTGAATGACGATCGCGCCTTCGACCTCCGAATCGTATGGCCTCGGTGCTTGGGATCTGAAGGAGCTGCTCGAGGACACTACGGATGCGCGGGTAAGTGAGGCTCTCGAGTCGCTGGAGAAGAAAGTCGGCCACCTCGAGGCCCAGCGTGAGCGGCTCGAAGATCTCGAGACGGGGGAGCTGGTCGAGATCGTGCGCAACTACGAAAGCGTGGTCGAGGAAATGGCGGTCCTCGGTGCCTACGCCGGGCTGTGGTTCTCGGCCGACACACAGGATGTGGCGGCGCTGGCTTTCCGCAACCGCGTTCAGCACGAGCTGACGCTTCTGCAGAATCGGGCGCTCTTTTTCCCGCTGTGGTGGAAACAGCTGCCCGACGCCCGCGCCGAGGCTCTGATGCCGGGGGGTGACGACGCGCGCGACACCCGTTTCTTCCTGAGTGACCTGCGGCGACTGGGCCGCTACTCCTTGGCCGAGGAAACCGAGCAGCTGATCAACACCAAGGACGCTGATGGCATCGGCGGGCTGATGACGGTCCACTCGATGCTCACCAACCGGCTGACCTTCCACCTCGAGGTCGACGGCGAGGGCCACGAGCTCAGCCGCGACGAGCTCATGAACTACGCCCTCTCGCCGGACGGCGATCTCCGCGAGGCAGCCTACGTCGAGCTCGGCAGTGTCTTGGAGCGCGAGTCGAACATCCTCGCTCAGGTCTACGTCCACCGCGTGCGCGACTGGCACAACGAGAACGTTCGTTTGCGCGGGTACGACTCGCCGATCGGCGTGCGCAACGTGGCGAACGACATCCCGAACGGCGCGGTGGAGGCGTTGCTCGGGACGGCGGAATCGAACGTCGGCGTGTTCCATCGCTACTTCCGCCTCAAGGCGTCGTGGCTGGGGACCCCCAAGCTTCGCCGCTACGACCTCTACGCACCGCTGACGACGAGCGATTGTAGGGTCGAGTACCGGGATGCCGTCGACTCCGTGCTCGACACTTTCGCGGGCTTCGACCCGACCTTCGCAGCCGCTGCGCGGCGAGTGTTCGACGAGGGTCACATCGACAGCGAGCTGCGACAGGGCAAAAGGATGGGCGCGTTTTGCGCCTCGGTGCTGCCGCAGCTGACGCCCTGGGTGCTGGTCAACTACGCCGGAAGAGTGAGAGATGTGGCGACGCTCGCCCACGAGCTCGGCCACGCAGTTCACGGCATGCTGTCGGAGGATCACTCCGTCCTTACCCATCATCCCTCGTTGCCCCTGGCCGAGACCGCGTCGGTGTTCGCCGAAATGCTGATGACCGACCGTCTGCTCGACAACGAGAGCGACCCGTCCGTGCGTCGCGAGATCCTTGCCACTGCCGTCGACGACATCTACGCCACGGTCCTGCGACAAGCCTTCTTCGTGCGCTTCGAAGAGACCGCGCACGCCGCCGTGGCAGACAGCCGATCCGCCGAGGACCTGTGCGATCTCTATATGCAGAACCTCGAGCTGCAGTTTGGCGACGCGGTCGAGATCGCCGACGCGTTTCGCTACGAGTGGCTCGGCATCCCACACATCTATGCGATGCCGTTCTACTGCTACGCCTACAGTTTCGGCCAGCTGCTCGTCTTGGCGCTCTTCCGCCGCTACCAGCAGGACCCCGAAGGCTTCCGGCCCGGCTACATGCGCATGCTCGCCTACGGAGGCGCCGCTCGCCCGGAAGAGATCCTCGCCGAAGCCGACATCGATCCCGCTGACCCCGTCTTCTGGCAAGGCGGCTTCGACGTCATCAGCGACCTAATCGACCAGCTAGAAGCCCTGTAGCTCAGGATGTGCTCGTAGCACGTCCTGAGCTACCGTTGCTGTTGGCTCGGCGGATCTCGCTGTTCGGTCCGGGCGCAGACTCCCTACACTCACTCTTGCTGCGGGCGCGCCGCAGCGGCCTCAATCGAGCCCTACCAACTCGATCTCGAAAGTCAGGGTGGCGTTGGGGGGGATGACGTTGTTGAAGCCCTTCTTGCCGTAGCCGAGCTTGGACGGCACGATCAGCTTGCGCTTGCCGCCAATCTGCATGCCGACCACACCCTGGTCCCAGCCTCGGATGACCTGGCCGCGACCAATGCGGAACGAAAAGGTCTGTCCCCGCCGGCGGCTCGAGTCGAACATGGAGCCGTCCTCGAACCAGCCCGAGTAGTGCACGCGGGCGTTGTCTCCCCTGCGGGCTTGTGGGCCGTCACCGACCACGAGATCGACATACTGCAGACCGGTCTTTGTGGTGACGGTCTCCCGTTCGTCCTCTTGCGCGACGGCCGGGCCAGTGAGGAACAGGAGGCCAAGGGGCGCGAGCAGGAGTATCCTTCGCATGGCGCGGACCTTAGCAGGGGGTCAGCCGGACACACGCTGCGACTTGAGGTACATGTCACCGATGATGTTCTCGTAGCGTTGGATGACGATCTTGCGGCGGATCTTGAGTGTCGGGGTGATCTCGCCCTCGTCGAGAGAGAACTCTCGGTCCATGAGCTTGAAGCGCCGGACGCGCTCGTGCTCGGCGACCCGGCCGTTGACTTGTGCGACCGTCTCCTCGATCCGCTCGAGCAGGCGCGGGTGGGCGATCTGCTCCGCGGGCTCGAGATCTTCGAGGCCCGCCGGCACGTCCTCGAAGTTGGGGACGAGAAGCGCGGTCAAATATGGATAGTTGTCGCCAATGACAACCGCCTGCGCGATCGTGCCGTCGGCGGTCAGGAGCTGCTCGATGGGCTGTGGGGCGACGTTCTTGCCGCCGGAGGTGACCAGCAGGTCCTTCTTGCGGTCGGTGATTCTGAGGTAGCCGTCGTCGTCGATCTCACCGACGTCGCCGGTGTGAAACCAGCCTTCGTCGTCGATCGCCTCGGCGGTGGCGTCGGGCTGGTTCCAGTAGCCCTGCATGAGGCCCGGGCTCTTGGCGAGGATCTCGCCGTCTTTGGCGATGCGTAGCTCGACGCCGGGGATCCTCTGGCCGACGGTGCCGAAGTGGCAGCCACCAGGACGGTTCACACACAACACCGGGGAGGTCTCGGTGAGACCGTAGCCTTCGTAGATGCCGATGCCCACTGCATCGAAGAAGCGGCCGATTTGTATTGGCAGGGCAGCTCCGCCAGCGATCGCGAAGCGCAGTCTGCCTCCGAGGCGGTCCTGGATCTTGCGGTACACGAGACGCTGCGCGACACCCTTTTGCACGGCGAGGTGCGGCGCGAGGAAGCGTCCGCTCTTCTCGCTGGCGCGCTCACCGACGCCCACGGCCCAGGAAAAGATCCGCTGCTTGCTGGCCGACTCCTTGGCGACGTTCGAGAGCACGCGCAGATAGGCGCGCTCGTAGAGGCGTGGCACCGAGGCCATGACGGTGGGGCGAACATCGGTGAAGGCACGCGGCGCCTGCTCAATCGCGGTCAGGTAGTGGACAGTGACGCCCTTGTAGAGGAAGAGGTAGTCGACGGTGCGTTGCAGGACGTGCGACAGCGGCAGAAACGACAGGGTGACGTCGTCCGAGCCGATCGGAAAGAGCTCCGAACAGGCGGTGAAGTTCGACACCAGATTGGCGTGTGTGAGCATCACGCCCTTCGGATTGCCCGTGGTTCCAGAGGTGTAGATGAGGCTGGCGAGGGCGTCGGGCTCGACGCCGCCGCGTAGCTCGTCGAGCGGCCGATCGGCGGCGCGGTCGAGTCCGTCGGCAAGGAGATCGGACAGCGTGGCGTCGATCGCGTCGTGCTCCTCGTCGAACAGCGCCAGCGTGCGGGGGGGGCTCGCGCTGCTGGCTCTGGTCTCGGCCAGAAGCGCCGCCTTGGCCTTACCGCGAAAGAAGACGCACGTCGAACCGCTGTCCTCGAGGATGTAGCCCACCTGGCTTGCGGGCAGTGTCGGATAGATCGGGACGGTGACGACGCCGAGGAGATGGCAAGCCAGGTCGACGATGTGCCACTCGGGGCAGTTCTCCGAGAAGAGCGCGATGCGCTCGCCCGGTTTGACCCCGTCTGCCTGGAGCGCCAGCGCGAGGTGGTGAATCCTGCCGATCAACTCCTCGGTCGACAGCCACAGCCATTCGCGCCCTGCCTTGGAAGCCACGCGCTCGGGGCGTCCGGCCTGGGTCTCGGCCAGGTGGAAGACGAGATCGGAGAGGGTCTTCAGCTGGGTGCTGTGCTCTGTCATCCCGACCGCGCCCCGAAGACTGCCGTGCCCACCCGGACGTGGGTCGCCCCCTCCTCGATCGCGAGCTCGAAGTCGCCGCTCATGCCCATCGACAGCTCGCCGCGGAAGTCGCTGAGGACTCCCGACCGGCCGACCTGGTCGCGGAGTTCGGCGAGCCGGGTGAACCAGCGTCGGGCATCGGCGGTCTCCGTCTCGCGCGGTGGGATGGCCATCAGGCCGTCGATTCTCAGGCCGTCGAGCGCGCCTAGACGCGGCAGCGCCTCGG